>DEFO01000019.1 GCA_002350805.1 Prevotella sp. UBA2850
GGTCTGCTGCAATGTGGGTTAAAGTTTTTAAGTTTCGGATGTTATACATCCTTTATATTCGAAGGTACGTGGGTACGTGGGTACGAAGGTACGAGATTAGTCTCGCTCTCTGAGATATTTTGGAGCTGCTGATGGCGGAGACAAGGGTATTCTCGTACCTTCGTACCCTCGCACCCTCGTACCTCCGAAACTTCAATCAATTATCAATTAAAAAAACGTCTCTATGTCGAAAAAACTCTATGCCAAAATAACTCTCACCCCGCCAGGCCTAATTATCAATTGTCCATTATCAATTATCAATTACCGAACAATATCAATTAAAAAAAACGGGAGCAGCTCTGTCAGAGCCGCTCCCATTGTTATAAAAGATGAAGGGAAATTAGAGGTTCGGATTGATCTTGTTCCTCCCATCAGCGAGTGGAGCAAAATCAACCCCAACCTCTAAGCAACGAACCGAAAGAGTATCTCTTTCCACCTTATATTATAATATTATAATAAAGGAGTGGCCATCGGGCCACTCCTTATTGTTTGTTCTCAAGAACACCCCACCAACTTCACCAGGGGGAGAGCTGGCTACTCTTTTTTTTACGAACAAGAGTGTTGTGATAGTAGTTCTTCCAGTCGTACAGATTCAAAACGGTCGCTCCTTTCAGGTCGTCTGACTTTCAGATTGGGCAGTTACTTGGAGGGATTTTCCAATTAGGCATTAATTACACTCTAATTAGGCATTAATTACACTCCAATTAGGCATTAATTGCATGCTAATTAGGCATTAATTAGAGTGTAATTAGTCGACTAATTGCAACCTAATCAGGCATCAATTGGAAATTCAGGTGTCAATGGCATTTTTCCAAAAGATTATTTTGTCCTGATTTTTCGTTCCACTCCAAGAACTTTTCCAATTAATTACCTAAAAAATGATTGGTAATTTTCTCATTTCTTCCAAAAACTACCCTCCCCGAAATCGTCTCCTTCTCTGCCGCAAAACGGCATTCGTTGAGCCCGTTCTATTCGTTGCCGGGGTCATGCAAGGAGGATGTCGGCAGCTATCAGAACCATGATGGATATGGCCATGCCGATCATGATGCGGCTGTCGCGGTAGTGATGTTGGATGTGATACCTGTTCAGGTCCTCCATGCCGCAGAACTCATCGACCACCTTGTCGGGGTCTTTCCATTCACGGTTGCCGTGCAGCCGCCATGCGATGAGTGCCATCATGGCGGCTGTTATGACGATTCCAATAATTATTCTCATTTGCTTCTGTCAATTGTCAACTTACAGTTTCAGGCCCAGCTCGAAAAAGATGGTGCTTTGGCTTCTGATGCCTGCTGTCCTTGAGTCAATATACCGGTATCCCACTCCGACAGTAGGTCTGATCTTTCCCTTGTCGTAGCCATACAAGGTGAGGCCGATGCTATATTGGTTATACTTCCAATCGGGTTTTCCAATTGTCGTGGTGAACAATGCCCGAACATCGAGTGCGTCCTTGCTGCCGAGCAGTCCTTTCTCTTCCTTGTCGGTGAGCAGTCTGTATCCCAGGCCACCGCCAATGGCTGTTCCCTGATAATAGGTCTTTACATCATTCTTGTCATAGAGACCGAGTGTGCCTTGCCAGTCGAACATCACTTTCAGGTTCTTTACGGGCTCAATACCCACCAGCAGATTGTCCATAACCGTGGTCATTCCGTGTTGTTTCGCGCCAATCTGGATATTATCCTCGATAAAATAGCCCAGTTTGTTCTGAGCCTGCATGGCCATTGTCGTTGATACCAGGATGCTAATAATAAAAAATACTTTTCTCATAGTCTTCTAATTTTTGGTTTTAATTTATTATGATAACGAATGAAAATCCCAATTATTTTATTTGCCAACCTTTTATTATTCCCGGTCATAAACAGGCAGTGTGACTTCCAGTTCTTCATACCCATATCCATCAGAGAAGTGGTTGTTGATATCCTCAACACTTGTCGCCTCTGTGTGTCCCTCCAGCATTTCGTCAAGAGGAGTCTGGTCGGTGCATGAGGCAATGCCCATGGTCAGAGCTGCAAAGGCAGCGATGGTGATAATCTTTTTCATGACTTTATTCTTTTTGTTGTTTTTACTTGTTTTGCTTGGAATTCCGAAAGCAAAATTAGAATCAGAAACTATCTCATCCAAATATTTTGAGCTTTATTTTTTTTGAGTTGTTACATTATGAAACCTGGCAAAAATATTGATAATCAGCGTGTTTCAATTTTTGTAACAACATTATTAAAGCGAAAATGTAACAGTGTGTAACAAGGAATTTCTTCTGTTTTCTTTTTTTTCTCCATCTTGTATTGTATTTAAGGAAAAAGTACTATTTTTGTATTCGAAAAACAAACTGAGTCGTAAGATGAGGAAGATGCGTAGATTTTTATACTTACTGTTATTGATGACATTAATAATAAGTTGCTCCGATGATTCATATCGGAAGCAATTAAACGATATTGAGCAATTGCTAAAACAACAAAAGAACGAGGAAGCATGCAAACTATTGAACAATATGAATCCTGAAGAATTAGAGGATAATGAGGATGTTTATGCTTTATATTGGCTTTTGAAAATGCAAGCTGATGTGAGACTTGGTAATCCTATTAAATCAATTGACCCCCTTCGTCATTCTGTAAAATATTATGAGAAGATAAACGATTATGAGAGATTGATTTGGACGTATTATTATATGGGATTTGTCTTAGATGATTTGGATCAAAGACCAGAGGCTGTTGTTTATTTGAAGAAAGGTGAATCTTTGGCCCTGAAAAACCAAGAGAGTCATAAAGACATTTTACACCATATTTACCAATGTTTGACATTTATGAATATGAATGCTAAAGAATATGATTTGGCAAAACGATATGGTTATCTTGCATTAAAATATGGTCATTGTTTGAACGACGTACGCAATGAGGCGACAGATTTGTCGAATATGTCTTCTATATATTCTGATATTGGTAATAAAGACTCTGCATACTATTATATTAATAGAATTATTCCTTTGTTAGACTCCGTTCCATCCTCAAAATATGCATTGTATTGTGGTAATATTGGAATTGAAGCCATGGGGAGAGATGACGAGAAAGCAAAGTATTATTTGCTGAAAAGCATTGAAAAGGAAAACGACCCTTATTTTTGCAAGGCATTGGCCCAGATCTATACAAAAGAAGGAAATAAAGAAAAGGCCGATGAAATGTGGCATAAGGCCCTTGACACTAAAGATCTCAGTCTGAAAGCGAATGTGGTGAAGGGTATGGCTAAAGCCAAGACAGAGGAGGGCGACTATAAGGCTGCGCATGAGCTGGACTTGTGGGCGGCAGCATTGAAGGACAGCCTGCACCGACAGCAGAAAGAGGAGAACATAAAAGGACAGCAGGAACTGTTTGAGAAAGAACTTGCCAACGAGCAGCTGCGCGAGAAGCAAGGACGGGCAGCATGGGCGATAGCCGCATTGCTGCTGTCAGTGGCTATCCTTGCCGTTTGGACAGTATGGAAGAAACGGAAGAACCGCCAGCAGCTGGCGGCCATGAGCGAGGAACTGGAGCAGAAGGCGAAAACCATGGAGCAGCTGCAGCAGGAGAATGAGAGCAACAAGAAACAACTGGACCGGCTGAGCCGCGACATGACGGGCTTCGAGCAGAAACACGAAAAGCTGCTGGCTGAGGGGCAGCGGCTCTATGAGAGCATCGCCGTCGATGGCGGCAATACCCTGAAATGGGAAAAGGAGGACTTTGTACACTTCGTTCGTTACTATAAGCTGAAGCATGCCGACTTTGTGCGCCATCTGGAGAATGACTACGATGAGCTGACCGCCCGTCAGAAAGTGTTTATGATTCTCTACGACATGGGCATGACCGACGAGGACGTGATGCGCACCCTCGTGCTTACCGAAAGTTCCGTGAGAGCCAACAAGACCCGCATCAAAGGGAAAAAGCTGAGCTCTGATAAGAGCGAGGAGGAAACCGTGAATTAACATTATTTAGCTACGCTTGTGATGGCGGTTCAAGAAAAAACCGCTACATTTGCAAATAAACTGAATAAATATAGACTTTTGACACTATGAAAACAAACACAGACACAACAGGAACAAACGAGAAAATGACTGCCAGCCAGCAGATGATGGCGCTGGAGGAACAGTATGGTGCACATAATTACCACCCCCTGCCGGTGGTGCTCCACAAGGGTGAGGGCATCTACGTGTGGGACGTAGAGGGAAAGAAGTATTTCGACTTCCTCTCTTCTTACTCGGCCGTGAACCAGGGACACTGTCACCCGCGCATTGTGAAGGCTCTGAAAGACCAGGCCGACGTGCTCTGTCTGACATCAAGGGCTTTCTATAACGACGCACTCTGCGAATACGAGAAGTTCATGCACGAGTATTTCGGTTACGACCGCATACTGCCCATGAACACGGGTGCCGAGGGCGTGGAGACCGCTCTGAAGCTGGCCCGCCGCTGGGGCGCCGTGAAGAAAGGCATTCCCAACGACAAGATCAAGGTGGTTTGCTGCGACGGCAACTTCCACGGCCGAACCGTAACGGTCATCACCATGAGCAACGACCCCAGCTCGTATGCACAATACGGACCGCTCACTCCGGGCTTCATACGCGTACCTTATAATGATACGGAGGCCCTGAAGAAGGTGCTCGACGAGCAGGGCGACGAGATTTGTGCCTTCATTGCTGAGCCTATTCAGGGCGAGGCGGGTGTGTTTGTGCCCGACGACGGATATATGAAGACCTGCTACGACCTGTGCCACGAGCACAATGTGCTGCTCATTGCCGACGAGGTGCAGACGGGTATTGCCCGCACCGGCCGCATGCTGTGCTGCCAGCACGACGGCATCCGTCCCGACATCGTCATCCTGGGCAAGGCTCTTGGCGGCGGTGTGCTGCCCGTGTCAGCCTGTCTGGCTGACGACGACATCATGCTGAACATCCGTCCGGGTGAGCATGGCTCGACCTTCGGCGGATTCCCCCTGGCTGCCCGCGTGGCTGTGGAGGCCCTGAAGGTGGTGAAGGACGAGCATCTGGTGGAGAATGCCGAGGCCATGGGAAAGATTTTCCGCGAGGAAATCAAGAAGATTGATTCGCCGTTCATCGAGCAGGTGCGCGGACGTGGCCTGCTCAATGCCATCGTCACCAAGCCCGTCAACGGCAAAACGGCCTGGGACATCTGCATCCGCATGATGGAGAAAGGCCTGCTGGCCAAGCCTACTCACGACCATATCATCCGCTTTGCTCCGCCACTCTGCATCAACGAGCAGCAGTTGCGCGAGGCCATCGCCATCATCAAGGAGACATTCGAGGAGATGGAGAGCCTTGTCTAAGTGAGAAGTGACAAGTGAGAAGTGACAAGTTTTTTAGGAGTTTGGGAGTTTAGAAGTTTGGGAGTTTAGGAGTTTGGACAATACTTTCCTTTCTTTAGGATTGTAGACAATACTCCGCTTCATGCGACTCCTGTCTATAGTCCCCTCCGGCTCCCCCAAGGTGGGAGAGACCTACCGGCTTGAGTGCTACAGCTTGGCTTAATTGCAAAGGTAATCATACCTCTCAGTTCTCAACTTGAAAGCCCTATATCGGCTCCTGACAAATCTTGAATCAAAAAAAGTATGCAAACAACCAATCATGTGCTGATGGTGAGGCCGGTGCGCTTCGCCTTCAATGAAGAGACGGCGGCCAACAATGCGTTCCAGCAGAAGAGCGAGTCGGCAGAGGCTGCGCTGAAGATTCAGCAGCAGGCTGTCGGCGAGTTCGACGCCTATGTGGAGCTGCTGCGCCGCAACGGAGTGACCGTCGATGTGCTGCAAGACACGCCCGAGCCTTTCACCCCCGACTCGATATTCCCCAACAACTGTTTCTCCACGCATGTGCAGCTCGATGAAAACACCGGTCTGGCCAAGCGTAAGTTGGTGATATACCCCATGTTTGCGCAAAACCGGAGGCTGGAGCGAGAAAAACTCATGACGCTGCTCAGCCAGATGGCTTTCGACGAGGTGGTCGACCTGACAGCCTTTGAGGCGCAGAACCTGTGTCTCGAGGGTACTGGTTCGCTCATCCTCGACCGCGAGCACCACATGGCATACGCCTGTCTGTCGCCACGCACGAGCCGTGAGGTGATGGACGAGTGGGCACGGCGCATGGGCTATGACTACTTCCTCTTCAACAGCGAGGACGAGCATGGCACGCCCGTCTATCACACCAACGTGGTGATGCATGTGGGAACGCGCTTTGCCGTGGTGTGCCTGGCCTCCATCAAGGATGCTGCTCAGCGACAGCAACTCGTCAATTTGCTGGAGAAGAACGGCAAAGAGGTGGTGGAAATATCGTTCGAGCAGATGCATCTGTTTGCCGGCAATATGCTCGAGGTGCACAACGATCATGGCGAGAAGCTGTTGGTGATGAGCCAGACAGCTCTGCGCTCGCTCACTCCGCAGCAGGTGAGCCTGCTCGAGACCGATGTGCGCATCGTGGCCCCCGACATCCCTGCCATCGAAACTGCCGGCGGTGGCAGTGCCCGCTGCATGATAGCAGAAATCTATTAATAAGTAGGGCTCATGCCTACTAATCACAAAGAAATATTAACCTCATAAAAACATAAGACAATGAATAATTCGGTAATCACATTCCCCATGCCGGCCAACGAGCCGGTGAAGGCTTACCTGGAAGGTTCGCCCGAGCGTATTGAACTTGAGAAAGAACTGGAGCGCCAGAGCCATTTGGTGGTCGATATCCCCATCATCATCGGCGGTAAGGAAATCCGTACAGGCAATGTGGGACAGGTCACCTGCCCGCACGACCACAAGCATGTACTGGCCACCTATCATAAAGTAGGAAAGAAAGAGGTGGAGATGGCTGTTGAGGCCGCCATGGAGGCATGGAAGGAGTGGAGCCGCACACCGTGGACCACCCGTGCTGCCATCGTGATGAAGATGGCCGAGCTGCTGGCAACGAAGTATCGCCCCATCATGAATGCGGCTACGATGCTGGGCCAGAGCAAGAATATCTATCAGGCAGAAATCGACTCGGCTTGCGAGACCATCGACTTCTTCCGCTATAACGTGCATTATGCTTCGAAGATTTACAGCATGCAGCCGAAAGACGGCGTTGCCCAGCTCAACCATACCGAGTATCGTCCGTTGGAAGGCTTTGTGCTGGCCGTCACACCGTTCAACTTCACCTCTATTGCCTCGAACCTCTGCATGACGCCCGTGCTGATGGGTAATGTGGCGCTGTGGAAGCCCTCAACGACTGCTTTGCTCTCTAACTACTATCTGATGCAGCTCTATAAGGAGGCAGGTTTGCCCGATGGCGTGGTGAACTTCCTGCCGGGCAGCGGTGCTCTCATCGGCGAGGTGGCCACACAGTCGAAGCATTTCGCAGGCATCCACTTCACGGGTTCCACTGCTACCTTCAAGAGCCTGTGGCAGCAGGCATGCAGCCATCTTGACACCTATATCTCTTATCCGCGCCTGGTGGGCGAGACTGGTGGCAAGGACTTCATCTTTGTACATCCCTCGGCCGACAAGAAGGCTGTGGCTACGGCAGCGTTCAGCGGTGCCTTCGAGTTCCAGGGACAGAAGTGCTCGGCAGCTTCGCGCATGTACATTCCGAAGAGCCTCTGGCCCGACGTGCTGGAGGATATCAAGCGTATGGCCGCTGAGGTGAAGATGGGCGACGTGAAAGACCCGAAGAACTTCATCAATGCCGTCATCGACGAGGCTTCGTTCGACAAGTGCAAACTCTATATCGACTATGCCCAGGAGGCTGCCGATGCCAAGGTGGTGATGGGCGGAAAGTGCGACAAGTCGGTGGGATGGTTTGTTGAGCCGACAGTCATCGAGACCACTAACCCGCGCTTTAAGTCGATGGAAGAGGAAATCTTCGGCCCGATTATCACGGTCTATCCCTACGACGACGATAAGGTGGAGGAGACGGTGAAACTCTGTGACGAGACATCGCCTTACGGACTTACTGGTGCCGTCTTCGGCCGCGACCGCATGGCCGTGGAGCGTATCACTGAGCAGCTGAGCTATGCCGCTGGTAACTTCTATATCAACGACAAGCCCACAGGAGCCGTGGTAGGCATGCAGCCCTTCGGCGGTGCACGTGCCAGCGGTACCAACGATAAGGCCGGTGGTGAGTTCAACCTCATTCGCTGGATCATTCCGCGCGTGATCAAAGAGACTCTCGTTTCTCCGACAGATTATCGATACACATACCTGAAATAAATGAGCGTTCAACCGTGTAAAATCAACGTTGCCTCCGAGACAGGCCGCCTGCGGGCGGTACTGCTCCGGCGGCCGGGTATAGAGATTGAGCGCATGACTCCGCTCAACGCCACGCAGGCTCTCTACAGCGATATCATGGACAAGCCCACGGTCGACCGTGAGTATGGCTTGTTCAGTGGGGTGCTGGAGCGTTGGACGGATGTCTACTATGTGCGTGACATCCTGGAGGAGGTGCTCAAGAACGAGGAAGTGCGTCAGCATCTGGTGGTTGAGAGCCTGCGGCACGACCGCCGCACCTCGCAGCAGCAACAGGTGATTAATGGGCTGTTTGACCATCTCATGCAACTCGACTGTCAGCAGTTGGCACGCGTGCTGATTGAGGGCTACGAGAAAGAAGAGTGGGACGGATTCTCTGACGACCGTTACCTGCTCAAACCCCTCTACAACCTGTTGTTCACGCGCGATGCGTCGTCGACAGTCTACGACCGGGTGCTCATCAACTCGATGAGTTTCGAGGTGCGTGAGCGCGAGACGCTCATCTATGAGGCTATCTTCCGCCATTTCTTTGGCGTGGAACTGCTCAATGCCGCCGCATGGAACCACCATGCACGTACTGAGGGCGGTGATGTGCACATTGCCTCGCCCGACCTGCTGTGCATGGGTGAGGGCATACGCACCAATGCGAAAGGTATTGAGTATATGGCACAGACATTTGCCAAGGAGCGCGACCACTTCAATATCCTGGTGCAGGAACTGCCTAAGGAGCCCGATTCGTTCATCCATCTCGACATGGTGTTCACCTTCCTCGGTCAGCACTATTGCATGGCTTTCGAACCGATGCTCAAGAAACAGGGGCTTTTTGCCGGCAAGGAGACCACCCTCATCAGCATCGACAACGGGAAAATCAGCTATCATTCTGTGCCTAACATCCTGAAGGGGCTGGAGTCGTTGGGATGGGAGATGCAACCCGTCATCTGCGGCGGTAGCGACTCATGGGTGCAGCTGCGCGAGCAGTGGCACAGCGGTGCCAACTTCTTCTCGTTGGGCGACTGTCAGGTGATGGGCTACCGGCGTAACACACATACCATCGATGCGCTCGACAAAGCTGGTTTCAACGTGCTCAATGCCGAGGATATCATCAGCGGCAAGGCGTTGATGAACAGCAACGAGAAATTCGTGGCTGCCTTCCCAGGCTCCGAACTGCCTCGTGCCGGTGGCGGTGCCCGATGCATGACCATGCCTTTACTGCGCGACTGAGTGGGAAAGAAATGGTGAAGAAATGCAGCTTTGCAGCGATTTAGGAAAGAAATTGGAATAATAAGAATAATCTTATTTCAAATCAGAAGGCTCCTTTGGATATCCAGAGGAGCCTTCTAACTTTCCAGAGGAGCCTTCCAATTGTCTAGAAGAGCCTTCCTCTTATCCAGAGGAGCCTACCAATTATCTAGAGGAGCCTTCCAATTATCTAGAGGAACCTTCCCATTATCCAGAGGAGCCTTCCAACTTTTTAAAAGAGCCTGCTAGTCTTCCAGAAGAGCCTAAATTATTCTTATTATTCCAATTTCTTTCTTTTATCTTTTTTCTTCGCATTTCTTTTGCGAGCAGTGGCTTCAACGAAGCTCAGCAAACACTTGTTTCAGTCGGCTGATGAAGTCATCTGCTTCGGCCTTGCTCAGACAGAGTGGCGGTAGCAGGCGCAGGATATTGGTGCCTGCACAGCCTGTGAAGCAATGTTTGTCGTAGATAAGAGGTTGGCGGATGTCCTTATGGGGAACATCGAGGTCGATGCCAATCATCAGACCACGGCCGCGGACATCCGTGATATGCTTTTCGGTCTTCTGCATCTCCTTGAGCTGCTCGATGAGATACTCGCCCACAACATGGGCGTTCTCGACCAGATTCTCTCTCTCGAAGACATCGAGAACGGCCAAGGCTGCTGCGCATGCCAGGTGGTTGCCGCCGAAAGTGGTTCCCAATTGTCCGTAGACAGGTTTGAAATCAGGTGAGATGAGCACGCCGCCCATCGGGAAACCATTGGCAATGCCTTTGGCGACGGTGATGATGTCGGGACGAATGTCCAGCCACTGGTGGGCAAAGAAACGTCCGCTACGTCCGTAGCCGCACTGTATCTCGTCGCAGATGAGGATGGTGCCGTATTTCTTGCAGGCTGCCTGCAGTCCTTGTGCAAATTCCTTGGTCGCCATCTTGATGCCGCCCACACCCTGGATGCACTCCAAGATGACTGCGCATACATCGCCTTTGGCTATCTCGGCCTCCCATGCTGGCAGGTCGTTCAACGGCAGATAAGTCACGTGGCCATTGGCGTTGATGGGGGCAATGATCTTCGGATTGTTGGTCACCTCGACGGCCAGTGATGTGCGTCCGTGGAAAGCCTTCTCTGCCGAGAGCACACGCGTGCGGCCATTGGTGAACGAGGCCAGTTTCAGGGCATTCTCATTGGCCTCGGCTCCGCTGTTGATGAGAAACAGCTGATAGTCGTCATAACCGCTGATGCGGCCCAGTCGTTCGGCTAGTTCTACTTGCAATTTGTTGACCACTGAGTTGGAATAGAATCCCAACTTCGACACTTGCTCGGTCACTTTCTTGATATAGTGTGGGTGAGAGTGGCCGATGCTGATGACCGCATGGCCGCCATACAGGTCGAGATACTCCTGTCCTTTGTCGTCCCAAACCTTACATCCTTGGCCCCTGACGATGTTGACATCGAAGAGGGGATATACATCAAATAGTTTCATGTTTCTTAAAATGCGCTTGCTTTTAGTTTCAGTCCTGCTGTTTCATCTATGCCAAACATGATGTTCATGTTCTGAACAGCCTGTCCCACAGCACCTTTCAGCAGGTTGTCGATGGCTGAGGTGATGAGCAGTTTGTCGCCGTATTTCTCAACATGCACCAAAGCCTTGTTGGTGTTCACCACTTGTTTCAGGTCGATGCTTTTGTCGCAGTAGTGGGTGAAGGCTGCATCGGCATAGAAACTCTTGTAGGCTTCTGTAATTTGCTCAATAGGAGCCTGCGTTTTGACAACAGCCGTGCAGAAGATGCCCCGTGCAAAGTCACCGCGGTAAGGAATGAAGTCGATGGCGGCGTCCAGAGAGCCCTGCACTTGCGTGAGCGACTGGCGAATTTCGGCAATATGCTGGTGCTGGAACGGCTTGTAGATGCTCAGATTATTGTTACGCCACGAGAAATGGGTGGTAGCGCTGGGCTTCTGGCCGGCACCAGTAGAGCCAGTGATGGCATTGACAGCCACGTCTTCTTGCAACCATCCCATTTGTGCCGCTGGCAACAAGGCCACCTGAATACAAGTGGCAAAACAGCCAGGGTTGGCCACATGACGGGCCTTCTGAATCTCTTCCTTGTTGATCTCAGGCAGACCGTAAACATAGTCATGGTCGCCTTTGATGCGGAAATCCTGTGCCAGGTCGATAATCTTCACATGCTCAGGGATGGTGTGCTCCTTGAGGAAAGCCTCGCTCTTACCATGACCGAAACAGAAGAATACAACGTCAACTTCGTCAAAGGGCATGGCGTCGGTAAAGCGCAGCTCCGTCTCCCCGATGAGTCCTTCGTGGACATCACTCACCAGATTGCCCGCATTGCTCTCTGAGTTTGCAAAGACAATCTCTGCCTCGGGATGGTTGAGTAGCAGGCGGATGAGCTCGCCGCCCGTATAGCCGGCAGCACCAAGGACCCCCACCCTGACCCTCCCCGAGGGGAGGGAAACTGTCCCGGTATTATTTAGATTACTCATTTAGTATGTTTTTGATTTTATTGATAACTCCAAAAATGTTTCCTAAAATTTCTTCGTTAGAGAACCTGATAACGTTGAACCCCATTCCGTTCAGGCGCTCAGTCCTAAGTTCGTCTTTCTTTATCTGTTCGTACTCAGAGTGATACCCTCCATCTACTTCTACGATAAGTTTCTTTTCAATACAGACGAAGTCCACAATATAATCCCCAATTATGTGTTGTCTGTTGAATTTTACTGCTAATCGTTTTGCACGAATGTGTTCCCACAACAACGACTCTGCTTCAGTAGCAAATTGCTTGTTCTTATGGGCAAACTCCTTCAGAAGGACATACCTGTCAGGTGATGCTGTATTGTAAAACCCACAGTTTTTCGCCATTGTAAAGTGTGTGTATAGCCCTCCCCTCGGGGAGGGGTGGGAGGGGGTTACCTTTCATTAGGATGAATTCCGTAATACACACGGAGCGGAGTACTCGAGACCTTGATAAAGCCTTTGGCCTCGTCGGCTGTCCAGCCAGTCTGAGTCTCGCCATATTCACCCAACTTGCTCTTGGTGAGGTCGTTGTCTGAGTCGATGCCCACCGTCTCGAAACCAAACGGGCGCAGTTTCAGGATGGAAGTACCAGTGACGTTGCGCTGACTGCTGGTCAGCATAGCCTCGATGTCGGGCATGACGGGCTCCAGATACTGGCTCTCGTGCAAGAACATGCCATACCAGTTGGCCACCTGGTCTTTCCAATATTGCTGCCACTTGCTCAGCGTTGATTTCTCGAGCAGGCGGTGAGCCTCGATGATGAGTTTCGGGGCAGCAGCCTCAAAGCCCACACGGCCCTTAATGCCGATGATGGTGTCGCCCACATTGCAGTCACGGCCAATGGCATAGCTGGCTCCTATCTCCTCGATTTTCTGAATGGCCTTCACCTTGTCGTCGAACGGCTCTCCGTTGACGGCCACAATCTCACCCTTTTCGAAGGTAATCTTCAGCAGCGACTCCTGCTCCTTGGCAGTGACATGCTTCAGATAGGCATCCTCGGGAAGTCCCTGCGTGGGGTCGAGCAGTTCGCCGCCACAGATGCTGGTGCCCCAGATTCCTACGTTGTACGAATACTTCAGTTTGGTGAAGTCGGCATAGAATCCGTGCTCGTTCAGGTAGTCCACCTCTTCCTTACGGGTGAGCTTCTTGTCGCGTGTCAGCGTAATAATCTCCACGCCCGGAGCCATCACCAGGAAGGTCATGTCGAAACGTATCTGGTCGTTGCCGGCGCCTGTAGAGCCGTGGGCAATCGCATCGGCCCCAATCTCTTTGGCATAACGGGCGATGGCGATGGCCTGGAAGATGCGCTCCGAACTGACCGAGATGGGGTAGCAGTTGTTGCGAAGCACATTGCCGAAGATCATATATTTCAGTGACTTTTCGTAGTACTCGTGGGTAACGTCGAGCGTTACGTATTTCACGGCGCCCAGCTTGTAGGCGTTCTCCTCGTTCTTTTTCAACTGTTCGGCACTAAAACCGCCTGTGTTGGCACAGGCTGCATATACCTCATAGCCATCCTGCGTGAGTTTCATTACGGTGTAGGATGTATCCAAGCCGCCAGAAAAGGCGACTACCACTTTCTTCTTGTCTGCCATAATATCTTTGTCTTTTTTGTTGTTACTCAATGAACTAATAATAAACTTAAATCCGAAACAGCCTGCTATTCTTCGTGCGTTGAGCGTCTGACGTGCCCGATGCTCTCAATGCGCTTGATGCGCTCCAGCACCTCCTGTGGAATCTTGGCGGGCAGGTGCTCTTCCGGGTCATAGAGCATGGCTGTGCAGATGCAGTATTTCCGTTCCGTACGGTGAAGGATGTCGACATTGATGCACCCCTCGCAACCGCGCCAGAATGCCTCGTCGTCGGTCAGGTCGCCGAAAGTCACGGGCTGGTAGCCCAGTTGCGTGTTCATTGTCATGACGGCCGCACCGCTGGTGAGTGAGAAAATCTTTGCATGAGGCCAACGGGTGCGGGCCAGCGTGAACGTCATGTCCTTGATCTTCTTGGCAACGCCCTGTCCGCGAAAGTCGGGATGCACAATCAGTCCCGAGGTGGTCACATACTGTTTGTTACCCCATGTCTCAATGTAACTGAAACCGGCGAATTTGTCGCCTTGTAGTGCTATCACAGCCTTCGCTTCGCGCATCTTGGTCACCAGATACTCGTGTGTGCGCTTGGCAATGCCCGTTCCGCGCACCTTGGCTGCTTCAGCAATCGTCTGTAAGATTGTGTCGACATACTTCTCGTGAGATGTGTCGGCAACCACAACCTGTATTTCTTCCATTATATTTGTTTGTTGTTTGATGATATCGTGTATAACCGGTGCTGTAGTCAACGGTCTCAATACTCCTTGATGTTGGGCAGCACTCCGCTCAGGCCTTCAATCACATCATGATAGGCGACTCCTTCTTTGATGACAATTAATATGGTGTCGTCGCCGGCAATGGTACCGAGTATTTCGGGGATGTCGCTGTCATCGATGTTATAGGCAATGCTGCTGGCATAGCCCGGGCGTGTCTTGATAACACCCATGTTACCCGAGAAGTTGATCGACTTAAACCCTGAAGACTGGAGCATCTCAGATGCGGGGCGCGGCTTGCTGATGCGCTTGTACATGGTTTCCTGCGGCAGCACATACACATACTTCCCGTTCATCGAGGCAGCCTTGGCCACTTTCAGTTGTTTCATGTCACGGCTTAGCGTGGCCTGTGTCAGTTTGAAGCCTTCTTTCTCTAATGCTTGCAGTACCTCCTCTTGCGAGCATAGTTCATTGCTCGAAATGAGCATCTTCAGGGTCTCTAATCTGCTGTTCTTAATTTTCATTTTTGTGTCTATATTCGTTTGAGACGGCAAAATTATGCATTATTTTGCATAAAACCAAATAAAAATGCATAAAAATACCCTATTCGGTTAAAAATAGGGTATTTTTTATTACTTTTGTTGAATATTTATGCGATTTTGCAATCGCTGCTTATTACTTCTTCATGTCGAAACCAATGCGCACACCATCGTAGTTCTTGCTGATGTCGCCAATGGTCTGCAGACTGGTGTTGCCGCTCAGGGCCGACATGGTCTGCAGCACGGTCAGCAGTTTCTTGGCCTCGAAAAGCAGCGAGATACCGTTTGTCTCACGCTTGGCATAGCAGTTGATGTTCAGCAACAGACCCTTCATGGCAATCTGCGATGTCTGCTCGTTATAGGTGTAGGTGCCACTGAAGTTCTTGCCGCCAATGATGGCCGAGAAGGTGTTGTCGTTGTTGAAGGTCACCACTGTGTTGCTGGCAGAGAGACCCAGCTTCTGATAATACGGAAGCACTTTCTCCTCAATCTGTGCGGCTACCACCTCACCACCGGCCTTGGCCAGAAGGTTCTCACTGGTGAAAGCACAACCTGGTCCGTCGTATTTCCAGGTGCCAATCAGGTTCTGTGCCGACAACTTGTCGAGGCCGATGACACTCGAGACTGCGTTTACAACGCCGGCACCATTGGTCAATACTCCGATAATACCACCCAGAATATCGCTGCCATTATTTGCTGTGGTGCCACCCAGACCGCCGCAGCTCATCAGAGCGAAGCATACTGATGCTGCAAAAATAGATAGTTTTTTCATTGTCTAATAGTTTTTTTATGTTTTACGTTATTTTCTGTCACCAAAGATGCGAAGCAGATAGAGGAACAGGTTGATGAAGTCGAGATAGAGGCTCAGGGCGCCCAGCAGAGCCACCTTCTGTGCCTGCTCGCCACCGTCTTCCTGCATCATCAGCATGCGCTTGATCTTCTGAGAGTCATAGGCGGTCAGTCCTACAAATACAGCCACGCCCAAATAGCTCAGTATCAGGTCGAACGTGCCGCTCTTGGTGAAGAAGATGTTCACGATTGTGGCGATGATAATACCTATCAACGCCATGAGCGCCAACCGTCCGATTGATGTGAGGTCTTTCTTGGTGGTGTAGCCAATGAAGGCCATCACCGCAAAGGTACCTGCTGTGATGAAGAACACACTCGCCACCGATGTCATGGTGTAGACCAGGAAGATAAACGACATGGTGACACCATTCAGTACTGAGTAGACAACAAACAATAGCGTTGCTGAGGTAAGCGACAGACGGTTGATGCCTGCTGAGATCCAAAGCACTAGCGCCAGTTCGCCAATGATGATTCCCCAGAACAGCACACTATTTGTGGCAATTGCCTGCAAAATGGCCGGACTGGTCGACACTCCATAGGCGGTAAAGCCGGTAATCGTCAGTGCCAGTGCCATCCATACATACACTTTTCGCATCAGCGACGGGAAGGCCAGTGAACCGTAACCTTCCTGTGCGTTAATCATTTCATATAATTCCTTTTCGTTCATTTCTTATATATTTAATAATGTGTTAATACTCGATAGTTAATGTTCTAAGTTGCAAATGTATCAAATTTCTTCTACATGGCAAAATTTTTCCGACGAATTGCGGTCTCTCATCTATAATAATCTTCGTTTTTAATTATTTTTTTCTTCTCATTCCCCTCCTTTGTGCTGCTGAATGAGCGCCTGTGGTTGATCCGAAATAGTGCCAAAGTTGCCATTCCTGTCTCTTTCCGTTTCCATTCTAGTTTCACTCCGTTGCCAATTTAGTTTCGTTTCAGGCACAGGAACGTTGTTTTTTTTATGTTTGGAACACTTTTCCCTTGGCTTTTTCTTCCTCGTTACTCTGGTTTTTCCTGATTTCACTTTGCCTTTTCACCTATGGCCTTGCCTCAGTTTCCCCTCACGAAGCCTTCCCATTCCTCTCTCTGCCTTCTCCTGTGCTTTCCCGTTTTTTTCCGTCCCTATATTTATAATATAATAAGGTGTGCCTGTCCCTTGCCTTGACGCAAGTCAATTTTGTCTGTAAATTTATGTTAAATTGAAAAATTTCCATGGAAAAAGTTTGGTGTTCCGGAAAAAAGCCGTACCTTTGCATCCGCTTTCAGGGAAGCCCCCTGCGGGCATCATTAAAACGAGTTCATTGAAAGATTTACATAGACAGAAAAAGTAGGTAGTACAAGAAGCTGTTGCCGGTGTCGTTTCCTTTATGGTATGATGTCCGG
>DEFO01000053.1:0-9188 GCA_002350805.1 Prevotella sp. UBA2850
GACGAGCCGGGGCTCCTTTTTTTGTGTCTGTGCCTGTGGCAGAGTTAATGAAACAAGGAAGGGGGAAAGGGAAGAGAATGAAAGAGGAACGAGAGGGAAGACATGATTCATAGGGAACATGTCTCTTATGTCCCTCCAGCTTCTCATGAGAAACATGGGGAATATGGATATAATTCCAGTTGTCTGGAACTCATAATAAGGTAGCTCTTAGGGGTATTCTAGTTCTTGAACACTTATGCAAGTAAACTGTAGCTTCGTCTAATTCACAATGAGGAACTAATCCTTTTGTATTTGGAAGATGAGTTTCTTGGGAATTTTCTGCCACTTTCTGTTGACTGGAAATTTAAGAGTACTACCCTCAATGTGTTGATACGTGTAAGTATTGTCTTTATTATATGTGAGCGTTGCTATCAGATCCTCGCTTCCATAATTATTAATGAGAGTGATTTCTGCGACATTCTCTTTCTTTATTTTCGATGCAGAAACAGCCCATACTTGGCTGCATTGCTTTGAACCAAGATATCCGTCCAACTCCCCAAAAACCTCTTGCCCAGGCACCATTACGTTCTTTTCGTAAAGGTTCAGGACAAAATAAATCTTATACTCATCATTGTATAGATTGCACTTAAAAGCTCTTTTTTCTTGCGCCATTGCACAGATTGTAATCATGCATAAAAGGCTAATAGTGAATGCTTTCCTCATATTGTAAAGTTTTACCGTGCAAATATACTAATATTTATCAAGAAATCATCGATTTTTGGAAAAATGTACGCATTAAAATTGGAAATCAACGATTTTTGTAGTATCTTTGCGGAAAATTTTCAAAAGGTGGTATTACCCCCTTGAATTATTAGTTTTTTATATGGCTAAAGATCGGTTGGTTCCTGATTATATTTTCGAGTCTAGTTGGGAAGTTTGTAATAAAGTTGGCGGTATATATACGGTTTTATCTTCACGCGCAAAGACATTGCAGGATGCTAAGCCTGATAAGATTATCTTCATAGGTCCTGATTGTTGGGGTGAGAAAACAAGTCCATACTTTAAAGAAGACGTCACTCTATTCAAAGAATGGAGGGTAAAGGCGGCTGAAGATGGTTTGAATGTGAAAGTAGGCCGTTGGGATATTCCCGGTAAGCCCATCTCTATTTTGGTAGATTTTAAGCCATTTTTTGAAGAGAAGAATCAGATTTATACGTCGTTATGGGAGCACTTTCAGGTAGACAGCCTTCATGCCTATGGTGATTACGATGAAGCTTCGATGTTCTCATATGCTTCAGCAAAGGTCGTGGAGAGTTTCTATCAATATTATTTGTCTGATGGAAAAGCTAAAGTGGTCTACCATGGTAATGAATGGATGTGTGGCTTAGGTCTTCTCTATATCCATTATAAGATTCCAGCAATAGCTACAATATTTACAACTCATGCAACAAGTATTGGCCGGAGTATAGCAGGCAACAACAAACCACTTTACGATTATCTTTTCGCTTATAATGGCGACCAGATGGCTTGTGAGCTGAATATGCAGAGTAAGCATTCCATAGAGAAGCAAACTGCGAAATATGTTGACTGTTTTACAACTGTCAGTGATATTACTGCTAACGAGTGTAAAGAGCTACTGGATAAATCGGTTGACTTTGTTTTGCCTAATGGCTTCGACAATAGTTTTGTACCAAAAGGTGCTGCTTTTACCCAGCAAAGAAAACTGGCTCGTAAACGTCTTCTTGATGTTGCTAACGCGCTGATGGGGACCGATTTAAATGATGATACTTTAATAGTTTCTACAAGTGGTCGGTATGAGTTCCGTAACAAAGGAATTGATGTGTATATCGAGGCAATGAACCGCTTGTTGAGAGACCGCCGTCTGAACCGTCAGGTGCTTGCTTTTATCCTTGTTCCAGGATGGGTGGGTGAGCCTCGTCAGGATTTGGTTGAGCGTCTGAATAGTGGAAAGAAATTTGACACTCCACTCCAAGCTCCACAGATTACCCATTGGTTGCATAACATGAGTCATGACAATGTATTGGGCATGCTCAAGTTCTACAATATGCAGAACAGAAAAGACGATCAGGTTAAGCTTGTGTTCCTGCCATGTTATCTGACAGGTGATGACGGCGTGCTTAACCTATCGTATTATCAGATGGTTTTGGGGAATGACTTGTGCATCTATCCCTCCTATTATGAGCCGTGGGGCTATACGCCATTAGAGGCTGTAGCTTTCAAGGTGCCTTGTGTGACTACAGATTTAGCCGGTTTCGGACTATGGGCCAATAGTGAAAAAGGAGGTTATAGCGAGATAAGCGATGGCGTGAAAGTCATTCACCGTACTGATTATAATTACTCAGAAGTGGCCGATGCCATCAAAGATGCTGTGGCCGAATACTCGAACCTTGATGCTGCCGAAGTAAAGAAATGCCGCACTCAAGCAGAACGTCTGTCAAAGAAGGCTCTTTGGAGCCATTTCATCAAGTACTATGAGCAAGCTTATGACTTTGCCCTGCGCAAGGCTGCTGCCCGTGTACTTCAATTTGAGAATCAAACAAATTAGAAATACTAAAACATTCGAAAGATTATGAAAATTAAAGCTGATTATGCAAATGCCCCACAATGGAAGGAGTTGTCAGTAAGGTCAAGTCTTCCTGAGGAGTTGAAGTGCTTGGACGAGATTGCCCATAACATGTGGTGGGTATGGAACTTTGAGGCTCGCGATTTGTTCCGCGACCTTGATCCAGAACTCTATCATGAGGTGAAGCACAATCCTGTGATGCTCTTGGAGCGCCTGAAGTATGAGCGCAAGGAAGAAATACTTAAAGATAAGGCACTCATGAAGCTCATCAAGAATGTATGTGCACAGTTCCGTGCCTATATGGACGTTACTCCTGACAATACTCGTCCTTCTGTTGCTTATTTCTGCATGGAGTATGGCATTCATTCTGCCCTTAAGATTTACTCTGGTGGTCTGGGCATGCTTGCCGGCGACTATGTGAAAGAGGCTTCCGATTCGAATGTAGACATGTGCGCAGTAGGTTTCCTCTATCGTTTCGGCTATTTCACTCAGAGCCTTTCGATGGACGGTCAGCAGATTGCCAACTACGAGGCCCAGAACTTCAACTCTCTGCCTGTTGAGCGTCAGCTCGATGCTGATGGCAACCCGCTGGTCATTGATGTTCCTTATATGAACTATCAGGTGCATGCTTATGTTTGGCGTGTCAATGTAGGTCGTGTCAAGCTCTATCTGCTCGATACTGACAATGAGATGAACTCTGAGTTCGACAAGCCCATCACTCACTCTCTCTATGGTGGTGACTGGGAGAACCGTCTGAAGCAGGAGATTCTGCTGGGTATCGGCGGTATGCTGCTGTTGAAGAAACTCGGCATCAAGAAAGATATTTATCATTGCAACGAGGGTCATGCTGCACTTTGCAACCTCCAGCGTTTGTGTGATTATGTAGAGAGCGGATTGTCGTTCAATCAGGCTATGGAGCTTGTGCGTTCTTCTTCGCTCTATACCGTTCATACTCCCGTTCCTGCTGGTCACGACTATTTCGATGAGTCGCTGTTTGGCAAGTATATGGGAGGCTATCCTGCTAAGTTGGGTATCACATGGGATGAGTTCATCGGCATGGGCCGCACCAATCCTGACGACCATAACGAGAAGTTCTGCATGTCGACATTTGCCTGCAACACCTGTCAGGAGGTCAACGGCGTGAGCAAACTCCATGGATGGGTGAGCCAGCAGATGTTCGCTCCGCTGTGGAGTGGTTATTATCCTGAGGAGAACCATGTGGGTTACGTCACCAATGGTGTTCACTTCCCCACTTGGGCTGCTACCGAATGGCGCAAACTTTATGCCAAGTATTTCGACGAGAAGTTCATGGGCGACCAGAGCAACGAGGAAATCTGGCATGCCATCTATAATGTTCCCGATGAGGAAATCTGGGCCACCAGAATGGGCTTGAAGAACAAACTGGTTGATTACATCCGTTCGCAGTTCCGCGATACATGGTTGAAGAACCAGGGTGATCCCTCGCGTGTGGTATCACTTCTTGAGCGCATCAATCCTAACGCACTGATTATTGGCTTCTGCCGTCGTTTTGCCACCTACAAGCGTGCGCATCTGCTCTTCACCGACTTGGAGCGTCTGAGCAAGATCGTGAACGACCCCGAGCATCCAGTACAGTTCCTCTTTGCCGGTAAGGCACACCCTGCTGATGGTGCCGGACAGGGACTTATCAAGAAAATCTACGAGATCAGCCAGCGTCCTGAGTTCCTGGGTAAGATTATCTTCCTCGAGGACTACGACTTCCTGCTTGCCCGCCGTTTGGTAAGTGGTGTTGATATCTGGATGAATACCCCGACACGTCCGTTGGAGGCTTCTGGTACTTCTGGTGAGAAGGCCGAGATGAATGGAGTTGTCAACCTGTCGGTGCTCGATGGTTGGTGGTTGGAAGGCTACCGCAAGGGAGCCGGATGGGCACTCACCGAGAAGCGTACCTATCAGAACCAGGCCTATCAAGACCAGCTCGATGCAGCTACCATCTACGGTCTGCTTGAGAATGAGATTATTCCTCTCTATTACAAGAAGAATAAGAAAGGCTTCAGCGAGGGTTGGGTCAAGGTCATCAAGAATTCTATTGCTACCATCGCTCCTCACTATACCATGAAGCGTCAGCTCGATGACTACTATGATAAGTTCTATACGAAAGAGGCACTCCGCTTCAAGGAGCTTTCTGCCGACGGTAACCGTCTGGCCAAGGAGATTGCTCTCTGGAAAGAGACCGTCGCTGAACGTTGGGATGCTATCCGTGTGGTGTCGAAAGACGTCGAGATTCCCGTCGCAGGTGTTGAGACAGGTGCTTCCTACAATGTCCGTTACGTCATTGATGAGCAGGGACTTGACAATGCTATCGGACTCGAGCTTGTTACTATCAAGGCCGACAAAGACGGTAAGGACCGTATCGTGAATGTACGCCAGTTTGATGTGAAGGGCCATGAGGGCAATCATTATACCTTCGAGACTCAGTTCCGTCCGAAGGAGGCTGGTTCGTATAAGTATTGCACCCGCATGTATCCGAAGAACGACAAGCTGCCGCATCGTCAGGACTTCTGCTATGTTAAGTGGCTTGACTAAGAAAGGTATCTATTATATAAAAAGCATCGGAACAGTACGTTTCCGATGCTTTTTTTATTTGATGAGTGATCTCTTAGAGATTGGTGTTCTTCATAAAAGACACTCGAGGCTTCTTTAGGGATAGCCGTTGTTTTTTTAGAAAAGATATTGGTCGCTGATGCTCTTGTTCTCCAACACGCGTCTGATGGTGTCGGCAAACAGGTCGGCAACAGTGAGCTGGATGACCTTCTCGCAACCGTCGTGATAGGGGATAGAGTCGGTGAAGACAATCTCCTCAAGCGCCGATTTCTGAACTCTCTCGCTGGCTGGTCCGCTCATCACACAATGCGAGGCGCAAGCACGTACGCTCTTCGCTCCAGCCTTCTTCATAATGTCGGCAGCCATGGTGATCGTGCCGGCAGTATCGACCATATCGTCGACGAGAACGACATTCTTATCTTTAACATCGCCAATAATCTGCATCGAATCAACGACATTGGCACGTGCGCGGGTCTTGTTGCAGAGCACCAGCGGGCAGCCCAGATACTTGGCATAGTTGTTGGCACGTTTCGATCCACCCACGTCAGGCGATGCAATCACGATGTCTTCCAGATGCAGACTCTGCAGATAGGGCAGTATCACACTTGAAGCATACAGGTGGTCAACAGGAACATCGAAGAATCCTTGAATCTGGTCGGCATGCAGGTCCATTGTGATGACGCGATGCACCCCCGCTGCACTCAGCAGGTCGGCCACCAACTTGGCTCCGATGCTCACACGCGGTTTGTCTTTGCGGTCCTGGCGAGCCCATCCGAAGTAAGGAATAACGGCATTGATGGTGCGTGCCGATGCCCGTTTTGCAGCATCGATCATCAGCAGCAGTTCCATCAGGTTGTCTGATGAGGGGAAGGTGCTTTGCACCAGGAAGATGTCACGTCCACGAATCGACTGCTCGTAAGATACGGCAAACTCGCCATCAGAGAAGTGAGTAATCTGTAGCTGCCCCAACGGACATCCGAGACTCAGACAGATTTTCTCTGCAAGATACCTGGAGGCGGTACCCGAGAAAACCATAAATGAATTTAGGTCAATCATGATGTGTGATGTGTTAATATAAGATTAATGAGTTACAAAGTATTATCTCGTTCATTTCCTTATCCCGCCGCCTTGCGCAACTTGGCGAAATGGGCAATCAGCTCCTTATAGTCCACCTGGTTGTGGATGTCGAAGCGGTTCCACAGGTCGCCTCTGACAGCTACGCCGCCGAAGCCCATGTCCTTGGCAGCCTTGATGTTGTCGAGCGTGACGCCGCCCAGGGCATACACGTGTTTGTCAATCCATCCGCGCTTGGCAGCCTCTTTCAGTTGTTCGGGGGTGTGCGCAGCCTTCTGCTGGGGCAGGGTGATGCCGTCGAACACATAGTCGAGGAAGACGTAACGGGCTTTCCGCTTCGCTTCTTTCAACTGGTCTATACGGGTGCATGTGCGGGAGAAATTGCCTTTGTAGCCTTCGGGCAGGGGAGATTCTGGATTATCTATGTTGATACCGCCCAGGCCATACTCGTTTTTGAGGTAGTAATGGTCGTGAACGGTAATTTTCTTGTAGTAATCATCCGACAAGAGCGACAGCAGACGTTCTGAGTACATAGGTGACGAACCTGGCTTGTAGAGGTGCAAGTTGTCCATGCCCTCTTCGAAGAGTGCTGTCAGTATTTTGTCTTCTTCCACGAAGAACGTGGACTTGGTGAAAATGACGAGTTTCATACGCCTTTGTTCTTTCTACGATGCAAAAGTAAGAAAAATAGTTCAAACATGCAATTACTTTTTGTAGAAAAATCGGGTAGGGGTGTTTTTTCGTCGTTGCTCTCATGATTTTCGAAGGAGAATTCATGGCGAGCCTCCTAGAGCAGCCCTCTGTGTTGCCAGAGTTGCCCTCTGTGTTGCCAGAGTAGCCTTCTTTAAATATAAAGAGGTATTTTACATTTCTTTAATAGTATTTCATCAGTTACGGATATCGTATCCTTGGAAGTATGGAAAAAAATACCTATCTTTGCATCGTTCACATAAACGAAAACGACTATGAAAAGATTAGCAATGATGATGGTGGCCGTTGCCATGTTAGGCATCACCACCGCCGCAGCGCAGAGCCAGACACTACGTATTGGTGTGAAGGGCGGACTTAACCTTTCTGAGTTCTCGCTCAAGAGCAGTGATTTCGACACCGACAACCGGATGGGATTCTTCGTGGGCCCCATTGTCAATATCAACCTTCCTATGCCCGGATTGGCCATCAATCTGGCGGGCCTTTACAACCAGCATGAATATAAGGTGAGCAATGAGACCTTCAAGCACAAGACTCTTGATGTGCCTTTGAATCTGCGCTATGCCATCGGACTGGGAGAGACCGCCAATGTGTTTGTAGAGGCCGGCCCGCAGATTGCTTTTACCCTCGGCGACCGCGCCCTGCAATACCGTGACAACGATTTGGGCGATGTGAACTGGCATTTCAACGACACAGACCTGAGTGCCAATTTCGGGGCTGGATTTACCATCAGCCACCTGCAAATCAGCGTCAGTTACAATGTGCCGCTGGGCAAGACCGGCGAGTTCGAGTGGGGCAGGGGAACTGAAGACCAGCTGCTGCACACCAAAAGCTCGGCCAAGAAATGGCAGATTGCCGCCGCATGGTATTTCTGATGATGAACTCAGACTAGATACATCGAACTCCATTTATGTAAGGCATTCGTTTCATCATGAAAATAGACGTACAGACTTTCGAGGGACTTGACCGTCCTTGTTATATCGTTGAAGAGCGGCTGCTCAGGCGCAACTTGGAACTCATCAGCCGGGTGGCCAGGGAGGCAGGTATTGAAATCATCCTTGCCTTCAAGGCTTTCGCACTTTGGAAAACCTTTCCTATCTTTCGTGAGTATATCCGCTCGACGACGGCTAGTTCTCTGAGCGAGGCCCGGCTGGCTCGCGAAGAGTTTGGCAGTCAGGCTCATACCTTCTCGCCGGCCTATACCGATTATGAAATCGACGAGATAGCCCGCTGCTCAAGCCATCTCACTTTTAACTCGTTGTCGCAATATGAACGGTATCATGAGCGGGCCCGACGAGCCAACCCCGATGTCCGTTTCGGTCTTCGTGTGAACCCGGAGTATTCTGAGGTGGGGACGCTGCTTTATAATCCGTGTGCCCCGGGAACGCGTTTCGGTGTCTCGGCCAGCCGTATGCCTGATGAACTGCCAGCCGATATTGAAGGCTTCCACTGCCACTGCCATTGCGAGAGTGGGGCCGATGTGTTTGAGCGTACGCTGGCACATATTGAGGAGAAATTTGCACGCTGGTTCCCACAGCTGAAATGGATTAACTTCGGAGGCGGACACCTGATGACTCGCAAGGATTATGATGTAGCCCTGCTTATCCGCCTGATGACCGATTTCAAGAAGCGATATCCCCATCTGAAGGTGATTCTCGAGCCTGGCAGCGCATTTGCGTGGCAGACAGGCCCGCTGGTGGCGCAGGTAGTTGACATCGTAGAGGACAAAGGCATACGCACGGCAATTCTCAACGTGAGCTTTACCTGCCACATGCCCGACTGCCTGGAAATGCCGTATTTCCCAGAGGTGCGTGGTGCCGAACACATAGACGGAGAGATCTCAGATGGCAAAGAACAGCCACTCTCCACCGGGCAGCATCTCTACCGGTTGGGCGGAAATAGCTGTCTGGCTGGCGATTTTATGGGCTTCTGGCAGTTCGGTCATGAACTGGAGGTGGGCGAGAATGTCATCTTTGAGGATATGATTCACTACACCACGGTGAAGACCTGTACATTCAACGGAATCACTCACCCCTCGATAGCCATGGTGAGGAGCGATGGCGAGCTGGAAATGCTGCGCGAATTTGGCTACGAGGACTATCGAAATCGGATGGATTAGCCACATGGAAGTGGAAAAATGAAGTTTTTTCGAAAAAAAAGGCCTCAAAAGTTTGTCAGTTCCGAAAATATCATTACCTTTGCAACCGCATTTAGAGAAATGTACCTTGCAAAAGGTTAAAACGCGGAAATAGCTCAGTTG
>DEFO01000053.1:9547-35103 GCA_002350805.1 Prevotella sp. UBA2850
GTCCCGTTTTCCGCTCTTTTTTAGGATAGTAAAACACAACAATTTTTTCTCACCCATGAATTTATATTTAAGATATTTCGATAAAGAGGCATTAGTACATAATGTCGAAGATGCTATTGACTTTCTAAGTTCTATCCCGGAGATTGAGATGGATGACGACCTTGCCGATGATATCCGCGACTATGCGGAGAGCGACATGTATTATCCCAAGCGCTACAAGGTGCGTCCGCGCGTCTATTTCATCATCATCAAGACCGAGGCCGAGACCATGCTCGACTTCAAACAGAAGAAGGCCCTGCGCCCTGCTCCTGTGGAGAACCGCGACCATGCAGCACCAATGCTGGTGCGACTCAATGAGGAGCGCGAGGGATGGTATGAGGGTGCTCTCGACTTCAAGCGTGTGGTACTGATTCCGTCTACCGGGAAACACGAGTATCGCGACACTCATTTCGTGGCACAGTGTAAGGCCGTCTCGGGCATGGAGTGCTACAGCCGTATTGTCGACTATCTGCGCACTCGTGTTGACGGGCGCAGCCAGTTCCCCTCGGCAAAGGGAAAGAATTTTAAGTTTAAGTTTCTGGGTTATTGCAAATAATTTTTCCATGCGCTATGAATAAGGTAATGCTAATAGGCAATGTAGGCAAGGAGCCCGATGTTCGTTATTATGAGCAGGACCAGGCTGTGGCCCAGCTGCCTCTTGCCACCACGGAGCGTGGCTACACATTGCAGAACGGCACGCAAGTGCCCGACCATACCGACTGGCACAACCTGGTGTTTTATCGCGGACTGGCTAAGGTGGTAGAGCAATATGTGCATAAAGGCGACAAACTCTATGTAGAGGGACGCATCCGCTATCGTAGCTACGACGACCAGAAAGGACAGCGTCGATACGTTACCGAGATTTATGTCGACAATATGGAGATGCTCACACCCAAGGCACAGACGGGCGGGAACATGGCAACAGAACCCTTACAACCGTCTCAAGCGGAAGGCAACGCACCTTTTTAAGACATGGATTTTTCATTTCTAGCAGAGGCTTTTCAAGAAGTACACCTGATGCAACCTACACCAGGTGTGATATTTGCAGCTTGTCTGGCTGCTGTTTTGCTGGTACTTTCGGGATTTGCCAGTGGGTCGGAAATCGCCTTTTTCAGTTTGTCTCCCTCCGACTTGAACGAGATGGATGCTGAGAAGAGTGTGACAGATAAGAATATCGAGATGCTCCGCGACGACTCGGAACGCACTTTAGCCACCATCCTCATTGCCAACAACTTTGTCAACGTCACCATCATCATGCTTTGCAACTATGTGTTTGCCAAGCTGGTGGACTTCGGACGTGCCTACTGGTTGCAGTTCGTGTGCATTACCGTGCTGCTGACATTCCTGCTGCTGCTTTTCGGCGAGATCATGCCGAAAATATACAGCCGGCAGAATCCTTTGCGTTTCTGCCGTCGATGTGTTGGTCCCCTTCTCATTCTGCGAAAGGTGTTCTGGCCTTTGTCGTCAGTCTTGCTGCGTAGTGGTATTTGGGCTGGTAAGGTGGTACAGAAAGAGAACCATGTGTTGAGCGTCGATGACTTGGAGCAGGCCCTCGAACTCACTGACAAAGAAGATATCAAAGACGAACAGAGCATGCTGCAGGGCATCATCCGTTTTGGTGATGAGACTGCCAAGGAGGTGATGACCAGCCGGCAGGACATTGTCGACCTCGACATCAAGAGTTCGTATGCTGACGTGCTGAAATGTATCGTAGAGAACAATTATAGTCGTATTCCCATTTATCAGGACAACACCGACCACATCCGTGGTGTGCTGTATATCAAGGACTTGCTGCCGCACTTGAGCAAGCCTGCCAACTTCAGATGGCAGAGCCTGATCAGACCGCCTTATTTCGTGCCGGAAACGAAGAAGATTGACGATTTGCTGCGTGAGTTCCAAGAGAACAAAGTGCATATTGCCATCGTCGTCGATGAGTTTGGTGGCACCAGCGGTATTGTGACCCTTGAGGACATACTCGAGGAAATCGTCGGTGAGATTAATGATGAGTACGACGACGAGGAGAAAACTTATTCGAAACTCAATTACAATACCTATATCTTTGAAGGAAAGACGTTGCTGAGCGACTTCTGCAAAATACTGAATATCGATGACGATGAATTTGCGGAAGTGGAGGGTGACGCCGATTCTGTGGCAGGCCTGTTGCTGGAAATCAAAGGCGATTTCCCCGGCATTCACGAGCGTCTGGACTACAAGAATTATTCTTTCGAGATTCTTCAGCTGGAAGAACGGCGCATCTCCCGTGTCAAGGTTGTGGTGCACGAGAAGAAAGACGACAGTGAAGAGAATAAGTGAGGCTGTGGTTTTCTAAATGCTGAACCTAATATAAGTTCGGTCGTCGAACGAGCGGTTTCCTTTCATGACTCCCTTTGTTGCCCTGAACTCATGGATGAGCAAGGGGTCTTTCTCTATCAGCCTTGCAAGAGCTTGCTCGCTGTCGGCAAGGCTCTCTTTTAGGTAGGGATAGCCATCACTGGCTAGTACAATCTCTTTTGCCTGCCCGACGGGAATCACCTTCACATGTTGCATGGGAATGGGAAAACCGTCTATCACTGCAAAGGTCTTATTCTGGTGCTTGCAGTTTTCTATCAGAACAGGCAGCACAAACTGCCGCCCCTTGTCAACGTTTTGAAACTCCTCTGCAGCAGAACCGTTGAGCAGTGCCAGACGGATAAAGGCACTCCGCATGTCGGCAATAGGTTCTTCGTAAGGTTTGGGATTCTCGTACAGCACTCCGTCAACGAGGCATTGGCAGTCGCCAACCATCCATATCTCCTTCCGTCCCACGCTGTAGATGACCGCACTGGCTGCCATGCGCTCGGTGGGAATCTCTGTCAGCAACTCCATGTCGACATCGTACTGGCTGTAGAGAAACCGGATGTATGAGGTAATGAGCCGGCAGAACTTTTCTGCAGTCAAGTCGGCAGGCATCGACTCGATGTACTGGCATACTTGCCGCATGCAGTATTGACCGTTGCTCATGGTGGGGTGAAACTGCTGACGGCTTTTGCTTGTACTGCCGTCCACCACGGCTATGTAGTGGTCAGTGACGACGATTCCGTCCTCGCACGTTTCCGGGCTTTTCTTGCCTATCTTGCTTTTCTCTATAATGGTCATGGTTTGACTTGCTATCTCGCTGAGAAGGACTGTTTGACTTGCTATCTCGTCGAGGATGACTGTAGGTTTTGTTCTCCCTATGATATTCACGGCTGTCGCCGAACGGGCGGCTCATGCCTTGCCCCGCATAGAGTTTGCTGATAAGGTCGGGTCGCCCGATGCGTTTCAGTTCCTGCTCAATGTTGCGCCTCTCCTCCGGTTTGTACCAGAAGAAGAATTGCCGTTGTGCCAGTTTCTCGCGTTGTGTCTTGGCACTGCTCACAGGCTCAAGTGTATAAGGATCGTAGCCTGTGTACCATGTTTCGGTACTAATGGTCATCGGGGTAGGCGTGAAGTCTTGCACCTGCTCCAGCTGGAAGTCCAGCCGCTTGGTGATGACAGCCAGTTCTGCCATGTCTTCCTCCCTGCATCCTGGGTGGCTGCTGATGAAGTAGGGGATAATCTGCTGGCGCAAGTGCTCTTCGTTGTTGATGCGGTCGAAGATTCTTTTGAATTCCTCGAATTGCGAGAACGAAGGCTTGCGCATCAGCTGCAGCACACGGTCGCTGGTATGCTCAGGCGCCACCTTCAGCCGTCCGCTCACATGGTGGCAAATCAGTTCACGCGTATATTGGCGGGCCGCCTCGTTGCTTTTCTCATCCTTGCTCTTATAGAGTAGCAGATCGTAACGCACACCACTGCCGATGAAGCTTTTCTTGATGCCGGGCAACTGGTCGACGGCATGATAGATGTCGAGCAGCTTCGAGTGATCGGTGTTCAGGTTGGGACAGATTTGCGGGTGAATGCACGACGGACGCTTGCATTTCTCGCAGATGTTTTTGTTTCTGCCCTCCATGCCGTACATATTGGCCGACGGTCCCCCCAGGTCGCTTAGATAGCCTTTGAAGTCGGGCAACTGCATGACTTGCTTCACCTCCTTCAGGATGCTCTCCTTGCTTCTGCACACTATGAATTTGCCCTGATGGGCACTGATGGTGCAGAAGGCGCATCCACCGAAACAGCCCCGGTGGATATTCACCGAGTGTTTGATCATCTCGTAGGCTGGGATTCGCTTGTTTTTGTATTTGGGGTGTGGCAGCCGTGTGTAGGGGAGGTCGAAGGACGCGTCGAGGTCTTCGGTGGTCATGGGTGGGTAGGGTGGATTCACCACGGCATACTTTCCGTCCACCTCTTGCAACAGCCGTTGTGCGTGAATCTTGTTCGACTCCTCCTCGATGTGTCTGAAATTCTCTGCCTGTGCCTTTTTGTTCTGCAGGCACTCTTTGTGCGAATGCAGCACCAGGTCGTTGTCGCTGATACCACCCGGGATACTGTCCTTGGCTGTGAGGTAGACAGTCTGAGGTATGTCGTGTATATCGTGGATATCTTCTCCCTCTCTCAACCGCTCGGCCAGTCTGACGATGGGTTTCTCGCCCATGCCGTAGACGATCATGTCTGCCCCTGAGTCGCACAAGATGCATCGCATCAACTTGTCCTGCCAATAGTCATAGTGTGTGAGCCGACGCAGCGAGGCCTCGATGCCGCCCAGGATGACGGGCACGTCGGGGAAGAGCTGTTTCAGGATCTGCGTGTAGACAATGGTGGGGTATTCCGGCCTGCAGTCATGGCGCCCGTCGGGACTGTAGGCGTCCTCGGAACGCAGCCTTCTGTTGGCCGTGTATTTGTTTACCATCGAGTCCATGCACCCTGGCGAGATACCGAAGAACAACCGTGGTTTTCCCAGTTTCTTGAAGTCTCTGTAGTCGCCGTGCCAGTCGGGCTGCGGTACGATCGCCACCCGGTAGCCATTCGCCTCGAGCACTCGCCCGATGACGGCAGCACCGAAGGAGGGATGGTCCACATAGGCATCGCCAGAGAACAAGATGATATCAGCTTCATCCCATCCTCTGATTTCCATTTCCTTCTTCGTGGTAGGCAGCCAGTCTGTCAGTCGCAGCTCTTTCATCTGTTTTAGTGTCGTTTTCTCCTGTCTATCAGTCGATTATGCTTCCTGCATAGTAGGTGTCTCGTGGTTCTCTTCATCTTCGTTTTCCGGGTGGTTTTTCTTTTCCCAGTCGATGAACAGCAGCACCAGATGGTGCAGTCCGATGGCCTTCATGTTGGTGTTGTAGATGACGTCCAGACAGAGGTCCATCAGGCTTTTGTCTATCGTCTCTTGCGATTCGAGGATTGACCTTACGTTCAGTCGCAGTTTCTCCACCACCGGTTCGTCGATGATGCCATTGCTGTCGATGAGGTTTCTCAGCAGTGCATATTTCTTAATGGTTTCTAAATGCTCGTCACTCACTTCAATGCTTCTTGTACCAGAAGCGTTTGCCTGAATCTTATACATAAGCTATTTGATTAAAAAATTCATGATTCCACGCATAATGATTTCTCTCTTCTCTGCCTCGGTGATACACTCGAAAGGGAATCCCATGACCAGTGTCCTCCGTCCATTCTCGTCGGAGGCCACGCAGGCCGATGTGCCGTCACCGTAGGTCATCACGCTGAATGCCTGTCCGGTGGGTATGAGAATATCAGGATGGAAAGCGGCATAGTGTTGCTCGTTGGGCAGCCGGTAGATGTTGAACTCCTGTCCCATGCCGCTCACGTTGCTGAGGCTGTCGGCATCGTTGCGGCTCACGTAGCTTGTGTGCAGCACATTGCTCAGGAAGGCCTGCTCCTGTTCCTTTCTCATGTCCGAGCCCACGTAGGCTCCGCTCACCATCAGTCTGCCTCGCCGCTCCATGTATTTGGTCAGCTGTTTCTGCATGTCGGGTGTGAAGGTCTTGTAGGGTTTCAGCGAGTGTCGGTCGTCTTTCTCCAGTCCCAGCACCATGTCCACGCAGTCGTAGTCGCCCATGTCCATACGCCTGCCTTCCACGGCCTCGCTCGAGCAGCTCACGATATTGTATTTCCTGGCACTCTGTATAGCCGATGCATGTGTACGAACATAGTTGAAGTCGTTACCTGCCACAAACATGCCCGTGTAGGTTCCGCCCCAGCCAGCCATGCGCCCACGGTAGACGCCCGGATCAGCCGTCATGTCGAAGCCTCTCAGGGTATCGTTCTGCACGGGTTGGGGCGATGACAGCCGGTGGAATCCGTTCACGATGAGTACCGTACTTCTGGCCTCTGGCTGATAGACTGCCGAGAGCACCTCTGTCGGAAAACTCTCACCGCCCTGGTTGGCGGCTGTCACACGGAAGCTGTACAGTACGCCCGGCTCCAGCTTCACCTGATAGTTGTTTTTCTTTACCACCTTGCCGTTGTCGAAACCTCCGTCGCCCACGGCTGTGTACACTTTATACGAAGTGGCCTTGGCCGTCTTCTCTTGCGGGTCGGCCACGCTTTCCCACTCCAGTCGAGCCTTGTTGTCGTCCAACTCAATGCGGAAGTGGTCGGGTGCCAGCGGCTGCACCACATAATCGTCGCCGTGCATACCGTTCACATAGCGCAAGATGGTTTTGTAGATGCTTCGAGCCAGCGTGAACTTGAAGTTAGGGTCGTGGCCGTAGCGCATGTCGTTGAAATTCTCGTGCGAGAGCGTCTCCAGGATAGCCGACGGCATTTCCGGCAGGCGTGTCTCCGAGTAGTTGCGGTCCCACAGATAGCGTTTGTTCCACCGCTGGTATTTGTATTTCAGGTCGCGGGTCACACCGTCGAGCAGCTGGCTGGCCAGATCGGTCGACACTCTTCTCGATATGCCGGAGTTCAGCTTTCCGTCGTTGAAGTCGGTGGTACTGATGGCCAGCGAGCCCACAATACCCGTTCTGTCCACACCGGCATCACTGTGAATAGCCAGTGACAGTTCGATGGGAACGTTCAGTCCCTCTTTCGTAGGCACATATACTGAGCCGCCTGCCAGCCAGTTGGTCATCAGCGATCGCACGTTGATATCGTCGCCATAGTCATTCAGTCCGTTTTTCGTACTGTAATACTTATACGGCACACCGGCCCACTGGGCGTAGTAGCGTGCTCCCTCCAGTGTGCGGGGCAGTCCGCTGGTCATTCCGCCTCGTTGGATATTGCCCATTCCGCCTCCGAAGCGCACCGCATCAGCCGTCACCACGCCTTTGCGCTTGCTGTGGTTGGTAAGCACCACCCGGTTGAACTCGTTGCACCCTTTGTCGAAGTCGAAGGTGCCCAGATACACCCAGGTGCCTCCGCCCATGCGCTGGTTCACCCTGAATTCGGTGGCCTCTCCTTTGTGCCATACAATATATTGTGCGTCGTCCACGCTGTTGCCCAGTGTCTGGTAGCTCACGTAGACGGCATATCGTCCTTCCTCCCCGATTTGCGGCTGATAAGAGATTTCCGATGTGTTTTTCTTCGATGAGGTAGCCTCTGCCATCATGGCCGTGCCTGCCTCGAAGGGGTTTTCGCCGTCGTCGTAGATGCCTGCATGGCAGGCGAAGCCGCGCAACTGCGAGCGCCGCCATTTGTTCTTCATGTTCACCTCCAGGTAGCAGGGAAGGGCAGGCTGGTTGTCGTTGTCGACAATCACCTCGTTTCTCTGCCAGTCGCGCTCACGGGGTGTGAACACAATAGCTCCAGCGTTCTCAAGCATGGGCATGAGGTAGGGGATGACAATGGTCTGAGTGAACAAATCCTCGGTAGTGCCATACAAGTCAGGGCGCTGCCATTTCCATCGCAGCTCCTCGTTCTTATAATAGCGACCGTGACTGGCCCAGATCGACAGGTGCCTGTTTTTCAATCCGTGGGTAATCTTCAGCTTGTTAGAGCTGTTGGTGACCCATGGCTTTCCTTTGTGCTCTATTCTCCCCCAGAAGGCTGGCTGCTCTGGTGTCTGCTGAGCCAGCGTGTTGACAACTGCCAGGCAGCTGAGTAGTAGTGCGAATACAATCTTTCTCATCGGTTTACACCTCTCCAATCGTAAAGTTCTCGGGCTTTTTGCCTTTGAAGTCCTTAAAGTATAGTTTAATCTCCCTCATGTCTTTCTCTACGTCGCCCGTTGGGATGATGGTTTTTGTGCATTGTATGAGCTTCCGCTCATAGTCCACGCCATAGAGCAGTATGGGGATTTTGGCTTTCTGTGCTATAAAGTAGAAGCCCTTCTTCCAGTCTGCGTTTCTCGAGCGTGTGCCCTCGGGTGTGATGCACAGATGGAAGGTGTCCTCACTGATGGCTGTCTGCGCCAGCTGGTCGGTCATGCTCGTATGTTTTGAGCGCCATACGGGTATGCCTCCCATCCGCTTGAACATCGGTCCCAGCGGCCAGAAGAACCATTCTTTTTTCATGAGAAAGTTAATGCGCATGCCCTCGGCTCCTGCGTAGGCCTGCCCCAGAGGCATATCCCAGTTGCTCGTGTGCGGAGCCAGGCATATAATATACTTGCTGGGATGGTCAACAGTTACATTCTTTGTCCACCCCAGATGTTTGTATAAAAGCCAGTTACAGAATTTTTTCCACATCCTTTTATAACAGATAACCAATGTGATCAATAATCTCGTCTACCTGCTTGTAGAAGCTTTCCTCTAGTTCATTGTAATACTTTTTCGGCAGCATTCCCGGTTCGGGGTGCGACACTCTTCTGATGTAATCATCTTGTATAATAATGATGGACGAAAGCAAGGCATTCACATTTTCCATGTCAGGATTCCCACTAAGCGAGGTGGCAACGCATTCTGCAAACAGATCACTGCAAATGTTGTTAATCTTACGCTTCAAATCTCTTTTGTTAGTTGTCATTTTCTTGTTCCTTTCATTCATTTTGTATATTCCATGCTACAAATTTAGAAAAATATTCTTGAATTGCAAGTTTTTTGGCCCTTTTTTTCTTCGTCGTGACTGATTTTCATTCGTTTTCTTTCCATATTTCTCAGAAAATCACTAATTTTGCATTCGCAAATAGAGGAAACATAGGTTTAATATATCAATAAGTAGAAATCAGATTATGGAAAAAAGTGCATTGCAAGTCCTGCGTACTGCCTATCAGCCCAAGTTGCCAAAGGCATTGCAGGGTCCGGTAAAGGTAAAAGAAGGTGAGCCTACCCAGAGTGCAGGCGATCAGGAGGAGATTCAGAAGCTGTTCCCCAACACTTACGGCATGCCCCTTGTCGAGTTCGAGCCAGGCGAGAATGCCAACCACGAGCCCATGAATGTCGGAATTATTCTTTCCGGTGGACAGGCTCCTGGCGGTCATAATGTCATCACCGGTATCTTTGATACCGTGAAGCGTCTCAACCCCGAGAACCGTGTCTATGGTTTCATCTTGGGTCCTGGCGGTCTGGTTGACCATCATTATATGGAGCTTACCAGCGAGATTGTCGACGAATACCGTAACACTGGCGGCTTCGACATGATTGGCTCTGGCCGTACCAAGCTCGAGAAAGAAGAGCAGTTCGAGAAAGGCCTCGAGATCATCCGTGAACTCAACATCAAAGCCATCGTTATCATCGGTGGTGACGACTCTAACACCAACGCTTGCGTGCTGGCCGAGTATTATGCAGCCAAGAACTATGGCGTACAGGTCATCGGCTGCCCCAAGACCATCGACGGCGACCTGAAAAACGAGCAGATAGAGACCTCTTTCGGCTTCGATACTGCCTGTAAGACTTACTCTGAGCTCATCGGTAACATCGAGCGCGATTGTAACTCAGCCCGCAAATACTGGCACTTTATCAAGGTCATGGGCCGTTCGGCCAGCCACATCGCCCTTGAGTGCGCCCTGCAGACCCAGCCTAACGTATGTCTCATCTCCGAGGAGGTAGAGAAAGAGGATATGAGCCTGAACGACGTAGTCGACTACATTGCCGACTCTGTCATTCGCCGTGCTGCCGAGGGTAACAACTTCGGTACCGTCATCATCCCCGAGGGTATCATCGAGTTCATTCCCGCCATCAAGCACCTCATCGCCCAGATGAACGATGTGCTCGCCATGCCCGAGGCCATGTACCTCAGCACCCTGCACAACGACCTCATCGACTTCGTGAAGAGCCAGCTCACTGACGAGAACCTGCTTGTGTTCAACTCACTGCCCATCAACGTGGCCCGTCAGCTTGCCTTCGACCGTGACCCACACGGCAACGTACAGGTGAGTAAGATTGAGACCGAGAAGCTCCTCGCCACGATGGTAGGCCAGCGCATAGAGAAGTTCAAGCGCTGGGGACGCTACAAGGGCAACTTCGCCACACAAACCCACTTCTTCGGTTACGAAGGCCGCTGCGCTGCTCCCTCTAACTTCGATGCCGACTACTGCTACGCCCTTGGTGTCAGTGCCGCACAGCTCATCGCCAACGGCAAAACCGGCTATATGGCCATCGTAAAGAACACCACCGCTCCCGCCGACGAGTGGAAGGCAGGTGGAGTGCCCATCACCATGATGATGAACATGGAGCGTCGTAACGGTAAGATGAAGCCCGTCATCCGCAAGGCTCTCGTCGACCTCAACGGAGCACCTTTCAAGGCCTTCGCTGCTGCCCGCGACCGCTGGGCCTTCGAGACTGCCTACGTCTATCCTGGTCCTATCCAGTACTGGGGACCCTCTGAGGTTTGCGACCAACCCACCAAGACTCTGGCTCTTGAACAAGCAAAATAAGAAACACACTACGACGCGAAGACGCTCTTCCCGCAGCCGGAAGAGCGTCTTCAGTCGTTATCCATCATGGGCATGGTGGATAGGAGGTGTCTTGGTCGTCGTCCTCTACATCTGGGCCTTCTACTATTTCTTCGTTGGTCCCACCGGCTTCCGCTGGCGCGCCCTCTACGGCGACCAGAAGTTCCCCGAGGGATACATGATTCACGGCATCGACATCAGCCATTATCAGGGTGATATCGACTGGGCTAAGCTCCAAAATGCCACCATCGAGGGACAGCCCCTCGGCTTCATCATGATCAAGGCTACCGAAGGGTCCAGCCGTATGGACGAAAACTTTAACGACAACTTCTATCAGGCTCGCGAATACGGATTTATCCGTGGTGCCTACCACTTCTGGAGCAACAAGTCGTCTGCCCGCGACCAAGCCTATTATTTCCTTAAACAGGTACATCTGGAGGAAGGCGACCTGCCCCCCGTGCTCGATGTAGAGCACAAGCCCGAGGAGCGCTCTGTAGAGGATTTCCAGCGCGACATCCTTACCTGGCTTCACATTGTAGAAGACCGCTACCATGTCAAGCCCATCATCTACACCTACTACAAATTCAAACTCAAGTACCTCAGCGACCGTCGCTTCGACAGCTATCCCTATTGGATAGCCCATTACTATGTCGACAAGGTAGAGTACACGGGGCCTTGGAAGTTCTGGCAGCACACTGACGCCGGCCGCCTTCCAGGCATCAAGGGCTATGTCGACTTCAATATCTATAACGGCAGCTACTACGACCTCCGCCAGCTCACCATCAATAAACTCAAGAACCAGTAGGGGGGACTTCCCCAAGTGAAAAGTGAGAAGTGATAAGACCCTACCCAGCCTCCCCTAGAGGGGAGGGGTGGTTACCCCTCAAGCCGGCAGGTCTCTCCCCCCTGGGGAGTCAGAGGAGGCTTCCTGGCAATAAAGAATGGATAATGGATAATTGTCTGTCGGCTAGAGTCTCAAGAGGCGGAGTATTGTCTACACTCCTACACTCCTACACTCCTAAAAACTTATCACTTATCACTTTTCACTTGGGAAAGCTCCTACACTCCTTAAAACTTCTCACTCTTCACTTTTCACTTGGGAAAGCTTCTACACTCCTAAAAACTTATCACTTATCACTTCTCACTTTTCACTTGGGAAAGTCCCTCCCTTAAAACACAACTTTTGTTAAAAATTTGTGTAATTCCCCGGAGATGCTTATCTTTGTTCTCATATCCACCAACAACAAAGCCTATGAAACGAATGCTTCTACTTTTCTCAGCTCTTTTGGGAACCTTTACCACACTCACCGCCAAGAAGGTGGAGCTTACCATCGACGGAACGGTGTCGCCTGGTCAGACCACCCTTTATATCATTATCAACGAAGACATTGAGCATGCCCGTCTCCTCCCCATCAACGATGGCCGTTTCTCAGTCACCGTCACCGTCGATGCCAATGCCTTTGTACGGCTGCACGATTACAAAGAATGGCCTGAACGCAGCTCCTATGTCCTCATCCCCGACAGTCGTCACATCACTCTCGACCTCCGTCGCGGCACCATCACCGGCTCTCCCTGGTCCACCCGTCTGCAAGAAGCCATCCGAAAAATTCGTAACGCTAGTCCTGAGGGCTTCCATATCGATGTGTTCTCCGACGACCGCGATGCCTGGGCCCGTGCTCGTGAGGCCGAGCGCGACATGCGGGCTAAGATGGAGGCCGAACAGATAGAAATCATCGCCAAGGTGATGTCGGAAAATAAAAATAACAATATCCCCGCATGGATAGCCTATTGCTATCCGCAGTTTTTCGACCGGGAGCTATCATCTTTTCTCAACACGAAAGCCAAATGGCGTAAGCACCCCATCCTCAATAAGAGAGAAGCTAAGGAGCGTCCGTGAGGGTATGTGCCCTGTTCCAAAGAGGAGTGGGGGATGTCTCAAACCCCGAAAGCCCGCCTTACCAGTGCTCCATTTTCTATCTTGTCTGTCTTTTTAACTTGCTTTTCAGTTTGTATTTCAAATTAATTGTTTACCTTTGCCCGTGATTTAACTATTTAAACAGAATGCGTATGAAAAAATTAGTGATGATGGCTGTGGCAGCGATGATGTCGCTCTCAGTCTTTGCACAGCATGAGGTGGGTTCGATAGCCCTCAAACCAATGGTAGGCCTGACACTGGCCAACTATACTGGATGTGACTTAAATACTGATATGAAGGCAGGACTGGCCGTAGGCATGGAAGCTGAATACCAGGCTACGCCGTTCTTCAGCATCTCGGCAGGTATGCTCTATGCCATGCAGGGTGCGAAGCTGAAGGTGAGCGGCTGGGGCGTGAACGTGGGTACGGTGAGCGCCAAGGCAGACTACCTGAACATTCCGGTGTTGGCTAATGTGTACGTGACGAAAGGACTGGCACTGAAGGCTGGTGTGCAGCTGGGATTGAACGTGGCTTCTGATATCGACGTGAAGACTTCATTCACGGATGGCAGTTATAACCTGGCCGACGTGAAGGACTATACGGAGTCGATGGCTTTCTCGATTCCTGTGGGTATCTCGTATGAGTATGAGGATTTCGTCATCGATGCCCGCTATAACATCGGTCTGACGGATGTCTATAAGAAGGATAACGTGATTACGAACCTGGCCCTGAAGGGTACGAAGAACAGTGTGATTCAGCTGACGCTGGGCTATAAGTTCGACCTGTAATAAAGAGAATGGCACTCCACGATAGTGCGTGGACAGGCCCTTTTCTTGTGATTCTTAGATAAAGAAAAGAATGTAATGAACGCTGTTCCCAACCAAACAGTGATAGAGGACGACGGCTGCCCGTGGTATGCCGTCCGCCTCTTTTCACTGAAACAGCAGGAGGTGGCGAATGCCTTTCAGGAGAAGGGCATCCAGTATTTCATTCCCATGCAGTATGTGGACTACCTTGACAAGGACGGGAAACGGCGCAGAAAGCTGGCACCGGTGGTGCACAACCTGCTGTTCGTGAGGAAGAGCGTCGAGCAGAAGGTGATGAGACAGATAGTGGCCGACATCCCGTATAAGATGATGGTGATGAGGAAAATCAACAGCAATGACTTCTGTGAGATTCCCTCTAAACAGATGTACGACTTCTATGTGATGTGCAACCCTGACTTGCTGATCAACAAGTACATGTCGGAGGAGGAGGCGAAACTGAAGAAGGGTACCCGCGTGCTGGTGACAAACGGGCCGCTGAAAGGACTTACGGGCAAGCTGGTGAGACAGAGCCGCAAATACTACCTGCTGAAAGAGGTGCCGGGAATGGCAGTGATGATCAAGGTGACACGCTGGTGCTGCAAACCAATGGAAGAGGAAAAGAAATGACCTTAGGAGGGAAGTCAGAGGTTAAAGACCCTACCCAGCCTCCCATATGAGGGGAGGCTGGGTAGGGTCTTCTCAGTTCTCACATGATTCTAATCTTCTTAGAATTCGCTGGTGAAGTGGAACTTGATATGTTTGAAGTCTTCTTGTGCCATTTGTAAGACATAACCGGAGTCGGCGAGGAATACGTCGCGGCCGTCTTTGTCTTTGGCCATATATTGGTATTTGCGTTTCTTGAAGTTATCGAGCTCTTTCTCGTCGTCGGCCTCTATCCAGCACGCTTTATACAGATGGACGGGTTCCCAACGGCAGCGTGCGTTGTACTCGTTCTCCAGACGGTACTGGATGACCTCGAACTGCAGCTGACCAACGGTGCCGATGATCTTACGTCCGTTGAACTGGTTGACAAAGAGCTGGGCCACACCTTCGTCCATGAGCTGGTCGATGCCTTTCTGCAACTGCTTGGCTTTCATGGGGTCGTCGTTCTCGATGTATTTGAACATCTCGGGCGAGAAAGAAGGCAGTCCGCGGAAGTGAAGCTGTTCGCCCTCGGTGAGGGTATCGCCAATCTTGAAGATGCCGTTGTCGGGCAGTCCGACAATGTCGCCGGGCCATGCCTTGTCGATAGTAGACTTGCGCTGTGCCATGAACTGTGTGGGCGATGAGAAGCGCACGCTCTTACCCTGACGCACCAGCAGGTAGGGCTGGTTGCGCACGAACTTGCCGCTGCATACCTTGCAGAAGGCGATGCACGAGCGGTGGTTGGGGTCGATGTTAGCAGTGATCTTGAAGATGAAGCCGGTGAACTTGGGTTCCTCGGGACTGACCATGCGCTCTTCAGCTTTGGTCTGGCGGGGGCTGGGGGCTATCTGCACGAAGCAGTTGAGCAACTCCTGCACACCGAAGTTGTTGAGGGCGGAACCGAAGAAGACGGGGGCGACCTCAGCCGAGCGGTAGGTCTCGACATCAAACTCGGGGTAGACGCCGTCGACAAGCTCCAGGTCCTCGCGTAGTTTGTCGGCATCTCTCTGTCCGATGATGCCATCGAGATCACTGGAGTCGAGCTCTACACTGACCTTCTCGGTGACGCGCTGCTTGTCGGGGGTGAAGAGGTCGAGCTTCTGTTCATAGATATTGTAGACACCCTTGAAACGGGCTCCCTGGTTGATGGGCCACGACAAGGGCCGCACCTTGATCTGCAGCTCTTGCTCGAGCTCGTCGAGCAGGTCGAAGGGGTCGCGTCCCTCACGGTCCATCTTGTTGATGAAGATGATGACGGGGGTGTTGCGCATGCGACACACATTCATGAGCTTGCGGGTCTGTGTCTCCACACCCTTGGCACCATCTACGACGATGATGGCTGAGTCAACGGCGGTGAGCGTGCGGTAGGTGTCCTCAGCAAAGTCCTGGTGACCCGGGGTGTCGAGGATATTCACTTTGTACTCGACGCCGCCTTCCTCGGGGGCATAGTCGAACTCCATGACCGAGGTGCTGACAGAGATACCACGCTGTTTCTCGATATCCATCCAGTCACTGGTGGCTGTCTTCTTGATTTTGTTGTTCTTAACGGCCCCGGCCACCTGTATCTGACCGCCGAAAAGCAGGAACTTCTCGGTGAGGGTGGTCTTACCAGCGTCGGGGTGGGAAATGATGGCGAAGGTACGCCTGCGTTCTATTTCTTGATTCATTGTTCGATGTGTATGTTCTAATTGTGGGAGTAACGTATTAACTCCTTGTTAATCCTTTTTATCTTTTTATCTCTTTGACGGGGAAGGTGAAGTAGGTGTCAGGGAACGGCTCGTTGCCCAAGGTGAAGTGCCACCATTCCGAGTCGATGGGCTTGAAGCCGTGACGCAGCATGACGCTGCGCAGCATCATGCGGTTGCGGAACTGCTCGGGAGTGATGCTACGGCCGACGGGCGACTTGTGGTTGTCGCCGGTGTACTGTCCGGTGACAGGGTCGCCGCAGAAGTCAGGATGACTCTCAGGACCGAACCAGTCGAAGGTGCCTCCCATGTCTACTTCTTTCTCGGTGTTCATGTCGAAGAGGGTGAGGTCGACGGTGCTGCCCCGCGAATGTCCGCTTTTCTCGGCGATATAGTCTTGTGCGAAGAGCACGCTCTTGTCGAGGTCGGGATAGAAGTAGGCCTTCATGCAGGTGTCGGGAATGTCTTTCGACCAGCGCACGAAATGGTTGACGGCCTGCTGCGGCCGGTAGGCATCGTAGATTTTCAGACGGTAGCCTTTTGCCTTCAGCTCGTCGCTCACGGCGCGCAGTTTGTCGGCAGCCTGTCGGGTGAGCATCGCTTGCGGCTGGAGATAGCCGTCGATGCGCTGGCCCACAAAGTTGTAGGTGCTGAAATAGCGTATCTCAAGGATGGCGTCGGGCACGGCGTCGGCCAGCATGACAAACATGCTCGTGTCTTCGGTGGGTGACAGGACGGTGCGGGTGACGTCTTTCGGTGCACAGCAGGTAAGGACCGGCAGGGCAATGGCAGTCACGACGACAGTCAGGGCCGTGCGGATACAGGTCTTATGGAAGGGAAAGCATCGACGATTCATAGGGTTGTTTTATTCTGATTCGTTGGAGAGCTGTGCAATGCACTCACGAAGCGACTCTTCCCAGTAGGGGATGTCGATGCCATAGACAGACTTGATTTTGGTCTTGTCGAGCACGCTGTAGGCTGGCCGGTGGGCCGGGGTGGGGTACTCACTGGTGTGCAGCGGACGCACCTTGCAGGTGGTGATGCCGGCCAGACGGTGGATGGCCTTGGTAAAGTCGTACCACGAGATGACACCCTCGTTGCTGTAGTGGTAGATGCCCGGCCGGATGCCCTGGCTGATGGCTGTCATGATGACTTGTGCCAGGTCGCGGGCGTAGGTGGGCGTGCCTATCTGGTCGAAGATAACACCAAGCTCGGTTTTCTCGTTGCCCAGGCGGATCATGGTTTTCACGAAGTTGTTGCCGAAGGTACTATAGAGCCATGCCGTGCGGATGATCATGCTGTTCTTGCAAAACTTCTGCACGCCCATCTCTCCGGCGAGCTTGGTGCTGCCGTAGACACTGTCGGGACAGGGTGTGTCGGTCTCGGTGTAGGGCGTGTGGCGAGTCCCGTCGAACACATAGTCGGTGGAGATATGTATCATCCAGCCACCCCGTTTGCCGACGGCGGCAGCCAGATAGGCGGGGGCTACGGTGTTGAGCGTGGTGGCTGCCTCGCGGTTGCTCTCAGCCTTGTCGACCGCCGTATAAGCGGCACAGTTGACGATGCCGTCGACCTTGTGGTGCGCCACAAAATGCTCTACGGCGAGCTGATTGGTGATGTCGAGCTCGACGACGTCGGTGTTCATCCATGTGTGCTCGGGATGGGCAGCCTCCAGCAGCTGCATCTCGTTTCCCAGTTGGCCGTTACAGCCGGTAATGAGAATGTTCATAATTCATAATTTATAATGCATAATGCATAATAAAACGATAACGTTAACGATAACGAAATTGATAATTATTGCTACTCGAACTCGAGGGGTTTCTGGCGGTCCTGATGATAGTAGTCGCTGAGCATGCCCACGAAGGTGGTAATCTCCTGAATGGCATGTTGTGTCTCAGGTGAGATGTCTTTCTTCTGCAGGCGCAGCATCATGGTGCCGTAGAGGGCGTTGAAGCAGGTCTCCACCTCGTTCTCGTCCTTGTGCGAGCCGCGGTTGCGCAGTTCGACGATGAAGGGCAGCACCTTGTAATACTCGGCGTTGTAGAAGGGGAACTTCGTGCTGTTGAGCAGCTGGGCATTGAGCTCCTCGAGCTGCTGCAGCGTGACTTGGTTGATCTGCAGGTGTCCGCCCTGCCGCTTGCCTTCCTGGTTCATCATGCGCACCAGGTTGCCGTACCAGTCGGCCATCTCTTCCTTCGTCTCTTCGTCGTAGTCGAAACGGTCGATGTACTCGCGGCGAATGCGTGTGAGCGAGCAGTCGTAGGCACGTATGAGGTCTTCTATCTGCCACATGTAGAGCAGATACTCGGCAATGCTTTTCTTTCTTAATTCTTGTGCGATGAACATAATGTTTGTTGCGCGGATAGTTTGTTGTTGAACAGATGAGTTACTGATTCGCACGGACAGAAGGAATGGCTGACAGGCGAATCGGTATGTTGTTTGTGTGCCCTGTGTCCCTTCGTTCTCTTCTATCCGTGTTCTGCCCTCAGCGTCGTCAGTAGCTGAAAGTATAAAGGTTGAACACCGTTCCGAAGAGGACAATGAGTGAGAACAGAATCACGGCACAGCCAATGACGCGGTTGATGATGAGGATGCCGCTCTCGTCGAAGATGTTTCTGACCTTGTCCACCAGCCATGTCAGGCCGAACCACCAGATGAGGGCGCCTGCCACAATGCTCAGGTAACCGATGAACATCTCGAAAGGATGGTCGGGGATGACGAAGGCAAACTGGGCGAAAAGACCCATGAACAGGAAGATAATCAGCGGGTTGGAGAAGGTCACCAGGAAGGCCGTCACGCCATTGTGCACGAGTGTGCCTTTGTTGGTGCCGCTTTGATGCATGTTCTTGGTGGGGTTCGACCGCCAGCAGATGATGCCGAAGATGAGCAGCATAACACTACCCGAGAGCTGCAGCCAGAACTTGTTCTGGTGGTTGTTGATGATGTCCATCACAAAGCTCATGCCCGCACCGGTGATGAGGGCGTAGATGATGTCGCTCACGGCTGCGCCGATGCCCGTCACAAAACCGTACCAGCGCCCTTTGTTCAGGGTACGCTGCACACAAAGAATGCCCACCGGGCCCATCGGCGCCGAGGCAATCATGCCGATGAGGATTCCCTTGAATACCAGATCGACAATGTCTATATGAAACGGTAACGGCATATCTTCGGCAAAGGTACGAAAAAAAAAGCAGTTAATGGGCGTACCGGCTTGGTTTTTCTTTTCAGCACGTAAATTTTTGTTAAATACGGGAAATAACTTTTACCTTATTATCATTAACTGACAACTTTTTTATACCTTTGCGAAACATGAATTTTCTAACTAAAAACTAAAATATATGGATACACAAGTGATCAAACCCTATGTAATCGGTTTGGACCTCGGAGGTACAAACTCTGTTTTCGGTATTGTTGACAGCCGTGGAGAAATCAAGGCCACTACAGCCATCAAGACACAAGGCTACGACAAGGTGGACGACTATGTTGACGCCTGCGTGGCTGCCCTGCAGCCCATTATAGAAGAGGTGGGTGGTCTGGACAAGATCAAGGCCATGGGCATCGGTGCCCCCAACGGCAACTATTATAATGGTACGATAGAGTTCGCTCCTAACCTGGCATGGGCTCACGACGGTGTGGTGCCCCTGGCTAAGATGTTCAGCGAGCGTCTCAACGATCTGCCCGTGGCTCTGACCAACGACGCCAATGCCGCTGCTGTGGGTGAGATGATCTACGGTGTGGCCCGTGGCATGAAGAACTTCATCGTGCTGACGCTCGGCACGGGTGTAGGTTCGGGTATTGTCATCAACGGACAGCTGGTGTATGGTCACGACGGCTTTGCCGGTGAGCTGGGACATGTCATCATGCGCCGTGAGAACGGCCGCTCGTGTGGTTGCGGCCGCACGGGATGTCTCGAGGCTTACTGCTCGGCAACGGGTGTGGCCCGCACAGCCCGCGAGTTCCTGGCCAACAGCGACGAGCCTTCGCTGCTGCGCGACATGAAGGCGGAGGACATCACCTCGCTGGACGTCTCGATAGCTGCCGGCAAGGGTGACAAGCTGGCCCTGCGCGTGTATAAGTTCACGGGCGACATGCTGGGTGAGGCTTGTGCCGACTTCGCCGCTTTCTCGAGTCCTGAGGCATTTATCTTCTTCGGCGGCCTGACAAAGGCCGGCGACCTGATTATGAAACCCATCCAGGAGAGCTACGAGGCTCACGCCCTGAAGATCTTCAAAGGCAAGCCGAAGTTCCTCATCAGCGGTCTCGACGGCTCAAGCGCTGCCGTGCTCGGTGCCTCTGCCGTGGGATGGGAAATTTAGCCAATTGATAATTGACAATTGATAATTAGGCCTGGCGGCTTGAGGGTTTAAAGAAAGAAATTGGAATAATTTGAATAATTTCATTCTTGCTTGAAAGCTACTTCCTGTAAATGAGCAGAAATCATGACCTTGGTCATGGACGTGGCAGAATGTTGTTAATTGACAATTATTCGATGATAAAAAAGTGACAAGTGTGAAATCTCAATTGCGAGAGTAATCACACTTGTCACTTTTCACTTATCACTTTTCACTTAACAAAGCTTTTCACTTATCACTTTTCACTTAATTAAGTATTTTTCTATTTCGCGGAAACCGTTGAGGAAGTCACGGGCCAGCATGCGCTTCTTGCCTGTGAGCTGAAGCTCGACAAGCTCCAGACCGCCTACCATCAGCTTTTTGCCTTCCACACGGATGGTGGAGCCGGTCTGGGTGGCATCGACCTTGACTGTCTTGAAAATCTTCAAAACGGTGGACTTGCCGTCGGGACTCACCAGGGTGGTCCAGGCACCAGGGTAGGGACTAAGACCACGCACGAAATCGTATACTTGTTTGGCAGACTTATTCCAGTCGATGCGGCATGTGTCCTTGAAGATCTTCGGGGCCGGCTTCAACGTCTCTTCTTGGGAGCCATTCCATTCCTCCTGTGGAACGGCCTCCACCTGCCCATCGCCCTCCAGTATCCGGTCAATTGTCTCAACGGCAATGTCAGCACCTAAGTGCATCAGTCCGTCATAGACATATTCCACATCAGCATCATCGGGAATGGGGAAGGGTTTCTGCATGATGATGCGGCCCGTATCGATGTCATGATCTAAGAAGAAGGTGGTCACACCAGTCTTCGTCTCACCATTGATAACAGCCCAGTTGATGGGAGCAGCACCGCGGTATTGGGGCAGCAGGGCGGCATGAACATTGAAGGTACCGAAGCGGGGCATGTCCCACACCACCTCGGGCAGCATGCGGAAAGCCACCACCACCTGTACGTCGGCGTGGTAGGAGCGCAACTGTTCTATGAACTCGGGGTCTTTCATCTTCACCGGCTGAAGCACGGGCAGTCCGTGAGCCAGCGCATAGCGCTTCACCTCCGACGGCTGCAAGGTATCCTGATGCCGTCCCACGGGTTTGTCGGGCTGAGTAACAACAGCCACCACGTTATATCCTCCTTCCACGAGTCGCTGTAGTGTTCCCACCGCAAACTCGGGGGTGCCCATAAACACGATTTTCAAATCCTCTTTCTTCATCATGCCTGCAAAGATACTACTTAAAATTGAAAAAAGAGAATCAGGGCGTGTCAAAATATAATGACACGCCCTGATTTCGTAAATAATCGAAGACTATCTCCGGTTTTTCCGGAATCCCTGAAACAACCGGAATCTGGTTACTTTATAATTTAATCCTCCAGAATACGAATCTGCTCGAAGTAATAGCCTTCAGATACTTTCATACCCTCTTTTACGGTTCCGTCCTTCACATCATAGATGTAGATGCAAGGCTGGTCGTTTTCAGTGTTCACACCAAAATACAGTTTACCTTCTTTCTTATCGAAAGCAGAACGCTGTGAGAAACGTCCACTGCTATAAGGAATCTCTGCACCATTGATAGCCATGCGGGTACGAGTTCTGCTATTCAGGTCAATAACACTGTAATAGTGGGCATAACTGTCAATGGCTGTTCCGAGAGCACTATCGTCGTGGCGTGAGTAGCAGAACACCTTGCCGTTGCCCATATACTGTACGGTGAGCAGTTTGCCGTCGCTGTTAGGAAATCCGTCGAATCCTTTATCGAAGTCGAATTTTCCCTTGCTGATACGCAAGAGTTTTCCCATTTCTCCAGCGTCAGAGTCATTGAATGCCACAAGATATAGGTTGTCGCTTTCATCGAAGAAAACGGTTTGCTGCAGAAGTTCTCCATATGCTGAACCTGCCATCTCGTTAGCTTCGCTATTGATGATATTCTGTTCCACAGCCATGGTCTGAGCGTTGATAACGCAAATGTGGAAATACTTTTCGTTCGTGGCTTTACGTCCTGATCCTTTCTTCTGATAATAGAAGTAGAACAGTTTGTTGTCACTCTCACGATAGGCCAGTATACCACTTGTGTTAAAACTTTCCCAGTCGTCAGTAAGACTCAGACTAAGGGTTCCCTGGTCGCGGATGGTCATGTTGTCGGTGTTCAGCTTCGTCCAGATAATGGCGTTCTTATCACCGTTAGCAGCCATGATAACCAGCGTGCTGTCGTTGATCCATGCATGGGTGTATTGACGGCAGTTATAGGTGTTCTTCACAAACGGCTGTGACTTAATCACCTTCATCTGATTGTTCACAAACTGCAGCTTTACGAAGCGGTCGGCAGAAACAGGCACTTGGTAGTAATACTTGCCCTTCACGATGGCTTCCATCGAGTAGTCGGCATTGATTTCCGCACCCACATTCTTGAAGTCTACCACACCGGTGCCCTCGAGCGAAGGTATGCTCTGCATGATGGTGGTCACGTCACGTCCCATACCACCTTGTTTGCCGACGGTTACAGTCAGGTCGAAATGGTAAGGGGTAACTTCCTCCACAGGATCGGTGACGGGATCGGTCTTGGGATCGTCGTCATCTGAACAAGCAGTAAAGCTCAGTGTTGTCATGAGCGCCAAAAGCGCCATCCAATAAAAATTCAGTTTTTTCATTTTTAGTTAGTTTTTTATAAAGAATTGATTGTATAATTTCCATTTGTACTCTTCCACAAGGCGAGTCGTGCCGGTATTCTCTCACCTCTCACTTCTCACCTCTTACCTCTCACTTCTCACCTCTATTGTATCAGCACCCTGAACTTGGCGAAGATGGCCCTGCCGGGTTTCTGCAGCTTGTAGTTGTCGTAGAGAGTTTTGTCCAGCAGGTTGGTGCAGTCTAGCGAGATGTTGTAGCGGTCGCGATGCCACGAATAGGTGAGGGAAGCACCCACATCGTTCTTCTCGGGAATGCGTGCCTTGGTGTCGAGTGCGCCGTAGCCCTCCCACGACAGGAAGAACCAGTGCACCCACTGATAGTCCATGCCCAGCACCAGGCGGTCGGTCTTTTCGAAGAGGTTGCGGAAGGTGTAGTGAACCTCTGTGGTGGCAAAGAGCCACGGACGGTTCGGCACATGGTTGTTGTAGGTGACCGAGGGCTTGCCGTCGTTCTTGAATTTCTGTCGGTCGCGGGCATCTTGCCAACTGATGTTGCCAACCACCTGCAGGCGCTGTTGCCAGTCGTAGCGCAACTCTGCCTCTGCTCCCTTGATGTGTACGGCCGGCACATTGGTATATTGCAGCGTTCCTTCCTTCTCTGATACGGTGGGTTGGATATAGTTGTCGACATAGCGCAGAAATCCGTTCACGTCGTAAGAGAGGGTGTGGTCGTCATTCTTCCATGTTCCGTAGATGCCTACGTTCACGTTGTTGCTGCTTTCAGGCTTGAGTGCCATGTTGGCATAGATGGTTGTTCCGTTGCCCAGCAACTCACGGGCTAGGGGCAGTCTGACACTATGCTCGAAACTGGCTTTCAGCGACAGAGGCTCGGCAAACTGGAACCGGCTGCCCACACCATATCCGAAATGATTGCTGGTGGAGGAGCCCATGACATCTCTCGACCCTGTGACCGACTGGATGTCGGTCTGTTCCACATACATGTGGTTCAGATAGTCTTTGACGAAGAACGAGTTGTACATTCTGTTGCCGAACAGCGACTGGTTGTAGGTGAGTCCGAAAATATGCTTCGACAGTACGTCGTTAGAGGGCTCGAAGGTGTTGTCCACCTCATCCCATCTCTTGTTGCCAGTCCGGTTGAGCGAATAACTGAAATTCAGCGAATGCATGTCGGCACCAGGCTCCTTGGTTTCCTGGGCTCCGCCAAACATATAGTTCAGGTCGCCCCGAATGAGGGTGAGTGGCCGATTATAGTGTCTCATCGAACGGGCTCGCCCGTTGATTTCGTTACGCGAGCTGACGATGTAGTCGCCGTCCCAGTTGTATTTGCGGTAAGCGGTGTCGGTGGTGAGTGAGGCGTCCCAGGTGTGCGACAGGGCAAGGTTGGCGTGGAGGTTCTCCATCAGGAAATGGTGCTTGCGGTAGTGGGCCGAAATATTCCAGGCATCAGCCTCTCTGTCGGCCATACCGATCACCTTGCTCTGGAGGGTACCGGTCTGCAGGTCTTTCTTTGTCTTGGCATACGAGGCACTCACAAAGAAATCGTCGGCCCACCATTTGTCGGTCACACCCACTTCCAGCTGCCCGATGAGCGAGAAATAGTCGTCGTGGAAACGACGGCGGTTGGCATTGGTGTACTGGCGGCTCTCCTCGTCCCACACTTCTACGCCTTTCATCATGTAGTCGTTCTTCGAGTATTTCACTCCCAGGGTGGGCCTTATGGTGAGTCCGTTGGCAAAGATATACTGGCTGTTGAGATCGGCCTGATGCGTATGGAACGATCCGAAGCCGTAGCTGACGTCAAGATAGTTTGCCTTCTTGCGGCTGGTGACGATGTTCACGGCGCCACCCAGCGCGTCGCTTCCCAGCCATGTGGGCACTACACCTTTATAGATCTCTATGTGGTCGATCAGGTTGATGGGCAGATTGGCCAGCGACACGTTGCTCCCTTTGGTGTCCAAGGGAACGCCGTCGAGGAAGTAGCGCACCGAGTTGCCCGACATGCCGTTGATGCTCAGGTCGAAGTCGGAGCCCACGCCGCCTTCCTCGCGCACCTTCACACCGGCAGTCTTGTCGACCAGGCTGTTGAGGTTGGTCAGCGAGTTGACCATCGAGCGCACGTCAATGGCGTTCACCGACAAGGCGCCCTCGCGCAGCTTTTGTGTCTTGCTCTTGCCGACAACGGTAACGTTTTTCAGCTCTACCGAGTCTTTGATGTTCTTCTGAGCCAAAGCAAAGCCACAATGCATGAGGAGCACTGTGATGATGCAAAATAGATTTCTCATGAATGTTCTTTTTTCTGCGCCGTCCTAATTCCCGAAGACGGAGTTTGTTTTGTTATGCGAAACCGGCAGGTCTTCTGACTTTGCCCAATTATCAGCACCTTCCCGTCAGATGGACAGTGGCTTTTTCGCTGATAACAGAATGAGCTTACAGCAGCGGGTTCTGTTCAGGATTTTCACCTGATTCCCTTTTCATCTCCCTCCATTATTGTCAGGAGAACCAAATTTCAGTGTGCAAAATTATACCTTTTATATCAATTGACCAAATTTTTGGCCTTTTTTTTGCGGATTTGTCCCGTAGCGCCTTCTCGCTTGCCCACAAAAGGCGGCAGAGCGGCTCTGCCGCCAGTTCAAAGTTCCAAGTTCAAGAGTTGCCCACAGAAGGCAGCAGAGCTGCAGTTCCAGATTCAAAGTTCAAGGTTCAAAGCCTAACGGACTGAGTAGGTTTTCCCACAGAGGCGGAGAAACCGCAGGTTCAAAGTTATGTCCTTTCAGGCCATG
>DEFO01000060.1 GCA_002350805.1 Prevotella sp. UBA2850
GGTAGAAATGATACACCGGCTGGTTGCTGCTGTCGAAAGTAATATATCCACCTTCTACGAAAATCCTCCTCAACGTGCCGTTCTCGTAGATGCAGTTGCCGCAATAGTCGATAACGTCTGTATAGGGAATCTCCTCCTCCTCTTCCTCAACAAGCTCCTTTTCTTCCTCCTCATCGCCCACCGACATCAGATGGGTATCAGGAAGACGAAAACCAGTCAATTCCTCCTCATCATCTCCAGGAATCTCTGTTAATTCCTCACCGACATAATAACCCTTGCGGAGCAGTGTCCCCGCAGCGTCATACGTATAGTGGATATAAGAACCGTCCATAAACAATGTTTCTTTTGGCAAATTTAGCAAATTATACGTAATGCGCGAAATATTCTTGTTTTAATCTTTCGTCAGGTTACTGTCGCTCCATTTTTACATGTAATCCATCACTACAACTTATTGATGCCAAATCTATCAACAGATGGATTAGGCTGTCTTGAGCAGATTCTACAGAGTTATGATAATAGGTGCAATATGTACAGCCATTAATCATCAGAACCGCAGCTATTGCATCTTTATCTAAGCCATTGTAGAAAACGTTCTTAGATGAAATTTCACTCTTCAATCTAACAATCTCATTATAATCTTCTTTTGTCAGACCAAATCTGTGTCTAAAAGGTTCCTGCATGTGTCTTCCTATTATTTCGTTTGATGTGTTATCAAAAACAACATCACGGAAATACAGCTTTTTTGAAATAAATAATGAAGAACCAGGAGACATCTTCTCGCAATTCTCTATTTTATAACTTGCAATATCAGACCCCATACCATATGCCATGCTCATTATTCCTGAATCATTTACTTCAATATAGCAATGTCCAGAAGAGCTCATTGTTGGGAAAACATAACATGCACAAACTATATTACTATCATCATCACAACCCAATAGCAGAGCACAGAAAATGACAAATAGTACATTTTTTGCCTTCATATTTAATCCTTGTATTTTCATGATGCACTTGTGGTAATTTGTTTTCAGCAATAAATTGCGGTTCTTGTAATCACTTTACCCGGCAACAATAGTTCATTCCACCGCTCCTTTCGGAGCACAAGAATGTCGAGAGAGAATTGGCCATTCCGCTCTTGCCGAACGGAAACGCCATCGTTCTAACACCGCCGTATGCCTCAGACGATATTATATTTATGTATCTAGATTGGTCTGCCATAGTATCATGTGCGGTTTCCGTAATACATCGCAAAGATACATTATTATTCCATTCCTGCAAAATATTTTCCATATAAAATGGAACTCGCGAACAGGGAAATGTGTGTTCACACGGTTACCAACTGCATCAAAAGCGTACCCCACTCTGACCTGAGCGAGACAGAGTGAGGGCACGACAAATAGCAGGTTTAAAATGATTTCTTTACGAGCTATGAGGGGCAGCAGGTTTGATAATTCTCAACAACGTAACATCAAAGACCAGCGTACTATAGGCAGGTACACCCCATTCTGGCACATTGCGCAAACCAAAACCAAGCTGATAAGGAATGTAAATGAGCCATCGGTCGCCCACATGCATGTGTTGCAATGCCGTTGCGAGACCATCAACAACAAGGGGATAAGCGTCGGCTCTTGCATCCACGGACGTTAATGGTATCCATCCTCTCACATCTCCTTTGACTTGCATATATAATGGAGTGCCGACCTCTTGCTCTTCCTTTTCTCCAAAATAGGTGTTCAGAAACACATATCCATTTGAATGATACGCTGTTGGCATCAAAGAGCCTTTTACCTGCAAACAAACAGAATCCGTATAGAGAGGACTTACAGTTTGTCCACTTTCGCTCGTTACTTTCACTACAACATGATCTTCCGGTAGCGAAGAGCTGTCGAGCGACCATTTCAAGAATGTTTTCCATTGCCCGTCAGCAACACTTTGTTCCGTAGTCGCTTTCTCATAAATGGCATGGAAGTATTCCTCGTTCTTCTCTTTCCAGTCAGCAAACTCGCTCTCTTCCTCCTCAGATTCAGAACATGAGCATACAATAACTGACATCAACGCTAAAAGAAAAAGTAATTCTGTTTTTTTCATCGAATATTTCATTATAATATATAATACTCCATAGGCTTAGAAATAACCTATGGAGAATCTTTAATCGTTATTCTTCATAAAAAGGATCCAGAGTAAAATTATATTGCAAAGTATGTCCTATCCCGCGATAATCCAACTTAACATCTGCATCGATTCCTGGAGCTATATATGAATAGTTATCAGTCATTGAGAAAGGCCTTTTGTATACCTTGGGTAGGTCAATATAATAATCATGAGATGAATCGTTTGTATGAGAATCTAAAAGCGTAACAAGTTGCCCATCTGCAAGATTAAAACGAGCATCTATTCCTACAAAACTAACATAATTTGTCCAACCCAACCATGTCTTTTTCCTAAAAGAAATTTCTATATGTAAACCATATTGATGGTATTTCCCAAGTTGCCCATCTTCATATTCCCCTGTATATCTTCTTTGACATTTCAACCGAATCTTTTTGCCATTCTCGTGATACCATTCAGAATCATACTCATCACCTGCTGGGGTTCCTGCAACCCTTTTCCTTCCTACTTTATTCTGAGTTTCGTTTAAAGAATACATAGCCCGATGAAGTTCCTGCAGTTGAGAGTAGTTATGAATGTCTTTTAAATCTACCTCCACTCCTGAAATTAGAACTTTTCCCTTTTTATTTAAAAGTTTTGCCACATATTTATCAATTACAGGCAAATAAGGGCCTACGTCATCACGGAAAAAAGGGAAAAACAAAGTTTCTCCATATTTACTATAATACGTTTTAAATGCCTCCTCTGACTCGTCGAGTTTTTCTGCCTCCAGTAATGCCTCTTCAAATTCATCGGACAGAGAGTGGAAATTACCATAATTCTCATTCAGCCACTCTTGCTGTGTGTTGCAATCCATCTTTTTTAATGCACTTACAACTTGATCAAAGTCTGCTTTGCTAGCAAAACTTAAAATACTGTCATTTGTATCGAGTGATAATTCGCTCTTATTAATGAGTTCATCACTATCTCCAATAATGACATCATTGCTGCAAGCCTCAAATAAACATGGTAGAATTGCAGCTAAAATATACTTTTTCATTTTTAATTAGTTTAAAATAAATTAATGTATAAAACTTGTTTTAGACTTTTACTTTGTTCCAAATTAAATAATGCACCATATCTGCACCATGTGTCAAGAGCAGGGGACTCTGTGTTCATTCTTGGCAAGCATGTCGTTATAGACTCTGGCCTTCTGTATGCTTTGTGGCTGTTTCTTAGCGGCCAACATGTTCATTACGATGGTACGGCTGATGCGATTACCTGCTGCATCATAAGCGTACCCCACTCTGCTCTGAGCGAGACAGAGTGAGGGTACGACAAATAGCAGGCTTAAAATGATATATTTGCCCATGAGTAGTAAAGAAATCAATAGATGTAATATTCGAATTAGATGGTTATCATACCCCAAAAGCAGAAATTCCCAACAAGAAGTTCTAACTTACAGGTAGAACCTATACTGGGCAACTGCAATGTATTAGTGCCAGCCACAACGGGAATAGAATATATAAGCATCCCATTCTTACGGAGCTGCAACACATAGTCGGCTCCTATACCTATTATATATAAAGTATGCCCACATTTGACAACTGTTGGGGGCATTGGAGGAGTTCGTTTGATAGGATTCCCTCCTAAATGTGTATCATCAATGCATTCTGTGCTAAGAGGAACATTCTCTTGTTCTTCTTCATTTACATCATCTGCCCAGCATCCTAAGACAGGAAGGAGAAGCAACATAATTAACAAAAGTTTTTTCATATCTTTGACATTTTTAGTTTGCTTGGCAAAGATATGAAACAAACTGGCATATATGCACTTGAAAAGTATAAAATTTCAGCGGGTAATTTTTATAACAGTTTGAAAATTAAAACATTACACAATTTTTACACGTTTTACACATTATGCTAAATTCATGATGTTGAAATTGAATCTCTTTGCAGATTTGTTCTCTGCAAACATTTTTTCATTCATACGCTCACGACGATTAGTCAGTACTTGCGAAGAAATACCCAATAGCGATGATATTTCTGACATTAGGAAACGCAGATAGATTAGAACACATATTTTCCGACCATCGGTATACTGATCTACATTCAGTGCCTCTATTTTCGAAATAAAAATCGGACATTCTTTATCAACAACACTAAATAGATTTTTCCATTCTCCGTATGATGGAGTAATACCTACGGTTGCCATTTTATGAAAGTTAACAACAATAGGATGCTTTAGAACATTATCTTTCAATCGCCAGTTAGTTGGTTCTTTGCGATCTTCTTGATAGGAGGAGAGCTGGTTTTCAAGTTGCTTGATTTGCAGCTGTTTCTCGTTGATTAATGTTTCGTTGCAGGCGCTTTCCTCTTTTAAAGCCTTTAGCTGAGATTTAGCGGCTTCATATTCCATCAGCCCAAAGACATAGTCGGCATGAACTATAGCGAGGTTCCTACGCCGTTCCCACTTTACATAAAGTATAGTTATCAGTGCGATAACAATAACTATCACGAGTCCAAGCACAGCCATAAGGAAAAAGTATCGTGCCTTTTGAGCTTCTTTTGTCTTTTTTTCTGCTACTAGCTGATTGCGGTTATAATTGTACAAGTTTTGTATTCTACTCAGTTCGTCTGTCGCTTGGCGTATAACAGTAGAGTCGTTTGCTTGATTATATAATTCTGCATATTTGAATGAAGAATCTGCCAAATGAATATTTTGATACAATTTGAACAGTCCACGAAATGCAGAAACACGGTAGTAAATATTAGGTGTTGAACCCAACACATGATGTAAATAATATAAAGCAGAATCAACTTGTCCTTTAAGCTGATAATATTGTCCCTTCATAGCATAAAGGGCTATCTCTTTATGCCTTTTTAGCGATGGGTTTGCTTCTTTGAGTATAGCAGATTCATAAAGTCTAATGTTTTTGCTTGCTTTTTCGAAATCTTGATGCTTCATTGAAACCTTAATTGCTGGTGCCAGTGCAAAGATTGCAGACAACGTGTCGCCATGGCGAGCATACAACTTGCTGGCATGCTCGCTGAAAAAAAGCACACTATCTTCATTACCTAGCAAGTGGTAAGAACTAATCCTGGCCTCAATACTATTGATGGCTGTAAGTGTGTCGTGTGCCTTATAAGAATAACAACACATTTTGTCAAGCTCAGCCAAAGCATTGAGCGGAAGATTTTGACTTTGAAACAAATCTGCCATTTGCCCATAGACACGGGCTAGTGTTTTGTAATCACAATCAGCACGCAGGGTATCAGCATATTCGGTAGCATCCTGGTAGCACTGGATGGCCTGCGGTGCCTCGCCCATGTCGCGGTAGATACAACCCAGCAGATAGTGGGCTTGCATGCGCTCGTTGCTGTTGCCGTGGTGGTCATAGTAGCTTACAACCTCACTGAAAGTGGTGTCGGAGGGCAACTGTCCATAGGTCTTGTTCAGTACACTGGCCATGAGCAGGCGGTAGCGCATGGTAAGTCGACGGACATTCTTTTGTTCTACCTGTGGACGGATGCTATCTAAATGGCTGCGAGCAGAGTCGGCATGGGTGTCGAGCAGGCTCTCAGCAGTATCAAGCAAGGATTGCTCGCTGCTGATGTCGTTGCAGGCAGACATCAGACAGAATGCTATGAGCAGGAGTACAGTATATAGACGTTTCATCATATCTGCAAAGATACAACTTTTTTGCGGAAGCTTCTTCATTTATCAAAATAAATATGTACCTTTGCCCACATGAAAGATATATGTTGTATAGGGCATATTACGCTCGACAAGATTATTACGCCCGAACATGAGTTTGAGCAGAACGGCGGCACATCGTTCTATTTTGCCTACGGCATGAACCAACTGCCGCCGAAAGTGAGTTTCCAGCTGGTCACGGCCATGGCCGGGAAAGACATGAAGGCTGTCGACGACATGCGGCGCGCGGGCATTGATGTGATTTGCCACCAAAGCCGCGAGACCGTGTTCTTCGAGAATAAATACGGCCACAACCAGAACAACCGCACACAGAAGGTGCGCGCCAAGGCCGACCCGTTCACGGTGAGCCAGCTGCAAGGGCTGGAGGCACGCGTGTTTCATCTGGGCACTTTGCTAGCCGACGACTTCTCGCCCGAGGCCGTGAAGTATCTTTCTGAGCGCGGCCGCGTGAGCATCGACGTGCAGGGCTATCTGCGCGAGGTGCGCGGCGAGGACGTGTTTGCCATCGACTGGCGCGACAAACTGGCCGTGCTGAAGCATACCGACATACTGAAACTCAACGAACACGAGATGGAGGTGGTGACGGGACTGACCAATCCGCGCGAGGTGGCACGGCGCATTGCCGACTGGGGCGTGCGCGAGGTGGTCATCACGCTGGGCAGCTACGGCTCGCTCATCTATGCCGACGGCCACTACTACGAGATACCGGCATACACGCCACGGCAGGCTGTTGACGCCACAGGCTGCGGCGACACCTATTCTACGGGCTATCTGTATTGTCGCGCCCAAGGCATGAACTATCTGGAGAGCGGTAAGTTTGCCGCAGCCATGTGTACCCTGAAACTGGAGCACAGCGGACCCTTCGACGGTTCCATCGACGACATCCAGCGGCTGGTCGAGGCCGGATAGGCAATTCTTCTTTCAACCCCATTCACCCCAACAACAGTTGCAAGGGCTTCTATGTCCGTACAGTCATCCATTCAGTCACTCATGCAGCAACGGTTGCTGCTCCAGCTGGAGTATGAAACCGAGAAAGAGGCTTTCCGCAAACAGACCGAGACCATCGGACTGGCGCGGAAGGTGAAGCGCGGTGACGCCTGGTGGCCGGTGAAGACAGGCAAGAGCTACTATAACTCGATGAACCAGCTGGCACTGGAGATTCACCGTACGGCCGACGACGACATTGAGCACAACTTTGAGTATGGCAGGCCGGTGCGATTCTTCACCAGCCGGACCGACAGCCCCATCAAATACTTCAACTTCACGGCCACGGTGAGCTATGTGGACGGCGACCGCATGGTGGTCATCGTCCCCGACAACAACCGCCTGCTGGAATTGCAGAATGCCGAAGGGCTGGGAGTGCAACTGTTTTTCGACGAGACCAGCTACCGCCTGATGTTCGAGGGCCTGGACCGTGTCATCAAGGCACGCGGCAACCGGCTGGCCGAACTGCGCGACTTGTTCTACTCGCATCGCCCCTTCGGCCACTATACGTTTGCGCCCATGGCGTTTCCCTACCTTAACAAGACTCAGGAAGAGGCGGTCAACGAAGTACTGCGCGCCAAGGATGTGGCCATTGTGCACGGACCGCCGGGCACAGGCAAGACCACCACACTGGTAGAGGCCATCAACGAGACGCTGATGCGCGAGAGCCAGGTGCTGGTGTGCGCACAGAGCAATATGGCTGTGGACTGGATTTCGGAGAAGCTGGTCGACCGCGGCATTCCCGTGCTACGCATCGGCAACCCCACGCGCGTGAACGACAAGATGCTCAGCTTTACCTACGAACGGCGCTTCGAGGCACATCCCGACTATCCGCAGCTGTGGAGCATCCGCAAGGCCCTGCGCGACCTGCGGGAACATCGCCGGCGCGGCGACTCGTCATTCCACCAGAAGGTGGAGCGCCTGAAAAGCAGGGCCACCGAGCTGGAGGTGCGCATCAACGGCGAGCTCTTTGGCGAGGCACGCGTCATTGCCTGCACGCTGACGGGCTCTGCCCACCGCCTGCTGCAGGGACAGAAATACAATACCTTATTTATAGATGAGGCCGCCCAGGCACTCGAGGCCGCCTGCTGGATTCCCATCCGCAAGGTGTCGCGCGTGGTATTGGCGGGCGACCATTGTCAGCTGCCGCCCACGGTGAAGAGCATTGCCGCCCTGAAAGCCGGTCTGGGCAAGACGCTCATGGAGCGCATCGCCGAGAACCATCCCGACGAGGTGAACCTGCTGAAGATACAATATCGCATGAACGAACAGATTATGCGGTTCTCCAGCGACTGGTTCTACCACGGACAGGTGGAGAGTGCGCCGTCGGTGAGACACCGTGGCATACTGGACTACGACATCCCCATAGAGTGGAGGCAGGCCTCTATCGACGACGAGGGTACGCCGCCCGCCGAGGAGTTTGTGGGCGAGAGCTTCGGGCGCATCAACAAAACCGAGGCCCAGCTGACGCTCGACACGCTGCAGCGGTATTTCGAGAAGATTGGCAAACAGCGCGTGCTGGACGAGCGCATCGACGTAGGTGTCATCTCGCCCTACCGTGCCCAGGTGCAATATCTGCGGCAGCAGCTCCGCAAGCGCGAGTTCTTCAAGCCCTTCCGCCACCTCATCAGCGTCAACACCGTGGATGGTTTCCAGGGACAGGAGCGCGACATCATCGTCATCTCGCTGGTGCGCAGCAACGACGAAGGACAAATTGGTTTCCTTCGCGACCTGCGCCGCATGAACGTGGCCATCACGCGAGCCCGCATGAAGCTCATCATCATGGGCAACGCCTCAACCATGACGCGCCATCCCTTCTACCGCAAGCTGTACGAATATGTGCAGAGCCTGAACCGTGACGGACTGGACAGTATGCCGGAAATCGCCGTTTCCGACTGATCCGGCTACTACCATTTGCGCTTACTCACCCAGTCGGGCTCGTCGAAACTCTGCCTTCCTATAGCCAACGGGATAGCCACCACAAGCGCCAACGACGCTATTTCGCCAACAATCAGTCCCGACGACTTGCCGCTTCGGAATCCGAAACATTGCTTTCCACCCAGGGCATGCGGAAAGAACGTGCGCAATGCGCCATCCTTGCCGACACCCTCCGAGCCACCCACGACGATTGACGAGACATAGTCAGTCACATAGGCGCGCACCGGATGGCTGCCATCCTCGTTGAGACTATACTGCACATCAGCCGCCAGCGTCAGCGGAGAAGCCTCCGCCGCATACGCCCTGCGGTCACCTTTCTTAAATTTCTTGCCGTTGTCCGAGTCCGTCGCTGCGCCTGCCGCCGTCGAGGGCGAGAGGAAAGCACCACGGCACTTGCTGCTGAACAGCGAGCCGTCGCGGCCCACGCGTATCATATCCTTGCGCATTAGCTGTGGCAGCCTGCTCCATTCATACACCACAGTCGTGCCGTGTGGAGCCACGGGCATGATGCGACGGTCGTAAACCGTCTGGCTATTGGTGTGCGACTCACCACTGATCCATGCCACATGACGGGTGTCCTGCTCCACCGTTCCGTAACCTTGTGTGTGAGTCTCTGTATGCGACGACGGAACGAACATCGTTACCGACTGCCCGTTTACCCAGGCAAAAGAGCGGCCACGGTCTACGAAAATCACCTTGTCAGTCAGATTCTCTATCTCTACAATGGCATGTCCGGCGGGCGACAACACTAGTCGCACTTCCACATTCCCGTCATGGCATACTTCGCTCCCTGTACCCGACATGTAACAATAAACACCCACACGGCGGGCAGAGGCTGCAGGGTGAGCACCTAGAACAACCACAAACAATAAAATCAGCCTGACGAACCGGCTTGTCAATAGTGTTTTGCTCATACCTATTTCTGTTTTGTTTCAATTATCTTACTGCAAAATTACACATATCTCGCGACATCTGTGGAGGAAATTCCCTATGCGTGATAGGGAAAAGCCTATGTTTTTGCTTCCCCCCTGCAATCGTCGGAAAAGAAAAGCAAAAGCAGTCTTTGCGTCAATAGCAAGTAGCGACAGGGCGGTTTGCAAGCCTGTTCATGCCATAACGGCATCTTTTACAACACAAACAGCATCTTTTGCAACGCAAACGGCATCTTTTGCAACACAAAATGCAAACAAAACTTAACACACGGCACAAACTAATTAATTTTCTTTAATAACTAAAACTTTTAGTTGTATATAACTATATTTTTTAGTTACTTTGTGGTCAGATATTGATTTGACACGCATCGACGAAGACAAAACCAAGAACGAATAACAACAAGGAAAGATGAAGAAACTGACAAATAAGGAAAAAGAGATTATGGAGCTCTACTGGCAGCACGGCCCGATGTTTGTGCGCGAGCTGCAGGAGCATTATGCCGAGCCCCGTCCACACTTCAACACGCTGTCCACCATGGTGCGCCTGCTGGAGAAAAACGGTTTTCTGGGCCACAAGCAGTTTGGCAACACCTATCAGTATTATGCGCTCGTCAGCGAGAAAGAGTACGGGCGAAGTTCGCTGGCAGGTGTCATCCACAACTACTTCGACAACTCATACCTGAGTGCCGTATCCTCGTTTGTGAAGGAAGAGAAAATCTCTGTAGACGAACTGAAACAACTCATCGAACAAATAGAGAATGACTGACTTTCTGATCTACGACCTGAAGGTGGCCGCGCTCATTGCCGTGTTCTACATGTTCTACCGGCTGTTGCTCAGCCGTGAGACGTTCCACCGGCTCAACCGCATGGTGTTGCTGACGACGGCCGTGGCCTCGTTTGTGCTGCCACTGTGCATCATCACGCTGCATCGGACGGTGCTGATGCCCGTGCCCGAGGTGACCGACACCATGGAAACGGTTATGGTGGAAGTGGCCGAAGAGCCCACGCCGTGGTGGCAGATAGCGCTGCCCGTGGTGTTCTTCGCCGGCATGGCCGTGACGGTGGGCCACACCCTCACGTCGGTAGCGAAAGTCATTCTGCTCATCCGCCGCAGCGAGAAGCATCCGCAGGAGGACGGCACGGTGGTCTGTGTGACCGGCCGCGCAGACATGCCGCCATTCAGCTGGATGCACTATATAGTCATGAATCGTAGCGACTACGAACAACAAGATGCCGCTATACTCGCTCATGAGCGGGCACACATCCGACTAGGCCACTCGTGGGACGTGCTGCTCGCCGACCTGCTCACTGCCCTGCAATGGTTCAACCCCGCCATGTGGATGCTGCGTGCCGACCTGCGCGCCATTCACGAGTACGAGGCCGACCGGGCAGTGCTCTCTCAAGGCATCGATGCACATCAATATCAATATCTGCTTATTACCAAAGCCGCGGGCATTGGCGGGTACTCCATTGCCAACGGCATCAGTCACAGTACCCTAAAAAACCGAATCAACATGATGTTACATAAACCATCCAACCCCAAGAACAGCCTGAAACTGCTGGCCTTGCTGCCCATCGTGGGCATGGTGCTGGCCACGAACGCACGCACCGTGACCGACGTCACCTATGTGAATGGCGACAACTCATCAGAAGTCATTGACGAACAGGCAGTCGCTGCCACGCCGGCAGCTACGCCACAAACCGACGACAAAGAGAAGAAGAAAGAGGTGATTGTCGACCTGAATTCCGAGACGCATCCTTTGGTCATTGTCAATGGCACGGAGATGCCTTACGACAATTTTGTGTCCATCAGTCCGAACATTATCAAAAGCATCACGGTGCTGAAAAACAAAGAGGCGCTGACCAAGTATGGCGAAAAGGGCAAAGACGGAGTCATTCTGGTGGAGATTGAGGACCATCCCAACCAGAAAGGCCACGAGCCGTTCCTGCTGAAGGGTCTGGTGATTGACGAGAAGAAGGAGCCGGTGGTGGGCGCCATCGTCAGAGTGAAGGGCACCAAACAGGGCACGGTGACCGATGTGGACGGCCGATACACCATCGAAGTGGCCGACGGAGCAACCATCGAGGTGGCATACGTGGGCATGGAGACGGCCACGTTTACGACCTCAAAAGCCATCGCTGAAAGCCGGACCACAGCCATTGTGCTGAAGAAAGACGGCTCGGACGAGCCTGTAAAGTATGAGGCCACACTGACATACAACGGCACCGACAACGACAAGAGCTACGACGTGGTGGACCAGATGCCCGAGTTTCCTGGAGGTGTGGGGGCACGCATGCAATACCTTGCCAAAAACGTGAAATATCCTGTAGAGGCACAACGGAAAGGACAACAAGGCAATGTGGTGGTGAAATTCACCGTAGAAAAAGACGGCAGCATCACCAACAGCCACATTGTGAGAAGCATTTCTCCGCTGCTGGATGCCGAGGCGCTGCGCGTCATCAACGCCATGCCGAAATGGATTCCCGGCCGACACCACGGAAAAGCTGTGAGCGTGGGATATGTACTGCCCGTCAGCTTCGTGCTGCAAAAGGCCAATGGCAAGACGGAAATTGCAGCCGCCATCGACAAGGGCGACGACGTGACCTTCGTGCTCGACGGCGTGACGGTGGTGGGAAAAGAGCTGCTGGACATCATCGATCCCGACAAAGTGGAGTCGATGTATATCGACAAGAGCGAGAAGAGCAAACCCGTGATCAGAATCAATACCAAGAAAAAGAAATAGAACCATCTCAGGGGGGGCTATCCGAACGCCCCCTTCATTAGAACAAAGAAAATCTCTCTCGTTAGCAGGTTTACCCGTTTTCTCTTTCTCTCAATGAAGGTACTGGCGCCCGAAAGCGAAAAGAAAAACAAGTTTTCCTTTTGTGCTTTGCCCGCTTAATTGTACCTTTGAATAAGGTACTTGCGCTCGAAAACGAAAAGAAAAACAAGTTTTCCTTTTGTGCTTTGCTCGCTAAATCGTACCTTTGAATAAGGCACTTGCGCTCGAAAACGAAAAGAAAAACAAGTTTTCCTTTTGCGTTTTGCTCGCTTAATCGTACCTTTGCCAGAAAAAAGAGAACAATGGGTAAACTTCATGATATAAAAGTGGTGGCTTTCGATGCCGACGACACGCTGTGGGACTGCCAGACACACTTCGACGAGGTGGAACGGCAGTACTGCCGCATTCTCTCGCCGTGGGCCGACGCGGCCACGGTGAGCCGCCGGCTGTTTGAGACCGAAGGCAAGAACATGCCCGTAACGGGCTATGGCTCTAAAGCTTTCACGCTGTCGTTGCTCGAGAATGCCGTCAACATCAGCGACGGAGAGATTACCGCCCGCGAACTGATGCGCATCCAGGAGCTGGGCATCAGCCTGCTCAACCTGCCGGGTACGCCCCTGCCGGGTGTGCGCGAGACGCTGGAGAAGCTGAAGGAAAAAGGGCAATACCGCCTCGTGGTGTTCACCAAGGGCGAGATTATGGACCAGGAAGGCAAGCTGATGCGGTCGGGCTTGTGGGATTTCTTCGACCGCGTGGAGGTGGTCTCTAACAAGACCACCCGCCAGTACCGTGAACTTTGCGAGACCTTCGGCATCACCATCGATGAACTGCTGATGGTGGGCAACTCGTTCAAGAGCGACATCGAGCCCGTCATCAAACTGGGAGGCCGTGCCGTTCACATTCCTTTCCATGCCGTATGGGCGCACGAGGTGACCGAGGAATACGACCACGAGAACCTGACTGTCATCAGGCATTTCAGCGAGATATTAGACCTGTTGTAAACGTCTTAGCGGAAAAACGAAAATGAGAAAACTGCTTCTGAGTGCCCTCTGCGGGCTGGCTGCGGGTCTGTGGCTGCTGACGGCTGCCGCTTGTAAGAGCAAGACGGCCGACGACATACGTGCCCTGGCGCACAAAGAACTGCAGCAGACGGCACTGCGCTATGCGAAGAATGCCAAAGACCTGAGGATAACAGCCATTGAGGAGGTGTTCTGCTCGAACGAGGCGTGCATTCTGGACTTCACCGGAAAGAGCATCGACGAGAACGGGAAACCCGCCGAACAGCGCATGGAACTCGTCTATTACGACAATCCCCGCAAGACGGGAAAGGCGCGCAAGATGACCCTCATGTATCCTGTCAGGGCGCGGGCGGCGATGGTGGCGGGCGCTATGGAAGGATACGGTAGTGCTGCCGAATTCCTGCCCGTGTACCATCATGCGGGCATGGACACTATCAGCAGACCCGTTCACACAGTAAAAGACATACACCCCTTAGAACAAAACATATAGACTATGCTACAACGCGATTATTTCCTGCGCATCATTCAGGAGTTCATGGCCGCCCTGGCCAAGTTTTTAGAGAAGAAAGAGGCTGAGGAACAGCGCGACGATGACCTGCGCGAACTCTACCGTCAGTACGTGGGCACCTACGACTTGCGCAACTTGTCGCTTGACGAACTGCTCGACTATGCCCGAAACGAATGGGACGACGACGAGCGCATGCAACGGCTGGAGATGGTGGCGGAGCTGCTCTATGCAGAGGGCTGCTACAAACAGGCTCCGTTGCGCCAGCTGCTGCTCGACCGCGCCTATCAGGTGTTCGACTATGTCGATGTGAATGGCAACCTCTTCTCCATCACCCGCCGACAGAAGATGACAGCCATCAGGAAGGAACTGAGAACTGAGAGTTGAGAACTGAGAGCTGAGAGTGGGGAATGCGAGGTGCAATATGCCTTTGGTGATGGGCAATCGGACACCAGTAACAGGAATGGCTGACGAATAATTTGCAAATATGGGAAAAAATGCCTACCTTTGCACCCTCAAAACAGAAATAAACATACCGGTATGAAGATTGAGAATATGATAGCTGATGCCGTGAAGCAGGCTGTGAAGTCGCTTTACGGACAGGAGGTACCCGACAAAATGGTACAAGTACAGAAGACGCGCAGCGAGTTTGAGGGCAACCTGACGCTCGTTGTTTTCCCCTTTGTCAAGATGGCCCGCAAGAGTCCTGAGCAGACTGCCCAGGAGCTGGGAAGCTATCTCGTGGAAAACTGCGAGGCCGTTGAGCGCTTCAATGTGGTGAAAGGATTTCTTAACATGGTCATCGCCCCTGCCGCCTGGCTCAGTCTGCTGGCCGACATCGACGCCGACGAGCACTATGGCATGAAACAGGCCACCGACGACAGTCCCCTGGTGATGATCGAATACTCATCGCCCAACACCAACAAGCCGCTGCACCTGGGCCACGTGCGCAACAACCTGCTGGGCTGGTCGCTGGCACAGATCATGCAGGCCAACGGCAACCGCGTGGTGAAGACCAATATCGTGAACGACCGTGGTATTCACATCTGCAAGTCGATGCTGGCCTGGCTGAAATACGGCAATGGCGAGACTCCGGAGAGCAGCGGCAAGAAAGGCGACCACCTGATTGGCGACTACTACGTGGCTTTCGACAAGCACTACCGCGAAGAGGTGAAAGAGCTGGTGGCACAGGGCATGGACGAGGAGAAGGCCAAGCAAGAGGCTCCCCTCATCAAGGAAGCCCACGAGATGCTGGTGAAATGGGAACAGAACGACCCCGAGGTGCGAGCCCTGTGGGAAAAGATGAACGCATGGGTGTATGCCGGTTTCGACGAGACCTACAAGAAGCTGGGCGTATCGTTCGACAAGATTTACTACGAGAGCCAGACTTACCTGAAGGGAAAGGCAAAAGTAGAGGAAGGACTGCAGAAAGGACTCTTCTTCCGCAAAGAAGACAACAGCGTGTGGGCCGACCTCACCAACGAAGGTCTCGACCAGAAACTGCTGCTGCGCAGCGATGGCACCTCTGTCTATATGACCCAGGACATCGGTACTGCCGAGATGCGATTCCACGACTACCCCATCGACAAGATGATTTACGTGGTGGGTAACGAGCAGAACTACCACTTCCAGGTGCTCAGCATCCTGCTCGACCGCCTCGGATTCAAATGGGGCAAAGAGCTGGTTCACTTCTCCTACGGCATGGTGGAACTGCCCAACGGCAAGATGAAGAGCCGTGAGGGAACGGTTGTCGATGCCGACGACCTGATGGACCTGATGGTGGCCGACGCCAAGAAAACCTCTGAGGAACTGGGTAAGTTCGACGATATGACCGAGGAGGAGCGCAACGAGATTGCTCGCATCGTGGGCATGGGCGCCCTGAAATACTTCATCCTGAAGGTCGACGCCCGCAAGAACATGCTCTTCAACCCTGAGGAGAGCATCGACTTCAACGGAAACACAGGCCCCTTCATCCAGTACACCTACGCCCGCATCCGCAGCATTCTGAGAAAAGCCGCCGCTGCTGGTTCTACTAGTCAAACCAGTTCTACTGGCCTGACCAGCCTCTCTGGCAAGGAGATTGACCTCATCCAGAAGATGAGCGAGTTCGGTGCTGCCGTCGAGCAGGCTGGCAAGGACTATTCGCCCAGCGGCATTGCCAACTACTGCTACGAGCTGACCAAGCAGTTCAACCAGTTCTACCACGACTACAGCATCCTCGGAGCCGACACTGAAGAGGAGAAAGCCTTCCGCCTGATGCTGGCCAAGAACGTGGCCAAAACCATCAAGAACGGCATGAGCCTACTCGGCATTGAAGTGCCCGAGCGCATGTAAGGAGCCTCCCCCTACCCCCCCTCCAAAGGGAGGGGGTATTAAGATATAAGAGATAAATAAGAAGATGTATATTTACGAGACGGGGGATAGTGCAACTTATGACCTGCTGAGTGCTTATGCTGACTACAATAAGCAGCATCCAACAGAGGCAGAGAGTATCATATGGGACTATCTTAAGTCTAAGCAGACTGGGCATAAATTCAGGCGGCAGCATATTATTAAGGACTATATAGTCGATTTCGTCTGCTTACATCATAAGTTAGTCATTGAGATTGACGGACAATATCATCTGGAGGCAAACCAGATTGTCAAAGATAAGAGTAGGACTGAGGACCTTCAGGCATTGGGCTATCATATCATCAGATTCTCTAATGAGGAAGTGATAGCAAATTCAAATGCAGTAATTAAGAAAATAAAACAAGCACTTATGGAAATCATCACCCCTAAAAAGAATCAAAAGGGATCACCATCCCCCCTCCCTTTGGAGGGGGTTAAGGGGAGGCTTGGGGATGAAATCCGGGCAGATGCCTGGGCCGTCGATGCGGCCTGCTCGGGCAACCCGGGACCGATGGAATATCAGGCCATCGACCTGCAGACGGGCAACCGCGTGTTTCACTTCGGTCCCATGAAGGGCACCAACAACATCGGCGAGTTTCTGGCCATCGTACATGCCCTGGCGCTTTGCTGGAACAATGGACTGCATCAGAAAACCATCTATTCAGATTCCTATAACGCTATTCTGTGGGTAAAGAAACGCCAATGTAAAACCAAACTGGAGCGCAATGAGCAGACGGAGCCGTTGTTTCAGATCATTGCCCGTGCAGAGCATTGGCTGCAAACCCATGACTACCGCAATCCCATCATCAAATGGGAAACCAAGAAATGGGGCGAGGTGCCTGCTGACTTCGGTCGCAAATAACCCTTCCACGGCGTCTCAAACCACCCAATAACTTTCTACGGACAAACGGTAATTTTTTCCGGTCAAAAAACGCTTCCATGCATGCCCATTTCTAATTAATGCCTGGAAAGGTTGCAATTAGTTAACTAATTAGACTCTAATTAATGCCTAATTACCTTGTAATTAATGCCTAATTGACTTTT
>DEFO01000005.1:0-557 GCA_002350805.1 Prevotella sp. UBA2850
CACCAGTCACTTACTGCCAATGCAGTGGGAACGTATATCAAGACCGACAGCTATGCAGAGCACAACGAAGGAGGCAATTATGCCTACGATGTGACGGGCAAAACGTATTCGCTCTGGACAGAGGCCGTCTACGAAAACCGACTAAAGCCCTTCACGCTCTCTTTGGGTACTCAGTATGGGCAGAAATATATTAATAATGTGTATTCGGGCGATGCCAATGCCGACAATTCCATGCGTTCGTCCATGTTTTACTTCTTCGGGCAACTGAAAGGTCGTCTTGGCAAACTTGGCTATATGGGAGGACTCGGTGTGAGTACACGCTACTATCGACAAGCAGAATGGAATGACCGTTTTCTGCTGTTCCGTCCTAAACTAACTGTTTCCTATCCGTTGGCCAGGAACTTGAAGGCGAAATATGACTTCGAGATATCGCAGCACGTATCGCAGATTGCACTCGTCAGCAATGTATCTATCAAGCAGAACGCAATGGAGACTCTTGTGGGCAATCCTGAAATTACTCCCAATCGCGTTACCTCGCACGATCTCCGTCTGACCTA
>DEFO01000005.1:636-36869 GCA_002350805.1 Prevotella sp. UBA2850
CATTTCTATCAGACACAGACTAATGCCGATAACGAATGCAGCTTCTTCTTCATCCAGAGCTATAACCGCTGGGAGGCTATACCAGAGCATCTGTCCGTCACCCTCTATGGAGGCATCTACCGTTTCTTCAACTTCACGGATGACTATCGCCATACCTATACGGCATTCAACGGTGGTGCCAGCGTAGAAGCCTATCTTGGCCGATGGACGCTGACTGCATACGCAGATAATGGCTGGAACTTCATGGAGGGTGAGCATCGGGGACATCAGGCACCCGCATGGTATCTCACAGCCTCTTATCAGTTGAAGAATATCACCTTTTCTCTCTATGCCCAGCATCCCTTCTGCGCCCGTCCGCTCACCAACAAAACGGAGGTGCTTAGCCGTTATATCCACAAGAATGTAACGCAGCACAGCCGTGACTTCGGCAATATGCTGACACTCAATCTTACGTGGCATCTTTCTACTGGTCGCAAATATCGCGACATTCAGCGTACCATGAATCATCGGGATACAGAAACAGGAATCCTACAAAGCAAATGAGAAAGGCTATCTTCATATTCATTGCAATCATCCTCGTGGCTGCGAGCATCGACTGGATTCATTCTTGTGCCGAGTTGAAGTCACACAAGGAGGTATTCGGGCGTTACCTTACATATGCCGATATGTACGAATACAAGGATAAGGACTATGACTACGTTGTCCGCGTGCCCTCGTTCTTCACCGCCCAACCCGATTCCCTTCAGGAGGAAAAAGGCCGTATACGTTTCGAGTACGGCGACCAGTGGATCACCGTCGTCATCGAAAGCTATGTGATGCATAACAACGGCCAGTCATTAAAGGACGGGATGGACTCGCTGGCACAGGTGCTTCAAGCGACAGACCGCAGACTCGGCAGCGATTACTTCATCCTCTCTGGCTCGACTATGGCATGGACAACTATGCCGGCGTCACATGGTCGAACACTGGCGACCGCAAGATGCTCATCGGCTGGATGAACAACTGGAGCTATGCCGGCGACGTGCCCTGCTCCGGTGTCGATCATAAACAGGCATGGCTTGCCGTTTACGAGTATGGAGGTGGTGATATGTCCGGTAGGGGTGATGAAAAGGTTTAATTCCTCATGGTCATGAAGATTCATGATACTATCTTGATCAGTTGTAGAAAAGGCAATTTTTCCTGTGTTATTGCCCTTTCCACAACTGATCAAGAGAATGATGGTCAAGTAGAGGAATCCCCTGCTCATTCTTTTTTGCTGTTAGCCACTCTTCCTGCCTCTAAGATTGGCAGACCAGCCTCTGTAGGGATGTAGATAATCTTATTATTGGTGTTCGCGTTCTGCTGGCGCACCCACAGGTATTGGATATAGGCAGGGGTAATACTTCCGTTCTCTATACGGATTGCCTCTGCGGCACCTTTTGCACGCTCGATCTCTGCCTGCGCATTCAACTTCTCTGCCTCAAGGTTAGCCTTTGCTTCTTCAATCTTGATACGGCGGTTTTGCTCTGCCTTGGCAAACTCAGCCTTTCCTGCCTGCTCTTGCTGCCACACATTGTACTTAGGGATGAGATACATACATCCACCGATGATCACTAAAACGACAAACAGTCCGATGAGGAGTGTCGTAACAACAGATTTTAGATTGCTATTCATAATAAGATTCTGATTAGTGTTTTTTTTTGTTCATATTGAATGATTCGTTATATAATTATCTGCGATAAGATAAAAGCATCCGCCAGAGGTAGTCAACCGGTCGGTAGTGCGATGTGCTGCATGAACAGTGCATACGAATGCTGATGTGCTGAGCCTGCGCCATGCTGTCTTTTCAGGGACGGGTGCTGTCGGCTCCTGACAGCGATCATAAGGGGTTCGGTTCGCCCTACGTCTGTGGATGCTAAGGTTTATATCAGATCTGTCTGAAAGTTCAACGACTGGATCTTGATGTCGAGTTGCCGCAGTTGTGCAGAGTAGGTGTCTATCTGCTTACTGAGTTGTTTCACGTCAACAACCGTGACCATCTTGATCTCCGACCTGCTATAACGGTCTTGTCCTGATGATGCCGTGTCGAAGATGTTTCGAAGGGTTCCTATACGCATGGTGAGGATATCCTTTTCAGCCATCAGTTGTGTCAGGGTCTTCCCCTCTTCATCGGTTGTCTGCATATTCGTAGCGTTGATACGCCAGATTAGACCCTCCAGTTTCTCAAGACACTCATCCAGTTCCTTCATCAGTTCCTTCGGTTGCTCAGAGGGCTCGTCACCTTCCTGCACCTTCACGTTGTTTTGTATGCGCTGTCCCAGTTGTTGGATGCGCTTCTGTAAATCCTTCCGGATGCTTAATGCTTCTGCCAGTTTCATTTCCTCTAAAAAAATTATTTGTTGCAAATTTAATAATTATTGCCGAATTTGGTATATGATGCCACAAAAATAATTCGAGAAAACATGTGATCATGATTTTTTTTTTTATATATTTGACTTCGTCGAAGATACTCTCGTTCGAATATGAAAAGAAAATCTATGCTTTTCTTTTGCATTTCACTCACTTATCCGTATCTTTGCAGCGTTTCAAATGCTCATATCATATGAAAAGATTATTGATATTGACCACCCTGTTTGTCTTGTGTCTATGCATGACAGCACAGACACCATTGTGTGTCAACGGCAACAGTGTGACCCTCGACATCTTTGTCGACCAGTCTTCTGTTGAGGTGTTCACTCAGGAGGGCACCATGGCACTGACCAACTTGGTATTCCCCTCGAGCATCTACAATCAGTTGTCAGTAGAGGGAGCAGCTGCCGAGTGCCAGGTGCGCCAGCTGAAGCGGATTTGGAAATAATGATAGGTTGAGAATAATGATGGTTAGCTTTTTTTCATAGTACGAAAGGTATTAGGTAAAAAAAAGATGGATGAACGGAATGGGGGTGCCCGGGTTGGGTACTCCCATTTCTTTACTTTCGAGATTGAGCTCACTCACATGGGGCATGCCCGTCAGTCATGACCGTTTCCCGGAAAATATTTTACTGCCGCCGTTCTGTTCTCAGATATTTTCCGTATCTTTGCATTGAAAACAGAAATGAGCTTTCAACCATGCAGTTGTTGGCCGCCGATGATGGAAAATGAAGAGACTATGGAAAATGAAGAAACTGGAAAAAATGAAGAAACAGGGAAGGTGCTGAAGAAGACAGTGGTGTGGAAGGATCTCTACTTCTATCGGAAGAGCGACGCGCTCTATCGGCTGACGGTGGAGTTCTGCCGCCGCTATCTGCCAGCCTACGGCGACCGGACGGTGGACCAGATGGTACAAGCGGCACGGTCGGGGAAACAGAACATCGTGGAAGGCTCGGAAGACGGACAGACCAGCTCGGAAATGGAAATCAAACTGATGAACGTGGCCCGTGGCAGTCTTCAGGAACTGCGCTCCGACTATCTTGACTATCTCCACACGCACCAGCTGCCGGTATGGGAGAAGGACAACCCGCGGCTTCAGCGCCTTCGCGACTATTGCCATCGCCACAACGACTATGGCGACTATGAGCACTTGCTGGCGAAGATGAACGACGAGGAGACGGCCAACCTGGCGCTGACGCTCTGCCACCAGACCGACCGACTGATGTGCGCGTATATAGAGCGCCTGGAGGAGACCTTCGTGAAGGAGGGCGGCATCAAGGAGCGTATGTATGCTGCCCGGACGGGTTACAGGCGGCAGCAGGACGCCCGCCTGAAAGCCCTCGAGGCCGAGAATGCCCGCCTGAAAGCCGAAAACATGGCGCTGAGGAAAAGATTGGAGAAGCTAGAGAGCCTAGGAGGCCCTAGGAACCCCTAGGAAATTCTAGGAAGCCCTAGGAACCCCTAGGAATGCCTAGGAGAACCTGGGAAAGCCTTGCCTGTCATAGAAAAAAAAGGATAAAAACTAGCAATTTTGTTGCATTGAACGATTTTTCTTAGTGATTGTAACATAATTGATAGCTGAAGAGAGAGAAATAACGTAAATTTGCAGCAGGTTAATGATATAGTTAGTTATACGGATAAATAGGTTTATACTTTTAAGCATTCAATGGTAGCTGTTTTTTCCAGGTAAAAAAGATTGTTTCGGGATTGCTTTTAAATGATGAATAACTAAAAATTTAAATAATAAACAAATGAACAGACTAATGACATTGATTGCGGCCATGATACTGGCCGTGTCGGCTCAGGCCCAGGTGATGATGCTCAGCGAGGCTCACGCCATGAAGCGCGTCAACACCAACCAGCGTTACCTGCTGTTGCCCGTGCAGGAGAAAGAAGAGATTGCCCACGTGAAGGTGATCTGCCAGAACCAGGTGGTGAAAGAACTGAACGTGCGACTGGCTGTCGACCATGTGGACTATCTGGTGCCACTGGACCTGCAGGATCCTGCCTTCAACACCAACCAACAGCGTCCCAGCACCCTGCTCCTCGACATTATGTTTGGTGGCAACCGCCGCACTACGGGTGCCATGAAAGACTATGTCTGCTGGCAGCGCATGGTGACCAGCGATACTTTCGACACGCAGAACGTCGAGCGCTTCCGCCCGGCCTATCATCATACACCGCTGTGGGGATGGATGAACGACCCCAACGGCATGTTCTATAAAGACGGTGTGTGGCACCTCTACTTCCAGTTCAACCCCTTCGGTTCGCAGTGGGAGAACATGACATGGGGCCACTCCACCTCGCGCGACCTCATCCACTGGGAGTATCAGGGCACACCCATCGAGGCCGATGCACTGGGCACCATCTTCAGCGGCTCGTGCGTGGTCGACAAGAACAACACCTCGGGCTACGGCAACGGCTCGGTGGTGGCTTTCTATACCTCGGCAGGTGCCAACCAGACACAGTCGATGGCATGGTCGGCCGACGGTGGCAAGACCTTTACCAAATATGCCGCCAACCCCATCCTCTCGTCTGATATCCCCGACTTCCGTGACCCGAAGGCTTTCTGGAACGACGACATCCAGCGCTGGAACCTCATCCTGGCTGCCGGTCAGGAGATGCGCATCTACTCGTCGGCCAACCTCAGAGACTGGAAATACGAGAGCAGCTTCGGACTAGGCTACGGCAATCACGACGGTGTGTGGGAGTGCCCCGACATGCGTAAGATGACGGTCAAGGGTACCGGCGAGCAGAAGTGGATGCTCATCTGCAACATCAACCCCGGCGGCCCCTTCGGCGGCAGCGCCACACAATATTTCATCGGCGACTTCGACGGCCACCGCTTCAGCTGCGACTCGAAGCCCAACGTGACCAAATGGATGGACTATGGTAAGGACCACTATGCTACCGTTACCTTCGACAACGCCCCCGACGGTCGCCACGTGGCCATGGCATGGATGTCGAACTGGCAGTATGCCAACCAGGTGCCCACCCGTCAGTTCCGCTCGGCCAACTCCATTCCCCGCGACCTGGGCCTCTTCCAGGACGGCAATGAGACCTACGTGAGCGTCGTTCCGTCGCCCGAGATGCAGCAACTGCGCGGCAAGAAGCTGAAGACCCCCACCGAGACCTGCGAGATGGTGGTCGACGTGAAAGGCAGTGCCACACTGACCCTGAGCAACGAGAAGGGCGAGAGCGTGGTGATGACCTACGACGACGGTGCCCGCACCTTCAGCATGGACCGCACCAAGGCCGGCGACGCCTCGTTCAGCGATGCTTTCAGCGCCGTGACCACAGCCCCCACCCACGGCCAGATTCGCCAGCTGCGCATCTTCATCGACCGCTCGTCCATCGAGGTGTTCGACGCCGAGGGCCGCATGGCCATGACCAACCTCGTGTTCCCCACAACAGCCTACAACAAGGTGAAGGTGAAGGGCGGCAAGGCTACCGTCTACGAGGTGAAGTATTAATAACAGAGATAGCTTTCGGAAGTAGAAATAACTAAAAACACAATACAACATGAACAAACAAAACAAAACACTGCTGCTCATCCCCGTGATGTTCTGTTTCTTCGCGATGGGATTTGTAGACCTGGTGGGTATCGCCTCCAACTATGTGAAGGCCGACCTGGCCCTCGACGACAAGACGGCCAACATCTTCCCGTCGCTCGTCTTCTTCTGGTTCCTCATCTTCTCGGTGCCTACAGGCATGCTCATGAACCGCATCGGCCGCAAGAAGACCGTGCTGCTCTCGCTGCTGGTCACCGTGGTGTCGCTGCTGCTGCCGCTCTTCGGCGAGAACTTCCCCATCATGCTGACAGCCTTCTCGCTGCTCGGCATCGGTAATGCGCTCATGCAGACATCGCTCAACCCGCTCATCTCGAGCATGATCAAGGGCGACAACCTCGCCTCGACACTCACCTTCGGACAGTTCATCAAGGCCATCGCCTCGTTCATGGCTCCTTATCTGGCCATGTGGGGCGCCACCGCCGTCATTCCCGACTTCGGTCTGAACTGGCGTGTTTTGTTCCTCATCTATTTCGTGGTGGGCGTGCTGGCTACGCTGCTGCTGTTCATCACTCCTATCGAAGAGCAGAAGATTGAAGGCAAGGCATCGTCGTTTGCCGACTGCTTCAAGCTGCTGGGCACCCCCATCGTGCTGCTCTCGTTCCTCGGCATCATGTGCCATGTGGGTATCGACGTGGGTACCAACACCACCGCTCCGAAGATTCTGATGGAGCGCCTGGGCATGACCCTCAACGACGCCGCTTTCGCCACATCGCTCTACTTCATCTTCCGTACCATCGGCTGTCTGACTGGCTCGTTCTTCCTGCGTGTGATGAACAACCGCGTGTTCTTCATCATCAGCGTGGTGATGATGGCCCTCTCGATGTGCGGCCTGCTCGTAGGCACCTCTAAGGCTGTGCTCTACACCGCCATCGCACTGGTGGGCTACGGCAACTCGAACATCTTCTCGCTCGTGTTTGCACAGGCACTGCGCTCGATGCCGCAGAAGCAGAACGAGGTGAGCGGCCTGATGATCATGGGACTGTTCGGCGGTACCGTATTCCCGCTGCTCATGGGCTTCATGAGCGACGCCATGGGACAGGCCGGAGCCGTCATCGTGATGGCCGTAGGCGTGGCTTATCTCTTCACCTATATCAAGCAGATTAAATAAGAATCATCAGAAAACGAAATACAGACTATGGAAAATAAAAGATTCATCGTGGGCCTTGGTGAGGCTCTCTGGGATGTACTTCCCGAAGGAAAGAAACTGGGCGGAGCACCTGCTAACTTTGCCTATCATGCCGGACAGTTCGGCCTCGACACACTGGCTATCAGTGCCCTGGGCGAAGATAAGCTGGCCGAGGAGACCATCGAGGCTCTGAAGGAGCACAAACTGAACTATCTGATGCCGCGCGTGCCCTACCCCACCGGCACCGTACAGGTACAGCTCGACGAACAGGGCATTCCCACCTACGACATCAAGGAGAACGTGGCTTGGGACAATATCCCCTTCACACCCGAGATTGAGGAAGTGGCCAAGAACTGCCGCGCCGTGTGCTTCGGCTCACTGGCTCAGCGCAATGTGGTGTCGCGCGAGAACATCCAGCGATTCCTCGATGCCACTCCCGACGACTGCGTGAAGATTTTCGACATCAACCTGCGCCAGAATTTCTATACCAAGGAGATTATCCAGGAGTCGATGCGCCGTTGTAACATCCTGAAAATCAACGACGAGGAGCTGGTGCTCATCGGTCGTATGTTCGGCTATCCCGGTCTCGACATCGAGAACAAGTGCTGGCTCATTCTGGGTAAGTACGACCTCGACATGCTGGTGCTGACCTGCGGTACCAACGGCTCGTATGTCTTCACACCGGGTCAGATGTCTATCCAGGAGACTCCGAAGGTGGAGGTGGCCGACACCGTGGGTGCTGGCGACTCATTCACCGGTTCGTTCTGCGCTGCCATCCTCAACGGCAAACCCGTTGCCGAGGCTCACAAGCTGGCCGTTCAGGTGAGTGCCTTCGTCTGCACGCAGAATGGCGCCATGCCCGAGCTTCCCGAGCAGTTCAAGTAATATCCAACTCCAAAACATATCCAATTCAAAGAGGTGTCCACTGTTGAAGTGCGCACCTCTTTTTTTCGTTTTGAAGTGCGCACCTCCTTTTTTTCAGTTGAAGTGGCACCTCTTTTTCGTGTTTTTTCCAATTGATGCCTGATTGCCCTGCAATTAATGACGTGAGTTCGACGAATTCACGTTAATTATTAATGCTTACACTTGTTTCTCGGTCATGTACTTCCAGTAGCGGCGGGGCATGTCGTTGAGTTGCTTGCGTGGGTTGAGGCGTTCACGGATGCAGATGGCCTTGAAATAAGTGCGCCAGAGATCTTGGAAGAGGCGGTCGTTGTCGCTGAGGACATCGTCGTCGAGTTTTCCGTTTGAAAGGTCGAAAGGCACTTCTGCTTCATTCTCGAAAGTAATGCGAAGGGGAGCAGACTCGCCCTCCGTATAATAATAGCCGTAATGTCTTTTTGCATCATAGAGGAGCCACGGCTGGTCGCGGAATCGATCCTGGAAGTGGTCGATGACGAGGGGCAGCACGTTGTGGTCGGGCGACACCACGCCGAGATAGGTGCCGTCCTTCGCCTTCTGGAAGCGGACGAACTGCTTCATGCGCAACTGCTCGTGCATGACGCGGCGGGCGGTGTTGGTGACGTGGAGCACATCGGCATCGGTGAAGTCGTAGCCGCCTCCACCTTTCGACTGAAAAACCTTATAAATATATCTGAACAGGGGCGTCGGCAGGTCCTTTTCTTCCGACATCCAACTGACAGCAATGAGCTTCAGGGCCTCTGACTTCAGGCGCTTCTCCAGTCCAGCCCAAACGCGCCGAGCTTTCTCATCGGTGGTCGTCACCTGATAGACCTCCTCGCAGAACAGCGGCAGCTGGTCGCCCTCCCCCACCAGCATTTCTGGTTGCTGGCGGCGGAAGTAGGCATCGAACACGGCTGAAAGCAGCCCGTCGAGTGTTCGGTCAAATGTATAAATCACGGATGACACGGATGAATGAAACTCGGATAACACGAATATTACAGATGATTAAACACTAGACTCTCAACTATAAACTATAAACTAAAAAACTACTCCTCGCCGAAATCCAGCTGGAGTTGCTGTTCGGCAGCAGCTCGCTTCTGTTGGGCTTTCGAGACCAGCAGAGGACGCAGACGCTCAGGATGCAGTTCGTTGATGCCGACGATGGGCGACGAATACTGCGAGGTGAGTTCGCCACAGGTGATGAAATACTTCGCCTTCTTCATCACCACGCCCATCTTCTTCAGATGATATGACGTGACACGGCTGAAGCGACGGGAATTGACAATGAGCCAGGCCGACTTCGTGCCGATGCCCGGTACACGCAGGATGTGCTCGTAGGCCGCCGTGTTGATGTCGACAGGAAAGAACTCCGGATGCCGCAGGGCCCAAGCCAGCTTCGGGTCTATTTCCAAGTCGAGATTCTCATGCTGGTCGTCTACAATCTCATTCACGGAGAACTGATAGAACCTGAGCAGCCAATCGGCCTGATAGAGTCGGTTCTCGCGCACCAATGGCGGTTGCTTCAGCACGGGCAGCCGCGGGTCGTAGGTGTTCACGCTGATGTAGCCCGAGTAGTAGACGCGCCGCATGGTGGGTTGCCCATAGAGCGCCGACGACATCTGCAGGATGTCGCGGTCGCTCTCCTTCGTGGCACCTACTATCATCTGTGTGGACTGTCCGGCAGGCACGAATCGAGGCGTGTGGCGATACTTCTTGCGATCTTCTTTGTTTTCCAGCACACCCTGCTGAATGAGCTGCATCGGCTGGAACACGCTCTGGTGGTCTTTCTCGGGCGCCAGTTGTTTCAGCGATTCTTCCTTCGGAATCTCTATGTTCACACTCATGCGGTCGGCCCAGCGGCCAGCCTCAGCCAGCAGTTCCTGCGAGGCCCCAGGAATGGCCTTCAGGTGGATGTAGCCGTTGAAGTGATGAACCGTTCGCAGGTCGCGCACAATGGCCGTCAGCCGTTCCATCGTGTAGTCGGCATTGCGCACCACCCCACTCGACAGAAACAAGCCCTCGATGTAGTTGCGACGATAAAACTCCATCGTGATTTCCTCGAGTTCCGAAACGGAGAGCGTGGCACGCGGGATGTCGTTCGTCCGCCGATTGATGCAATAGGCACAGTCGTATTTGCAATAGTTTGTCAGCATGACCTTCAGCAACGAGATGCAACGTCCGTCGTCGGCAAACGAATGGCAGATGCCCACGCCGCCCACGGTATTGCCTACCATACCCGCCTTGCCTTTGCGCACGGTGCCACTTGACGAGCACGACACATCGTACTTCGCCGACTCAGCCAGTATTCGGAGTTTCTCGAGAGTTTTCTCTGTCAGCATGCCACCAATCTTTTTTTACTATTTACATGTGCAAAGTTACAAAAGTTACCCCAGTTCGGGATAAGAAAGTTGTTAAAGAAGTTGGTAATCTGAAATATTTTTTGTACCTTTATATCTGAATCCCAATCACTTATAAAGTTAAACAAAAGAATATACTCATGATAACCGACTACAAAATTACAGAAATTTTCTGTGCCGTGGATGAATTTTTCAAAGAATTTGATAAGGAAGTAGATAAAAAGTCCCTTATGTCGTCAGACGGTAAGCCTCGCCGTTACCGCAAGGTCTCTCTGTCGGACAGCGAGATTATGACCATCCTGATAGTGTTCCAGTTCGGTTCGTTCCGCAATTTCAAGCACTACTACCTTTTCTTCATCAAGCAGCATCTGAAGTCAGATTTCCCCAATGCCGTTTCGTACACCCGTTTCGTTGAGCTTCAGAGCCGCGTGTTCTTCCAGATGATGTTCTTCCTGAACCTCTCAGCCTTCGGACGTTGCTCGGGTATCAGTTTCGTGGACTCCACGATGGTGCCGGTATGCCATAACCTGCGCCGCTATGCCAACAAGGTGTTCAAGGGACTGGCCACGGACGGCAAGGGAACGATGGGATGGTGTCACGGCATCAAACTGCATCTGGTCTGTAACGACAGGGGCGAGATCATTACGTTCTGCTTCACGGGAGCCAACGTGGACGACAGAGATCCGAAGGTATGGGCGGTCCTGGCCAAGACACTCTATGGAAAGCTCTTTGCCGACAGGGGATATATCTCCCCCAGGCTCTTCGACATGCTCTTTGATGACGGCATACATCTGGTCACCGGCATCAGGACGAACATGAAGAACAAGCTCATGCCCATGTGGGACAAAATCATGCTGCGTAAAAGGTGCATCATCGAGACCATCAATGACATGCTCAAGAATACGGCTCAACTCGTGCATTCAAGACACAGGTCGGTCAACAACTTCATCATGAACATGGTGGCTGCTCTGGCTGCATATTGCTTCTTCGACAATAAGCCGCAGGCCCTTCAAGGATATTACATCGAAAAAACCAAGCAACTTATGATGTTTTGACAGCTCTTATCCCGAACTGGGGTAATTAATGCCTAATTGGGGTCTAATTAATGCCTAATTGGGGTCTAATTGATGCCTAATTGGAGTCTAATTGATGCCTAATTGGAGTGTAATTGATGCCTAATTGGAGTGTAATTGATGCCTGATTGGAAATTTCAGTGAATTTACTGGGAATTACCTGGAATTATCCGGGAATTACCTGGAATCTGAGCCGAATCCTGAGCACCGTTTGGAGAGCATGACTGCTGCCATCAGGATGAAGAAGGGCATGAAGGGAATGTGGAAACGGGTCTCGCCATGCCCGACAAATAGTAACAGGAGAGTGCCCAGCAGAATGATGGTGATGGGCAGCAGGTGGGTGGTGGCCCTGTAGTCTCCGAGGCTGAGCAACGCGAAAAGGACGATGAGATAATAGATGAGAAGGTTCAGCAGGGCGAGCCACTGTGCCAGACTGTAGTGCGGAAAGTCGTTTAGCAGGCGCGGAAGGCTCACCTCGTCGTAGAGATACGGGCGCGAGGACTTGTTTTTTAAGAACGCGCACATGTTGACATTGTCTGAAATATAGGTTTTAGCCAGTTTTGCGGGCATCTGAGCGACGTAATCGTCTGGGTGGGCAGATAGCCAACCGATGAAGATTTTGCGCCACAGACGGTCTTTCTGGGCCACATTCAGGGTGGTGTCGCTGCCTATCGTGTGCGGATTCTGCGCAAAGTCTGCCGCATCGGTATGGTCGTAAGAGTAACAGGCCAGTGCCATCCATCCGGTTTTGGCCTGGTAGACGAAATGGCCCGTGCGGACGAAGTAGATGCCGCCAATGAGCACGATGGCGGAAAGATAGCCGGCGATGAGGGCCACGGTCGCCCTTCCATTGCCCGAGGGTGACACATGGGGCTTACGAGTTGGAGAGGCCCCTACCCTACCCTCGTCGTTCTTGTTGTTTTTGCTTTTCCTGTTCCACCATTCATATACGATGAGGGCCAGCAGGAAGACGATGCCCATGGGGCGGAACCAGTTGGCAATGGCCAGCAGAACGGCGGCGAGAAAGGGCCTTCTATGGCACAGGAAAAGGCAGATGCTACCAAGGGTAAGACACATGAACGGCAGTTCGCTGAGCAGCGATGTCGACTCGCCGTAGTTGGCGGGATAGAGCACATAAATGAGCAGGGCGATGAGTGCCGTGCGACGGTTGGTGAGTTCTAGGGCTATGTGATAGAAAAACCAGGCGGTGAGGCCTTTCATCAGGGCATAGACCACCAGCAGGGGCGTCACCGACTGAAACAGTAGCAGCGACCACTGGACGAGCTGGATGGCTCCCAGATTCCACAGAAAAGCATGTTGCTGGAATTGTTGTGCGGTGGGATAGGCGCCACCCAGGCTGATGGACTCGCGCGCCACCTCGATATAGGCATTGCTGTCGGGATAGGGTGTATAGCCGCCGACGAGCACGATGAGCAGCTGGACAAGGGTGAAGGCGCCGACGATGGCGAGGCTTATCTGACGATGGCTATCTTGCATACCGTTCCTTTTTTGCCTTCTTCGGTCGAGGTATGTACCAGATAGATGCCCGAGGCGACACGCTTACCGTCGCGGTCGCAGCCGTCCCAGGTGAAGGTGCCGCCGTTGCTGCGGCCCTCGGCCACCAGTTTTCCGCTGACGGTGGTGATCTTCACTTCGGCGTTGTAGGAGAGTCCCACCACCGAGATAAGTCCTGTATAGTCGGGCCTGACGGGGTTGGGATAGGCATAGACATTGTCCTTGGTCATCTCGTCGTTGGTGCTGGTGATGCCGCTCATGTAGGAGCAGAGTCCTTTCTCGGTGCCGAAGAACACCTCGCCGGTCTGTTCGTTGATGGCAATCGACTCGATGTGGTTGGAGAGCAGCGGACTGTTCTCGGCCGTGAAATGGCTGATTTGCGTGAGGTTGTCGTCGCTGATGAGGTAGACGCCATGCTCGTTGGTGCCAAACCACTTGCGGTTGCCGGCGTCGATGGCCACGAACGAGACGTCGACATTGGCCAGCAGGTAGTCGGCATAGTTGGTGCCGTCGTTGCGTGGCACCTTGATTTGCTGGAAGGGAGCGGCGTTGTTGCCAATGTCTTCTTTCCGGAGCATGAGCGGTCCCACATCGGTGCAGAGCCAGATGTTGCCGTCGCGGTCTTTGCGGGCGCAGCGGGCAAAGTGGACGATGACGTTGGTGCCGTCCTGATTGACGAAATTGCTGTATTTGACGGTGCTCTCGCCGTCGAACGAGACGAGGGCGGGGTCGCCGCTGTGGTTGTTGGTGAACCACAGGTTGCCGCTGGCGTCGATGAACGGCAGCACCATGTTCGACATGCTGTTGGTGGGTCCCATGAGGGCAGGCAGGTCGTAGGCGGTCCACTCGTGGTCTTTGCTCAGTCGCAGGATGGAGTTGGTGCGGGCCTGCGAGTTGAACACCCACAGGTTGCCCTGGGCATCGAACTTCACGGCATGCACCAGCACAAAGTCGTTGGGCAGCTCGCGGGCGCCGTCTATGGCTCCCTGCAGCGGACTGTTGTCGCGGTTGTAGTAGGCGGTGAGCTGTCCGTTGTTGAACTCATAGAGGCCGCATTTGCCGCTGGCATAGACGTGGTTGGGGATGGTGGGGTCGACATCGAGGCTGTTCACGTTGTCGTAGTTGTAGCCGGTGATGCTGCGGATATTGTCCTGGTAGACCTGCCACTCGTCGTTGGCGAGCACCTGCACGGTGCCGGGGCGGTAGTACGACAGGCCCGAGGCGAAGAATCCGCCGCAGGTGTAGAGCGTGCCGTCGATGAGCTTCATGTCGTGGAAATAGTCGTATTTCGGTCCGCCTGGCTTCAGCGTGCCCACCAGTTCGAGCAGTTCGGGGTCGAGGGTGGTGGTCTGCGGGGTGTACTCCCCTACCCTGCTCCAGTTGTTAGGGTCGAGCAGGTTGGTGGCGGTGCTGGCGCGGTAGAGGCCCCGTTGCTGCGAGGCGGCATAGAGGAATCCGTTGCTGACATACGAGTAGTCGACGTTGAACCCCAGGTTGTAGGTGTCGCTGATGGTGGCGTCGGCCATGTTGAGCTTCAGGATGCCGAACGACGTGCTCAGATAGGCGTAGCGGCCGTCGATGTTGACGCTGTTGACCGTCTTGTCGTCGGTCATCGCCTTGTTGTAGTAGGCGGCGATATTGGTCACCGTCCCGTTGTCGTTGAGCAGGTCGATGTTGTAGTTGGTGTAGACGATGAGCAGCCGGTGGGCGGCCTGGCACCATTTGATATGCGCTATCTGCGTGTCGCTCAGCGCGTTCACCTTGTCGTAGGTCTGCAGGCTCTGGTCGTTCTGGTTGTACGAGAAGAGGTTCTGGCTGGCCAGCACATAGATCATATTGCCGGCTTTCTCGATTTCGGTCACGTCGTGATAAGCCATGTAGGCCCGCCACGTGCCCGTCTGGGCATGGCACAGGAGGGCAGCCAACAGGATGATGAATGTGATGGTTTTGCGCATATCTATGTTTGTTTTATGGTTGTTGTTTCAGGAATTCCGCCAGTTTCTGCACGGCCCTTGCGCGGTGTGAGATATGGTTTTTGATGTCCATTCCCAGTTCGGCGAAGGTGGTGTCGTAGCCGTCGGGCTGGAAGATGGGGTCGTAACCGAATCCCTCGCTGCCGTGTCGCTCGCGCGTGATTTGTCCGGTGACAATGCCTTCGAACTCGTAGCAGGAAGCCTGCTCTCCCCCTTGGGGGAGCTGGAGGGGGCTTTTCTCTAATATTAACGCAATAACGGTGCGAAATTGTGCACGGCGATTGTTATTTTGTGCTAATTCGCGCAAAAGTTTTTGCATGTTAGCCTCTGAGTCGTGGCCCTCGCCGCCGGCATAACGGGCCGAGAAGACGCCTGGGGCGCCGTTGAGGGCGTCGACCTCAAGGCCGGTGTCGTCGGCAAAGACACTCATGTGATAGTGGTCCCAGATGTACTGGGCTTTCTGCATGGCATTGCCCTCGAGGGTGTCGCTGGTCTCGGGGATATCGGCATGGCAACCGATGTCGCTCAGTGACTGGATGTTGAACTGTTCGCCGAGGATGCTTCTGATCTCGTCGAGCTTATGCTGGTTGTTGGTGGCAAAGACGATGGTTTGCATAGGGGTTGAGGTTTTTGGGGGATGGGGATTGTTGCGGCACAGCCGCAACCTGCTGAGAAAGAAGTGATTGGCTTGCCAACTTGCCAGCTATTTCACTTTTATCTGGTCGAAGCCCTCGCCGAAGACACCGATGACGAGGCTCTGGCTGACAAAGGCGTTGGGGTCGATGATCTTGATGAGGCGGAAGATGAAGTTGCTCTCGCGCTTGCGGGCCAGCAGACAGATGACCTTACGCTCCTTGCCTGTGTACCAGCCGTGGCCGTCGAGGATGGTGACGCCGTGCTCGGTCTGTGTGCCCAGGGCATTGGCTATCTCCTGCCATTTGCTGCTGAAGATGAAGAACTGCACCGACTGCCGCTGCCGGTTCATGATGTAGTCGAGCATGAAATTCTCGATGATCATCGTGCAGAAACCGAACACGCACATCTTGATGCGGTTGAGGGTTTCGCCGAACTGCGGGATGAAGAAACAGGAGCCAATGATGATGAAGTCGACGAAGATGAGCACCGTGCCGAGCGACCAGGGCTTGTATTTATTGATAGAGGCGGCGATGATGTCGGTGCCGCCGGTGGAGCCGTTGAAGAGGAACACCATGCCGAGTGCCGTACCGGTCATCAGACAGCCGATGACCAGCGACATGAAGTCTTGTCCCTCGCCCAGAATCTTGTGCATCTCGCCCGTTGGGGTGACCGGGGCCAGCTCCTTCATCAGTCCGAGCAGGAAGGTGAGCATGAGGATGGCATAGATGGTCTTCACCAGGAAGCGCCAGCCCAGAATCTTCAGTCCGACGACGAGCAGGGCGGCGTTGACGAGGAAGTAGGTGTAGGAGTTGGGGAAGTGAGTGGCATAGTAGACGATAGCTGCGATACCTGCCACGCCACCGGTGACAATCTCGTAGGGCATGAGGAAGAAGGTGAAGCCGAACGAATACAAGATGAGGGCGATGGTGATGCCCACATAGTCTTTCACCTCGTTCATGATGAGTTGGTTGTTGATAGTCATTAGAGTTACGATATGGTTTTTACAAGGTTCTTGAATGTTTTCGGAAAGTAGTAAAGGGAGCCGGCAACGGTTCCGGCTCCCTATGTAGTCTCGTGAGTGTCTATTTGCATACGATGTTCACCATGCGCTTGGGCACGATGATGACCTTGACGACCTGCTTGCCATCGATGTAGCGTGCGGTGCGCTCGTCGGCCATGACCATCTGCTGGATGGTGTTGTTGTCGGCGTCGGCGGCAAACTGCATGTCGAAGCGGGTCTTGCCGTTGAAGGCCACACCCATCTTGACGCTGCTCTCGACGAGGTATTTCTCGTCGTAGGCCGGCCACTGGGCGTCGCATACGCTGCCCTCGCCGCCCAGCTGCTGCCACAGTTCCTCGGCAATATGGGGTGCGAAGGGTGCGATGAGCGTGACGAGGCTCTTCATGAGCTCGTGGTTGCGGCACTTCTGCTGACTGAGTTCGTTGACGCAGATCATGAAGGCGGCTATCGAGGTGTTATAAGAGAAGGCCTCGATGTCTTCCGATACTTTCTTGATGAGCTTATGCACGCTCTTCAGGTTGTCGGCGGTAGGCTCGCTGCCTGGCTCGGCGGCAGCCGTGGTGACCAGATTCCAGAATTTCTTCAGGAAGCGGTGGCATCCGTCGATGCCGTTGGTGTCCCAGGGCTTGCTCTGCTCCACCGGGCCGAGGAACATCTCGTAGAGGCGCAGGGTGTCGGCACCGTATTTCTCGACAATCATGTCGGGGTTGACCACATTGAACATCGACTTCGACATCTTCTCGATGGCCCAGCCGCAGATGTACTTGCCATCCTCGAGCACGAACTCCGCGTCGGCATATTCGGGGCGCCATGCCTTGAAGGCCTCGATGTCGAGCATGTCGTTGCTCACGATGTTGACATCGACGTGGATGGGGGTGACGTCGGCATACTGGTTCTTCAGTCCGAGCGACACAAAGACGGGATGGCCTGCGCGCTGGCTGGCCTCGTTGTCGCGGTAGACGAAGTTCGAGCGGCCCTGGATCATGCCCTGGTTGACGAGTTTCTGGAACGGCTCTTCCTTGCAGCTGACACCCAGGTCGAAGAGGAACTTATTCCAGAAGCGCGAGTAGATGAGGTGGCCGGTGGCATGCTCGGTGCCTCCGACGTAGAGGTCGACGCTCTGCCAGTACTCATCGGCCTCTTTGCTGACCAGTGCTGTGTCGTTGTGGGGGTCCATATAGCGCAGGTAGTAGGCGCTGGAGCCTGCGAAGCCCGGCATGGTGTTGAGCTCGAGGGGGAAGATGGTCTGCTGATCGACGGCGGCACGGTCGACGACCTGTCCGTTGACGGTATCCCAGGCCCACACCTTGGCGCGTCCCAATGGCGGCTCGCCGGTCTCGGTGGGCTTGTATTCGTCGATCTCAGGCAGTTCGAGGGGCAGCTTGTCCTCGGGAATCATATAAGGCATGCCGTCTTTATAGTAGACGGGGAACGGCTCGCCCCAGTAGCGCTGGCGCGAGAAGATGGCGTCGCGCAGACGGTAGTTCACCTTGACGCGGCCCAGCTGTTTCTCCGTGACATATTCCTTGGTCTTCTGGATGGCCTCCTTCACGGTCAGTCCGTTGAGCGAGAACTCACCGTTAGAGCTGTTCATCACGATGCCTTCCTTGGCGTCGAAGCTCTCCTCGCTGATGTCGGCACCCTCGATGAGGGGGATGATGGGCAGGTTGAAGTGCTTGGCGAAGGCATAGTCGCGCGAGTCGTGGGCAGGCACAGCCATGATGGCGCCAGTGCCATAGCCGGCCAGCACATATTCGGCAATCCAGATGGGGATGTTCTCGCCCGTGAGCGGATTGACGGCGTAAGAGCCCGAGAAGACACCCGTCACACGGTGGTCCATCTGGCGCTCGCGCTCGGTACGTTTCTTCACATAAGCCAGGTATTCGTCGACGGCAGGCCGCTGCTCGGGAGTGGTCAGCTGGTCGACGAGCTCGCTCTCAGGAGCCAGCACCATGAAGGTGACGCCGAAGATGGTGTCGGCACGGGTGGTGAAGATGGTGAACGAGTCGGTGCCCTCTCCTACCCTATCGGCGCTCTTGGCAATCTTAAACTCCATCTCGGTACCCTCGGAACGGCCTATCCAGTTGCGCTGGGTCTCTTTCAGCGAGTCGGTCCACTGGATGTGGTCCAGTCCGTCGAGTAGACGCTGGGCGTAGGCGCTCACACGGAGGCACCACTGGCGCATCTTCTTCTGTACCACGGGATAGCCGCCGCGCACACTGACGCCGTCGACCACCTCGTCGTTGGCCAGCACGGTGCCCAGTCCGGCACACCAGTTGACCATCGTCTCGCCCAGATAGGCTATGCGGTAGTTCATCAGTACCTCCTGCTGCTGGCGCTCGCTCATGGCCTTCCACTCGTCGGCCGTGAAATGCAGCTCCTCACTCTGGGCCACGTCGAGGCCCTCGGTGCCGCGCTCACAGAAATGCTCGATGAGCTTCTCGATAGGCTGGGCGCTCTGACAGCGGTTGCAATAGAACGACTGGAACATCTTCATGAAGGCCCACTGCGTCCAGTGGTAGTAGCCGGGAGCACAGGTGCGCACCTCCCTGCTCCAGTCGAAGCAGAAACCAATCTTGTCCAGCTGACTGCGATAGCGGTCGATGTTCTCGAAGGTGGTCTTCTCAGGATGCTGGCCCGTCTGGATGGCATACTGCTCGGCAGGCAGTCCGTAGGCATCGTAGCCCATGGGGTTGAGCACGTTGAAGCCCTGCTGGCGCTTGTAACGGGCATAGATATCGCTGGCAATATAGCCCAGCGGATGGCCCACATGCAGGCCTGCCCCACTAGGGTAAGGGAACATGTTGAGCACGTAAAACTTCTTCTTGGTGGGATCTTCGGTGACACGATAGGTCTGCTGTTCCACCCATCGCTGCTGCCACTTTTTCTCAATGTCTCTGAAATTGTATTCCATCTGTTTTTTGTATGATTATTTTTTAATTTTCAATTAAAACGGTGCAAAGGTACATAAATCCGAAGAAAAAAAGGCATTTTTCTGCGTTTTTCTGCATTTTATGGCTTTCTTTTCCAAAAGGCGTGGGGAGAAACGAAAAAGGGAGAATTATCGCAATCCTCCCTTTTGGCGTTATCCTGTTTCTAGTTCTATCATGAAAACTTACTGTATTCTGACTGCAAAGATAATGTAACAAAATGAAAAACAATGATACTTTTTTAACCATTTGCGGCACTATTCTTAACAAATAATCGGAATTTTCGGAGTAATCGGAGTAATCGGAGTAATCGGAGTAATCGGAGTAATCGGAGTTTTCGGAATTTTCGGAATAATCGGAGTTTTCAGAATCCTCAGAATCCTCAGAATATTCCGAATCCTCAGAATCCTCCGATATCGTGAAAAAAAGAGCGTTTCACCGGCCTTACTGACAACAACTCGGCAGTGTTGCCAACAAAAAAGGAGTGAATATTTTGTTTTTTCAGCGAAATTTCCGTATTTTTGCAGTTCTAAACCAAACAACGACAATGGCTAAAAACACGAAGGAGCTGACTCCGATGATGAAGCAGTTTTTCGACTTGAAGGCCAAGCATCCCGACGCTCTCATGCTGTTTCGGTGCGGCGACTTCTACGAAACCTACTGCGACGATGCAGTGGCTGCGGCTCAGATATTAGGCATCACGCTCACCAAGCGCAACAACGGCGCCGGGGTGAAGGGCGACGAGATGGCGGGCTTTCCGCATCACGCCCTCGACACTTATCTGCCCAAACTCATCAGGGCGGGTAGGAGAGTGGCTATCTGCGACCAGCTGGAAGACCCGAAGCTGACCAAGAAACTGGTGAAGCGAGGCATTACCGAACTGGTGACGCCCGGTGTGGCCATGAGCGATAACGTGCTGAACTACAAGGAGAACAACTTCCTGGCTGCCATACACGTCGGTAAGTCGGCGGTGGGCGTGGCCTTTCTCGATATCTCTACCGGTGAGTTTATGACTGGGGAGGGTACTTACGACTATGTAGAGAAGCTTTTAGCCAATTTCCAACCCAAGGAGGTGCTCTACAACCGCGAGCGGCGCAACGACTTCCAGCGCATGTTCGGCACCCGTTACTGTGTGTTCGAGCTCGACGACTGGGTGTTCACCGACCAGTCGGCACGGGCAAAGCTGCTGAAGCACTTCAGCGTGAAGAACCTGAAGGGCTTTGGAGTGGACCATCTGCACAACGGTGTGATTGCCGCGGGTGCCATCCTGCACTACCTGGAGCAGACCCAGCACACGCAAATCGGTCATATCACCCGCCTCTCGCGCATTGAGGAAGAGAAATATGTGCGCCTCGACAAGTTCACCATCCGCTCGCTCGAGCTGGTGAATACCATGCAGGAGGGCGGCATCTCGCTGCTCGACGTCATCGACAAGACTGTCTCGCCGATGGGCGCCCGATTACTAAAACGATGGGTGGTTTTCCCGTTGAAAGAACAGAAACCGATCAATGAGAGACTCGATATCGTGGAATATTTTTTCCGCGAACCAGAATTCCGCGAACTGATTGACGACTCTTTCCACAGGGTGGGCGACTTGGAGCGTATCATCTCAAAAGTGGCTGTCGGACGGGTGACACCGCGGGAAGTGGTGGCCTTGAAAACCGCTTTGCAAGCTTTGAAACCCGTGAAAACGGCTTGCGAACATGCGAAGAACGACGCACTGAAGAGGGTAGGAGAGCAGATGAATGTCTGTGAAGAAATGGCTGCGCGCATTGAGCGCGAGGTGGAGAGTGATGCACCCCAACTGCTGAACAAGGGCGGCGTGATTCGTCATGGCGTGAATGCGGAACTCGACGAACTGCGACAGATTGCCTATTCCGGTAAGGACTATCTGTTGAAAATACAGCAGCGCGAGGTGGAGCAGACAGGTATTTCTTCGCTGAAAATCGGCTATAACAACGTTTTCGGCTACTATCTGGAGGTGAGAAACACGTTCAAGGACAAGGTGCCTGCAGAATGGGTACGTAAGCAGACGCTGGCACAGGCGGAGCGCTATATCACGCAGGAACTGAAGGAATACGAAGAGAAAATCCTTGGCGCCGAAGAAAAAATCCTGTCGTTGGAAGCACGGTTGTTCAACAATCTGGTCGCAGACATGCAGGAGTATATTCCTGCCATTCAAACGGATGCCAACCTGACGGCTCATCTGGACTGTCTACTGTCATTCGCAAAAGTGGCTGAAGAGAATAAGTATGTGAGGCCAGTGATTGACGATTCATCGATAATAGAGATTCATCAGGGGCGCCATGCCGTGATAGAAACACAGTTGCCATTGGGTGAGGAATATGTGCCCAATGACATCTATCTGGACAACGAGAAGCAGCAGATCATCATCATAACGGGTCCGAATATGGCCGGTAAGAGTGCGCTATTGCGCCAAACGGCCTTGATTGTACTACTTTCCCAAATAGGTTGTTTCGTGCCCGCAGAGAGCGCTAAAATCGGTTTGGTGGACAAAATATTCACCCGTGTGGGTGCTTCAGACAACATTTCATTGGGCGAATCCACGTTTATGGTGGAGATGACGGAGGCTGCCAACATCCTGAATAATGTGACGCCGAAGTCTCTGGTGCTCTTTGATGAGTTGGGCCGCGGTACCTCTACTTATGACGGTATCTCCATTGCATGGGCCATCGTAGAGTATCTGCACGAGCATCCGAAGGCACAGGCTCGTACGCTCTTTGCTACCCACTACCACGAACTGAACGAGATGGAGAAGAATTTCTCCCGAATCAAGAACTATAACGTAAGCGTGAAGGAGGTCGATAATAAGGTCATCTTCTTGCGCAAACTGATGCGGGGTGGGAGTGAGCACTCGTTTGGTATTCATGTGGCGGAGATTGCCGGCATGCCGAAGAGCATCGTAAAGCGCGCCAATACCATATTGAAGCAGTTGGAAGCCGAGAGCAGTGGGGTAGGGGCCAAGGCAAAACCGTCGGCAGAAGCCTTGAATCAGAGCCGCGACGGGATGCAACTGAGTTTCTTCCAGTTGGATGACCCCGTGCTTACGCAGGTTCGCGACGAGATTCTTGGCCTCGATGTGAACAACCTCACGCCCCTTGAAGCGCTGAACAAACTCAGCGAGATTAAGAAGATTGTCAGCGGGAAGTAACGATTAATCCTTCGGAATTTCCTGTTTTGTACATTTGCCTTTAAGGTTGCTAAGTCCTTTGATGCCATCGGGGTTATAAACAACGAATTGCTGGTCTGAGGTCTGCAACCAGAGATTGCCCTGGGCATCGTAGTACAGGCTTTTCACGAGGGTTACCACTTCGGACGATTCGTAGGGTGACTTGCCCAACTTGATGCCCGTGTTCAGTTTATCGAAGGTCTTTGGCTGTGCGGCCAAATTCATGCCTGCCCATTCGCAGAAAGGTTTTGTATATTCGCTTGTACAGGCAAAGATGTGCTGCGGAGAGAAGGCCATACGGCCGAACTCCTTGTTTTCGTCATTGAAAGCAAAGGCTTCGCTCCACTGCTGGTTGTCCATCGTAAACTTCAGCAACTTATTTCTTATAGGCAGATAGATGGCCTGCTGACCGGCGTCCGAATACATACCGTGATATTCGCCATAGTAACTGCCTGTCAACTTCTCGAAACTAAACGTTTCAATGCCTTTCTCGTTGAGTTTGTTAAACTCGTTGGGATGTACGCCACCGTTATTGGGATATTTCCAGAGGCCATTTTCGCGAATGGCATAGAAATCACCATTGTCTGTCACAAGAAAACCTTCCTCCGTACGTCTTACCATACGCACTACTTTCTTGGTCTGTGTGTCAAGCACGATGCAGGGGTCTGCCTTCATGGCCAGGAACCGGCCGTTAGGCGAGAAACTCATGGCCTCGCCTCGGTTGGCAGGCCAGATATAGTAGGTTTCTATGCCGTTGGGACCTTCGGGAACCAGCACATCGGAGGTGTTGACGTCCGTTCCATTGAAGAGCACGATGCCCTTCTCCTCCAACTGCATATAGATGTTTGTGCCGTCACAGCCTGAACAGATAATTCTTGCGCGTTCTCTCTTCTTCTTAGGAACGACAAAACGGAAGGCACCCGTCTGTTTGTTTAAGGCGCGGAGGGTGTTCAGGTCGCCATATTGGGTACCTTGGAAGTAGATGTTCTCAGCATCCTCATACACATTCTGAATCCACTCGTCGAAAAGAACGATGGCGAATTTGTTGTTCACATTCTGCATAGATTTAGTTGCTGTGGCAGGTTTGCGCTGTGCCAGTGCCATTATAGGCACCAGCATGACTGTTAATAGTATTGCTATCTTTTTCATAGTGGGAAAGTATTATTTCTTCATTTTTTCAAGTGCCTTTTGGGCTTTCTCCATGGCTGCCGACTGCAGTTCAGACATAGCCGCCGCAGCCTGCTTCAGTTCCTCTGCCTTTGAATCTACGATAAGCAGTTTGCCAAGGCGCGCCAAACCATCGATGTTGAAAGCCGCGACGGAAAGATAGATAGTGAGTTTGCCTTTGGTGCCTGTAGGCCAATTGAGTTTACTGCCTTCCGGGGCATAGTTTCCATGCTGTCCTACCGAGAAAGGCTTACCGTCCTTGTCATAGGCCACTAAGTATCCGTAGGTCACGGCTTTGTATTGATCGACAGCCTCCGTGCTTTCTACCTCACCCTCAAGGGTCAGTTGACGGTCGTCAACATTCGTTATGACGAGTGGTTTCACCACTTTGAAGGGAACGCCCTCGGCGATTTCCGTGGGAATCTCTATCGAGGCCAGGCCCTCAGTCTCTGCCATGGTCTTCAGTTGTTCTTGCAGTTCTTCAAGTTTTGCTTTGGCGGCGTTGTGTTCTTCGTCTGTGCCCACGGCCATATCGGCCCTGGCGGTATTTATGCCGTCAACGCATTCGAAATACTTCTGTGGGAACGTTCCTAATACACCGTCGGCAGGCAAGTCCTTGCTGCCTGAACTATTGCTACCACCGCCACAACTGATGAATACTGTGCCCGAGAGGACGATAACTGCTGCAAGAGCAACGGATTTGAAAATGTTTTGTTTCATACGCTTAATAGTTTAAGAAATGTCATATTATTGCTGTTTTCGATATTCGCTTGGCATTACGCCCTTCAGTTTCTGGAAGGAACGTCGGAAGGTGGAGATGCTTTGGAAACCGCTTTCGGTAGCAATCTGTTCCAACGTGTATTCGGGATGCTGCTGCATGAGGGGAATGCTTTTCTTCTCTATGCGCAGGCGGTTGATATAGTCGTAGAAGGTCGTTTGTTGTACATGTGTAAAATAGTCGCTCAAGTAGGTGCGGTTGGTGCCTACATGGGCGGCCAGTTCCTTGATGGAAAGAGTGGGGTTCAGATAGAGTTCTTCGCCCTCAATAATGGCGGGCAGCACTTGGGCGAAGGCGTATTCACGGGTCGTGGATATCTCCTTGCTGTCTTTTTCCTCTATGGTGACTGGTTGCTGATGTAATACGTGTTCCAAAGTGATTTGCCAGAGTATTATAGACAGGACGTAATAGAGACAGTCTGTCAGCGGATGGCGGATGATAGAGATGACGACCCAAAGCAGTTGACAGGAGATGAAGAACCAAGCCACCACACGCAACCAGGAAATATCTGTCTCATCAATGTTGGAATAACTTTCATGGATATAGCGGACATAGTGTCGGGCCTCTCGTAACCATAGCAGGAAGATGATGGTGCCTGCCAGGAACAGGCAGGCCATATAGCAGCGAATGACCATGTCATCGCGCAGAAAGTACCACGTCGCAAAGAAAGGAACATAGGCCAATAGCATGATCAAGACCTTCCGTATGGTAGCCCAACCGGGGCGAATCAGTTCATAGATAAGACTGGTGTAACCGATGAGGCTGGTTCCATCGATGAGCACAAGCATGTCGTGCACACTCTGATTGCTATAGTCGTGCATGGTCATAAAGAAGTCTTTCAGGTTGAAGAGGGCCCACTGCACGAAGATAACGGCCACCACCCGTTGTAGCCGCGAACTGTTCTCACGACGGAACAACTGGTAAGCGTGCAACGCGAAGTAAGCGGTGGCAAAACCGCTCAGGAACCCCGATAGAGCCGTTTCTTCCATCTTTTTCTTTGTCTTGTCGCTACAAAAATACGATAAAAAAAGAAAGAAACAACACTATGCGGTTGTTTCTTTCTCTATTTGCAATTTATTTTGTGTGTATGAATGCAATTTGAGTTATTGACGTTTCCTTGTGGCTTTCAACATACAATAAACCCCGATGATGATGAACGGAATGGAGAGCAACTGGCCCATATTGAACAGCATGTCAGCTTCCCAGGCTTCCTGCACATCCTTGGTATACTCGATGAAGAAGCGGAAGGTGAAGATCAAGGTCAGCACCAATCCGAAGTAAAAACCGGTTCCCACACTGGTGGAGTGGAGGGGTTTTGCAGCCGTTTTGGGCTGTTGCTTGCCCTTGAATTGGGTGGTGGGCTGGTCTTGGGCGCTCCCTTTTTTCTTACTTCTCTGATAGAACCAGAGCATCACGAAGATGAAACAGAAGTAGGCAATGGCCTCGTAGAGCTGTCCCGGATGGCGCGGCTGACCGTCTACCTGCTCGAAGATAAAGGCCCAGGGCACATCGGTAGGCTTGCCGATGATCTCAGAGTTCATGAGGTTGCCCAGGCGGATGCAGCAGGCGGTGAGGGGGGTGGCAATAGCGATATTGTCGAGCACTGTCCAGAGGCTCAGCTTGGTCTTGCGGCAATAGAGCCACAGGGCAATCATCAAGCCCAGCGTACCACCGTGGGAGGCCAGTCCGGCATACCCCGTGAACTTCCAACTGCCGTCGGCCATCTGGTGTATGGGCAGGAACATCTCCACGAAATGGGTGCCTGACGACAGGAAATAGTCGGGCTCGTAGAACAGGCAATGGCCCAGACGGGCACCTATCAGGATGCCGAGGAACGAATAGATGAACAGCGGGTCGAACAGCTCGTCTTTTATTTTTTGGTCTTTATACAGCCAGCGCATCAGGAAAAAGGCACCGGCAATACCCACCAGCCAGCACATGCCGTACCAGCGCAGCGTGATAGGCCCCAGATGACCTATCACCTCCGACGGGTTCCATACGATGTAATTCAAAAGCGTCTCCATAATGATGATGAAAGTCCTAGCCCCTAGACATTAAACCTAAAGTGCATGATATCACCGTCTTGCACCACATAGTCTTTGCCTTCGATGCCCATCTTGCCGGCTTCGCGTACGGCTGCCTCCGAGCCATATTTGATGTAGTCTTCATACTTGATGACCTCGGCGCGGATGAAGCCCTTCTCGAAGTCGGTGTGGATGACACCGGCGCACTGCGGAGCCTTCCAGCCCTTGCGGTAGGTCCAGGCTTTCACCTCCATCTCGCCGGCGGTGATGAACGTCTCGAGGTTGAGCAGATGGTAGGCTTTCTTGATGAGGCGGTTCACACCGCTCTCCTTCAGTCCCAGTTCGTCGAGGAACATCTGCTTGTCTTCATAGCTCTCCAGTTCGGCAATATCCTCCTCGGTCTTGGCAGCAATCACCATCACCTCGGCACCTTCCTCGGCGGCTATCTCCTCGATGCGCTGCGAGTATTCATTGCCCGACACGGCGCTGGCCTCGTCGACATTGCACACGTAGAGCACGGGCTTGGTGGTCAGCAGGAACAGATTGCGGGCGGCATCCTGCTCTTCTTTCGACTCAAACTCCACCATGCGGGCGTTCTTGCCCGAGCTGAGCACCTCCATATAGGCCTCCAACACGCGCAGCAGCGTCTTGGCGTCTTTGTTGCCGGCGGCAGCGGTCTTCTGTACTTTCGACATCTGGCTCTCAATGGTCTCGAGGTCTTTCAGCTGCAGCTCTGTGTCGATGATTTCCTTGTCGCGGATGGGGTCGATGGTACCGTCGACATGGGTGATGTTATCGTCGTCGAAACAGCGCAGCACGTGGATAATGGCGTCGGTCTCACGGATATTTCCCAGGAACTTATTTCCCAGTCCCTCGCCCTTCGAGGCACCCTTCACCAGACCGGCAATATCGACGATCTCGCACGTAGCGGGCACGATGCGGCCCGGATGCACAATCTCGGCCAGACGCGTCAGACGCTCGTCGGGCACGGTAATCACACCTACATTCGGCTCTATCGTACAGAAAGGGAAGTTGGCTGCCTGTGCCTTGGCACTCGACAGACAGTTGAACAACGTAGACTTACCAACGTTTGGCAGGCCTACAATACCACATTTTAATGCCATATATCTTGATAAACGTTTATAATTCTGGCTGCAAAGGTACGAATAAGTGAGTGAAAAACCAAATATTCTTTGAGTTTTTCCGAACGGCAGTACTTTCGCAAAGGTTATCTCTCGCAAATAGCGGCAGCCAAGGCGTTCAGCTGGAGGCATCGCTGGCGCATATTCTCCAGTTTTTCGTTTTGCCACGGAAAGGGTGAGAGCATCAGCAGACGGCCTTCAGAGCAGGCTTCCAGATAGTGGGGTAGGGGCTTGAAGTAGGGTGGGAACCCCTTCAGCAACAGCACGATAAGAGGGATGTGGGCATGTAGGGCGGCGGTGGCAATCTGTTTTTCTCCAGGACTGATGCAGGGTGATACGAGGATGGCACCGCGACGTCCGTCGTCGAGGGCGGTCCGTATGCGCTCGTCAATCTCGTGTTGGTAGAGGTGTCGGGAGCATTGCACCTGCCGCTTGATGGGGTTGTCGAGCAGAAAGCGGTTGCCCATGGCCTGGTAGGTGGTGCCATGGATGGTGATGTCGGCCAGCTGGGTGAAGAATTCAGGATGACGGCGTTTCAAGAGCAGGCGCCGCGGGTTGTCGTCGAGGTAGGTCAGCATGCGTTGCAACTGCCCCTTTCCCGTCAGGATGCGGTCGTTGTAGTTGGGCTCCCACAGCATGCCATGGGCAGGGTGGCGGGGTGTTGCGTCCCTGAGCCCGTCGTGATTGCTGTCCGGAGATGGTGTAGACTGCGGCACCGCGGTAGTGATTATCCCCAGTTCTTTGGCTGCTTTTCTGCATCCTGTCTTGAAGCCATTGATGACGTGGCCCAGATGTCTCTCCATTCTCTCGTGCACAAACAGCATACCATGCAGATGGTCGGGCATGAGGCACAGTCTCATCACCTCTATCTGTGGGTAAAAGCGGGGTATCATCATCCAGCATTCTCTCACCCGCCGGCCCAGTTCTGTCAGCACCACATGCGGTTTGTCGCTGCCCTCGTTGGCGTCGGGGTTACCCTCCACGCGGCCGAGCAGCGGTCTGCGCCCTTCTATGGCCATTGTTATCATATAGATGCCCCGGTCGGTATAGTCGTTGAAGTCGCTGCGCCGTTTCATGGAGGGGCACTTGCCCTTGGCGTATCTCTCCCACTTTGTGGGCTCCGTCTGGTCTGTGTTTTTCAATGTTCAGCCCCCTTCTTTCTTTTTGGTTTCATCCTAGCTGTCGCTTTGGTTTCATCCTTGTTGTTGCTTTGGTTTCATCCTTGCTGTTGCTTTGGTTTCATCCTTGCTGTTGCTTTGGTTTCATCCTTGCTGTTGCTTTTCAGTGGGCATTGCTCCCTTGTTTTTTGGTTGCGTAAACTGAGGCAGTGCCTCAGTCTACAGGTCTCAGTCTACAGGTCTCAGTCTACAGGCCCCAGTCTGCAGCCCCTTTTGCCCCAGTCTGCAGGCCCCTTTTAGTGTGCCTCCAGCCAGTTGTCACCCCAGCCGCAGTCGGCGATGAGGGGCACTTTCAGCTGGTAGGCGTTCTGCATCTCCTCTAGCACGATGAGCTCCACGCGCTCTTTCTCGTCGGGGAAGACCGAGAAGTTCAGTTCGTCGTGCACCTGTAGGATCATCTTCGAGCGGATGCCCTCGGCCTTGAAGCGCTCGTAGATGCGGATCATGGCCACCTTGATGATGTCGGCGGCACTGCCCTGGATGGGGGCGTTGATGGCGTTGCGCTCGGCGAAGTTGCGCACCGTGGCGTTGCGCGAGTTGATGTCGGGCAGGTAACGGCGGCGGTGGAACACCGTCTCGGCATATCCGCGCTCGCGGGCTAGCTGTTTCGAGGCCTCCATGTAGTCGTGTACCTGGGGGAAGGTCTGGAAGAAACCGTCGATGAGCTGTTTCGACTCATCGCGGCTGATGTCGAGGCGCTCGGCCAGACCGAATACCGTGATGCCGTAGATGATGCCGAAGTTGGCGCGTTTCGACTTCGTACGCTCGTCGCGAGTCACCTCGCTGATGTCTTTCTTATAAATGGTGGCAGCCGTGGCGGCATGCAGGTCTTTGCCCTCGCGGAACACCTCGAGCATGTGCTCGTCGCCCGAGAGATGGGCCATCACACGCAGTTCTATCTGACTGTAGTCTGCTGAAAAAAACAGACAACCCGGTTCGGGTATGAACGCCTTGCGAATCTCCTTGCCGTCTTCGCCGCGAATGGGGATGTTCTGCAGGTTAGGGTCGCTGCTGGAGAGTCGTCCGGTGGCTGTGATCGTCTGGTTGAACGACGTGTGGATATGTCCGGTGCGTTTGTTGATGAGGTGGGGGAGGGTGTCGATATACGTGCCGAGCAGTTTCTTCAACCCTCTGTGTTCCAAGATGTCTTCCACGATTTCGCTCTTGTGCTTCAGCTGTTGCAGCACCTCCTCGCTCGTCACATATTGTCCGGTCTTGGTCTTTTTGGGTTTGTCGATGATTTTCATCTTACCGAACAAGATATCACCCACTTGTTTCGGCGAGGCAATGTTGAAAGGCTCACCAGCCAGTTCGTAGATACGGCTTTCCAGTTCCAGCATTCTGTTGGTGAAAATCTTTGACGTTTCCTGCAGAGATGCCGTGTCGAGGCAGACACCGTTCATCTCCATCTCTGCCAACACTCGCACCAGGGGCATCTCGATGTCGTAGAACAGTTGTTCCACCCCCGCCTCTTTCAGTTTGGGTTCCAGCACGTTCTTCAGTCGGAGGGTGATGTCGGCATCCTCGGCGGCATATTCATAGACCTCGGCCGGCGACAGGTCTCGCATGCTGCGTTGTTGTTTCCCTTTCGGTCCGATGAGTTCGTCGATGTGGATGGTCTGGTAGTTGAGATACACCTCCGCCATATAGTCCATGTTGTGGCGCAGCTCGGGTTGGATGAGGTAGTGGGCAATCATCGTGTCCCACAACGGTCCCTTCAGTTCGATGCCATAGTTGCAAAGCACCTCCAGGTCGTATTTTATATTTTGTCCGATTTTCAGAATTTCGGGGTTTTCATAGAGAGGTTTAAATATGTTAACAATTTGCAACGCTTCTTCACGATTGGCCGGTACGGGCACATAGAACGCCTCTTTTTCGTCGACGGCAAAGCTCAAACCCACCAATTCGGCATCCATCGTGTTGGTCGAAGTAGTTTCGGTGTCCAGACTGACAAATTGCTTTGTCAAGAAAAAATCACATAATTTTCGTGCATCGTCCTCATTTTCAATTAATTTGTAATCGTGAGGTATCGTTTTTAACGTCTCAAAACTTGAATTTTCTGACGGTTCCGACCCTTCGGGCGCGAAAAATCCAAATAAATCGGGTTGAGTTTCTACTTTTTTTGACTTCTTTTCAGATTTATTAAGAAACTTGTCTGCGAGCGTCTTAAACTCCAGTTCGTTGAAGATTTCGCGCAGTCGGGTCTCGTCGGGGGTGGCCACCTTCAGCGACTCCATGTCGAGGTCGATGGGTACGTCGGTGCGGATGGTGGCAAGGAACTTCGACATCTTGATATCGTCGACGTGCTCGGTCACTTTTTTCTGCAGTGCACCTTTGATTTCATCCGTGCGCATGAGCATCTCGTCGATGTTGCCGAATTGGGTGAGCAGTTTCACGGCCGTCTTCTCGCCCACGCCCGGACAGCCCGGGAAGTTGTCGGCCGAGTCGCCCATGAGTGCCAGCAGGTCGATCACCTGTCCGGTGCTCTGCAGACCATACTTGGCCGTTACCTCGTCGGCACCCATCGTCTCGTAACCACCGCCATGGCGGGGTCGAAACTGATACACATGACCGCCCACCAGCTGGCCATAGTCCTTGTCGGGGGTGAGCATATAGGTGTCAACACCGATGGAATCGGCCTTTTTTGCCAATGTACCAATCACGTCGTCGGCTTCGAAGCCATCGGCCTGGAGGATGGGGATGCGCATGGCGCGCAGGATATCTTTGATGATAGGCACACTCATGCGGATGTCCTCGGGTGTCTCCTCGCGCTGCGCTTTATAGGCGGGGAACGCCTCGCTGCGGAAGGTGGGTCCGTGGGGATCGAAAGCCACGCCCAGGTGGGTGGGCTGTTCCTTGGTCATCACCTCGTGCAGGGTGTTCATGAAACCCATGATGGCCGATGTGTTCTGGCCTTTCGAGTTGATGCGCGGACTTTTGATAAAAGCGTAATACGACCTGTAGATAAGCGCATAAGCGTCTAAAAGAAACAATTTATCCATAATAATGCTGATTTTCTGCTCAAAATTACGAATTCTTTTTCATTAATCCGAATAAAATAACTATTTTTGCATAAAATTCTTGAACATGGATTATCTGTCGCTTATCAAAAAACCTATAGAGAGTGAGTTGAATCACTTTATTTCTCTTTTCAACCAGTCGTTGACGCATGAAGACGGACTGTTGGGGAGTGCTCTGGCACATATTCGCCAGCGCGGCGGCAAGCGTATGCGCCCCATGCTGATCTTGCTGACAGCCCGCAACTATGGAGTCGTTTCTGATGTTACCCTTCACGGTGCCGTCGGTCTGGAATTGTTGCATACGGCCTCGTTGGTGCACGATGATGTGGTCGACGAGAGCAGTGAGCGCCGCGGACAGGCGTCGGTGAATGCCACCTACGATAATAAGGTGGCGGTGCTGGTGGGCGACTATATCCTTTCGACAGCCCTGCTCAGTGTGTCGTTTACGGGTCATCAGGATATTATCCAGAACCTTGCCGAACTGGGCCGAACGTTGTCGAACGGTGAGATATTGCAACTGACGAACATCCAGAACCAGGAGATATCGGAAGATGTTTACTATCAGGTGATTAGACAGAAGACCGCCGCCTTGTTTGAGTCATGCTCGGCCGTGGGTGCCCTCTCCGTGGGAGCCACTTCCGAACAGGTGGAGCAGGCCAAGAAATTCGGCCAAAACATCGGTATTATCTTCCAGATTCGTGATGATATCTTCGATTATTACGACTCGAAGGAGATCGGCAAACCTACCGGCAATGATATGGCTGAGGGCAAGCTCACCCTGCCTGTGATCTATGCCCTGAATAAATATCCGTTGGAATCTATGCTCACACTGGCTAAAAAGGTGAAAAGCGGAACCGTGAATGCCGATGAAATCGCCGTTTTGGTGGAATTTGCCAAAACCAGCGGGGGTATTGAATATGCCGAACAGCGCATGAACTATTTTGCCGACGAGGCCCGTAAGTATATCGATGCCTATGTGACCGACGACTCGTTGAAGGCTGCCTTCAATGCCTATCTTGAGTTCGTGATTCAGCGTAACAACTAATTCTTGGCCAGTACGAACAGAAGTTCCTGACGGCATACAACAAGCGGATGAACCGGGAAACATCTATCTAATTGATAGCATGACCTGTTCATCCGCTTGTTTGTCTTTCTGTTCTGTTGGGTCGTTTAGAAGAATTTGGTCTCCTGACCTACCAGTTCGCTCAGCAGCATGTTGGCCAGGCGGCTTGTTCCGAGGCGGAACCACTTGTTGGTCAGCCACTTTTCGCCCAGTACTTCCTTCACGATGGTGTAGTAGATGAGTGCGTCCATCACACTGTTGATGCCACCGGCAGGCTTGAATCCAATCTGAATGCCGGTTTCATCGTAGTATTCCTTGATGGCCTGACACATTACATAGGCGGCCTCCGGCGTGGCGGCTGGCTCGAGCTTACCTGTCGATGTCTTGATGTAGTCAGCACCGGCATACATCGATAAAATGGATGCTTTTTTGATGTTGGAGGCGGTTTTCAGACAACCTGTCTCGAGGATGACCTTCATGGCGTGTTCGCCGCAGACAGCCTTCAATTCGCCGATTTCATCGCATACGCCTTCGTAGTCGCCTGAGAGGAATTTGCCCACTGGCATCACTATGTCGATCTCGGTGGCACCGTCTTTGATGGCCAGGGCAGTCTCGGCTACTTTTACCTCTATCAATGCCTGTGAAGAGGGGAAACTGCCTGACACACAGGCGATTTCAACACCGTCGATCTCGAGGGTCTCGCTCACGGTCTTGGCAAAGCAGGGATAGACGCAGATGGTGGCCACATGGGGCAGTTCGCCGTAGGCCTCGTCGAACTGGTTGACCTTCTCGGTGAAGGCCATCACGCTCTCCTCAGAGTCGGTGGTTTTCAGGGTGGTCAGTTCGATGCTGCCCATGAGGAACCGCTTCACCTCGGGGGTGTCGTTCTCGTGAACACGCTCGGCAATGATGCGTTTCACCGCCTCGCGCACCTGGTTGTCGTCCAGCTCGGTGTTGTACTTGCTCAGTGCCTCTTCGTATTTACTCTTTTGTGGAGCATGGTGATGCTCATGGTGTTCGTGATTTTCTGCCATAATTGTTGTTTATGATTGATGGTTATTTGATACGTTATTTACCCTTTTAACTTGGGGTTTTCCAGATGGCGGGTTTTGTCGCGGAAGGTCTTTTTCGCGATCGATTTCTTCAGTTCCTCGGTTAGGTCCACGCCTGTCTGGTTGGCCAGGCAGATGAGCACCCACAACACATCGGCCATCTCTTCGCCCAGGTTTGCTTTCTCGCCTGTTTTGAAGCTCTGGTCACCGTATTTGCGGGCGATGACACGCGCCAGTTCGCCTACCTCTTCGGTGAGGCAAGCCATGTTGGTTAGTTCTGAGAAATAGCGCACGCCATACTCCTTAATCCACTGATCGACAGCGTCTTGCGCTTCACGAATGGTCATACTAGCAGCATGATAATGGCCAATATCAACAGCAGGATCAAGCAGATAGCTGCTACCCAGAACTGTGTTTTGGCAAATTCGTTACGATAGATGATGGTGACAATCATGCTGAGCACCACCAAGGCGATGCCCACAATGCAGAGCCATGACATTTTGGTGACGCGGCCTACGACGTAGAGCAGGAATCCTGCCAAATTCGAATAGTTTACTAATGTCTGTTTGTTCATAAACCTAACCTCCTATTTTTGTATTGATGGTATGCCTTTCTTATATTGCAGCACTTGCAAGTTTCAGGTCCTTGCGGCACCGTTTTTTTGTCCTCGTCGTTATTTGACGGCTGTAAAAATGCCGATAAGGATGAGCATGATGACCAAGAAGGCGATATTCATGATATTCTCTTTACGATATTCCTTGAAGTGGAACAGTTTGTAAATGTATTCAACCATGATGCAGCAAAACGCGAGAATGATCAGATAACTGATGGTCTGGCTATATTGATTGCCGTGTATCGTTCCATACTTGATGAAGCTAACAGCAAAACAGCAGGCAAATAATGCTGTGCCGAAATTCTTGATATAACCTATAATTTTTTTTGTGTTCATTGCCTTTATTCCTTGTTTTTTGTGTCCATGCAGATGGTTACCGGTCCGTCGTAGAGCAGGATTCCTGCCATGTTGGAATAGTTAACTAATGTCTGCTTGTTCATATTTGTGCCTCCTATGATTAAGATTGATTGTTCCAGATGTGTTTACCCGCTGTCTTCATAGATTGAAAATTGAGACGGTGGCCAAGTTTTCCTAGTGGCTGCTCAAAAAGCTACAGCTTGCATCAGAAACCAGAGTAGGGGAATCATCAGCACTATTTTGTGTAGTGTAAACCTTTTCCCATCGGTTTTCTTCACAATCATCACGATCGCCAGCGCTGCTGTGATGAAGCTCACCACGATACCTGCGTAAGCTGCGATCATCGCCATGCTATAAGGCAGAAAGCGCCAAAGAATGTAGAGGACCACTGAAACCAATAGTCCGATGTTGGCTGCCAGTTCGATTTGCTTGTTGCTCATGGTTTTATTCTTTGTTTTTGGTGTCCATGCAGATGGTCACCGGTCCGTCGTTGAGCAGGCTGACCTGCATATTGGCGCCAAATTCGCCCGTGCCGACTTCCTTGCCGATGGCCTCGCCCAGCTTCTGACAGAATGCCTCGTAGAGGGGTACGCTGACTTCATGGCTGCCGGCCTTGAACCACGACGGGCGATTGCCCTTTTTGTAACTGGCATAGAGAGTGAACTGACTGACTACCAATGCGTTACCACCGATATCAACAATGCTGCGGTTCATCACATTGTTGTCGTCGTCGAACACCCGCAAGGCAGCTATCTTGTGCACCAGCCAGTCAACATCTTCCATTGTGTCGTCGTCGCAGACGCCCAGCAGGATGAGGAACCCCTCGTTGATGGCCGACTTCACTTGTCCGCCGATGCTCACGCTGGCCTGAGTGACGCGTTGTATGACTGCTCTCATTCGTATCTATTTTTTGGCAAAGATAGTGTTTTATTTCGAAACTTCCAAAAATAAGTTTCGTTTTCCTTCAGCTATTGTCAAGTGATGACTCATTAAGGTTTAATTAGCCGACTCGTTAACCTCCAATTGATATACGAGTTACACCCTAATTAATTGACTAATTACAGTCTAATTAATGCCTAATAACAGTCTAATTAATGCCTAATTGCAGTCTAATTAATGCCTAATTAGAGCTTAATTAATGCCTAATTGACTTTT
>DEFO01000039.1 GCA_002350805.1 Prevotella sp. UBA2850
TACCTATATCAGTATAAGTCACAATTAGAGCTTAATTAGTCGACTAATTGCAACCTAATCAGGCATCAATTGGAAAAGGGTAAGAGGCACGTGCTGCTCTCATGACCTGTTCCCTCTGTAATTTGATCTATACGCCTGTAATTTTGGGGCAGAAAAAAAGCCCGATGACTCATCAGTTCATCGGGCTTCTCTTATGAATAGAAATTTACTATCTTATGAATATCTTAGCATTTGTCCAGGACGCACATTCTTATTCTTGCCAATGCGGTTGAGCTTGCAGAGGGCTTCAACCGTGGTGCCGCGCTTACGTGCGATGGAATAGAGTGTCTCGCCTTTGGCCACCTTGTGATACTGCTTGGCACTGCTGCTGCGCATAGCATTCTCTGCATCGCGTGCGGCGATCTCTGTGTTCATGCCTGCTGTGCCTCTCACCTGGTCGAGAGTATAGCCGCCGTTGCCAATCTTACCGCGCATGCGGGTAGCCTCACGGGCGTCTTTCTCGTAGTTGCGCTTGGTGAACACATAGTAGTCGCCGGTGACATCCTGGTTGCGGAAGTCGAAGAAGACTGCCGGGTTCAGGGCCACACCGCACAGACGGGTCTCGAAGTGGAGATGCGAGCCGGTGCTGCGGCCGGTGTTTCCACCGAGGCCGATGACCTCACCTGCACGTACTTCCTGGTTCTCGACGACGAGTTGCTTCGAGAGGTGACCGTAGATGGTTTCCAGTCCGTTGTTATGACGGATGACAATATATTTACCATATCCGGCAGGCTCGTAGCGCACGATGCGCACTTTGCCGTTGAATGCCGAGCGGATGGTGTCGCCAATGTAGACCTTGATGTCGAGTCCCTTGTGCATACGTCCCCAACGGGCACCGAAGTTAGAGGTGACCACGCGGCTGGGAGTAGGCATGCAGAAGTTGCTCAGCTGAATGGTGAACGAGTCGGGCAGGGCAGTGGCACGATGGGCATACTGGTTGTTCCAATCCTCATAGAGGTCGGCCGATGGCGACTGCGCCAGTTCTTTAATCAAGAGGTCGCGAAGGGCCAGTGTGTCTACCGTCTTCATCTTACGGTCTACCGGCGCATGACGTGCCAGCAGGTCTTGTGCCGACATTGATGTGGCACTCATTGACAAGATTACGGTAACAGCAATGGCTTTTATTATACTTTTTAAATTCATCATCTTTTCTTTTTTGTTTGGGTCATAATGGGCTCAAAATGCCCTTTTCGAGGTTCAATGAAAGCCAAAGATGCTTTCCTTGAAATACGAATTTGGTGCAAAGGTATAAAAAAAAGACCAATAATGAGTGTAGGTTAACAGTTTTTATTGCGATTTTAACATAAACGAAGCTTTGTAATGTGTCGAAAATCAGGAAAATGGCTGTTTTATGGTGTTTTTTCCGTGTTAAGGAGACTTCGTGCGTTAACGTGCGTTAAGATGCTTTGCCCGAAAAGATGTCTGAAAAACATCAGGAGATGGCGGCCCAGTTGATATTGGTTTTTCTCAGTTCCCTCAGCCGGTTCCACAGCATTTCATACTCAGTTTTCTGGCAGGTGGGGTCGTCGTCGATGATCTTCTGAGCCTCGTCGCGTGCCATTTGCACAATCTGTCCGTCGCGTGCAATATCGGCAATTTTCAGGTCGAAGGCCATACCGCTTTGCTGAGTGCCCTCCAGGTCGCCGGGCCCTCGCAGTTTGAGGTCGGCCTCGGCAATGCGGAATCCGTCGTTGGTGTCACACATGATGTCGATTCGCTTGCGGGTCTCGGTGCTCAGTTGCGGGGTGGTCACCAGTATGCAGTAGCTTTGGTCGGCACCTCGTCCCACACGTCCGCGCAGCTGGTGCAGCTGTGACAGACCGAAGCGCTGGGCGTCGAGGATGACCATGACCGAGGCGTTGGGCACGTTGACACCCACCTCGATGACAGTGGTGGCGACGAGAATCTGCGTCTCACCGCTCACAAACTTCTGCATCTCAGCCTCTTTCTCCTTCGATTTCATCTTGCCGTGCACCTTGCTCAGCCTGAATTCTGGAAACACATCCAGCAGGGCGGCGTAGCCTTCCTCGAGGTTTTTCAGGTCGCTCTTCTCGCTTTCCTGTATCAGCGGAAACACGATGTACACCTGCCTTCCCTCGTTGATCTGCTGGCGTATGCCCTGGTAGAGGCTGGTGGTCTGGTTGTCGTATTTGTGAATGGTCACCACGGGCTTGCGGCCAGGTGGCAGTTCGTCGATGACACTCACGTCCAGGTCGCCGTAGATGGTCATGGCCAGCGTGCGTGGAATGGGGGTGGCCGTCATCACCAGTATGTGGGGCGGGTTCTTGCTCTTGCCCCACAGCTTGGCTCGTTGCGCCACTCCGAAACGGTGCTGCTCGTCGATGACCACCATGCCCAGGTTGCCGAACTGCACCCAGTCTTCGATGATGGCGTGAGTGCCTACCAATATCTGTATGCTGCCGTCGGCGATACCTTGCAGCACCGCCTCGCGTTTCTTGCCTTTCACGATGCCCGTGAGCAGTTCCACGCGGATGTCCATGCCCTCCAGGAACTCGCGGATGGTGGTCAGGTGCTGCTCGGCCAGTATCTCGGTGGGCGCCATGATGCAAGCCTGAAAACCGTTGTCCAGAGCGATGAGCATCGACATCAGGGCCACAAGGGTCTTCCCCGAGCCCACGTCGCCCTGCAGCAGGCGGTTCATCTGTCTGCCGCTGCCCATGTCGGCACGTATCTCGCGCATCACCCGCTTCTGCGCCTCGGTCAGGGCGAAAGGCAGATAGTGGTGGTAGAAATCGTTGAACAGCGCCCCTACGTGCTGGAAGATGTATCCCCGGTATTTGCGGCGCTGGTCGCTGGCATACCTCAGGATGTTCAGTTGCACGTAGAACAGTTCCTCGAACTTCAGTCGGAGCTGGGCATGCTGCACCTGGTCCAGGCTCTTCGGATAGTGGATATGACGGAATGCCGTGTCGCGCGACACCAGTCTGAGGCGGTTGGTGATGAAGGGCGGCAGCGTCTCGGGCAGCGGCGTGCTCATGTTCTCGAGCATGCTTTTCGTGAGCCGTTCGATGGCCCTCGAGTTCAGCCCCATGTTCTTCATCTTCTCGGTGGTCACGTAGTAAGGCTGCATGCCCATCTCCGAGAGTTTCACGTCGCCCGCTTTCTCGATGTCGGGATGGGCAAACTGATAGCGGTAGTTGTAGATGGTGGGCCGTCCGAAGACAATATACTCGGTGTTGACTTTGTAGTTGCTGGTGATGTACTGGGCACGGCTGAACCACACCAGGTCGACCACACCCGTCCCGTCGGTCATGTGGGCCACGATGCGTTTGCGGCGGTGTCCCATCTCAAACTCCTCGAAACTCAGAATCTGTCCTTTTATCTGCACGAAAGGCATATCGCCCGTCAGTTCGCTGATCTGATAGATTTTCGAGCGGTCCACATATTTATAAGGGTAATACTCCAGCAGGTCACCAAATGTGTTGATGCCCAGTTCCTTGCTCAGTATATCCTTCCGTCGGGGTCCTACGCCTGGCAAGTATTTGATGTCCTGATGAAGTATGTCGTACATAGAGTAGTTGGTGAGTCCAGCTAAGCCGAGTTCTCGGCCAGCAACGCCTCGGCGATGGTCAGGTCGAAAGGCGTTGTGATTTTTATGTTCTCGCGGTTGCCCGGTACGAGTGTGATGCCATGTCCGTAGCTCTCGACCACCGAAGCATCGTCGGTGAACGAGTCGTTGTAGGGTTGTCGGTTGGCAGCCTTCAGCAGTTGTATGTCGAAGGTCTGTGGCGTCTGCACCAGCCGGTAGTCGCTCCGAGGCACCGTCAGCGAGCCGCCCTTTCCTGCTGTCTGTTCGCCCGTTGTCGCCAGCTCCCCGTCGGTGAGTTTCCTGAGCGTCTCCACCACGGGCACCACGGGAATGACGGCCTTCGCCGCGCGGGCCGTCTCAAAGCAGTTGCGGATGACGTCAACGGCAGGGAAGGGTCGCACACCGTCGTGCACTCCCACCACTCCCTGAGCCTCGTCGGGAATCAGGCTCAGTCCGTTCTGTACCGAGTGAAAGCGTGTCTCGCCGCCGTTGGCCAGCAGGTAATCCACGCTGAACCGGTATTCCCGGCACAGCGTCGCCCAATAGTCTTGCTGCGCCTGCGGCAGCACCAGTATGATGGTCAGCTCTGGCGAGTACTCGCGAAAGCGCTCGATGGTGCGCATCAGCACCGGTTTTCCTCCGATGGGCAGAAACTGCTTGGGCGTGTCAGAGCCCATGCGCAGTCCCTTGCCGCCAGCCACGATGATGATGTAGTCCATCTATCCCTCCATTAAGTGCACGTAGCGCATGCCCTCGGCCACGCCTCTTGCCGTCAGCTCGTCGGTGAGCATGGCCAGCAGGGTGTAGGCATAAGGGAAGGCGGCTGCCGGTCCCTCGCCGGTGACGATGTTGCCGTCTACGGTCACCAGCTCAGCGGTATATTCGGCACCGGTGAGCGTCTCCTCGAAGCCCGGGTAGCAGGTGGCCCGCTTGCCCTTGAGCAGCCCCAGTCCGCCCAGCACCAACGGGGCGGCACAGATGGCCGATACCAGTTTGCCGGCCTGGGCCTGGGCCAGCAAAGCCTCCTTCACCCCTTCGTGGTCGTTCAGGTTCGATGCGCCCGGCATGCCACCCGGCAGCATCAGCAGGTCGGCATCCTCGACGTCGGCCGTCTCGAACATCAGGTCGGCCTCCACCCTCACGCCGTGGGCTGATTCGGCAACTAGTGAGCCAGTGATGCTCACGGTTTTCACATCCACACCGCCGCGGCGCAGCACGTCGAGCGGAATCAGGGCCTCGACATCCTCGAAGCCGTTGGCCAAAAACATATAAACTTTCTTCATATTCATCATAAAAATGTCAATTTCTTCTTCTGTTTCGTGTTTTATTCGCCAAAAATCATTAAATTTGCACTCATCAAGTGCCTTTTGTGGGTACAAATATACAAAATGTTTGGCATTTTCAGCCATTTTAGCGTGATAAAGATAAGAAAAAACTTGATTTTATGTCATCGCAGAAGTTAAGGTTCGCCATTTTCGGCAATATCTACCAGGCGGCCAAGTCGGCCTCCATCCCCCAAATCCTGTCGTTCCTTGCCGGCCGGCAGGCTGAGATACTTGTCGAGAAGGAGTTCTACCATTACCTCACCCATGAGCGCGGGCTCGACGTCTGTGCCGACGGACTGATTGCCGATGGATCGTTCTCTGCCGACTTCGCCATCTCCATGGGCGGCGACGGCACATTCCTGAAGTCTGCCCATTTCGTGGGCGACAAGGGCATTCCCGTGCTGGGTGTCAACATGGGTCGCCTCGGTTTCCTGGCCGATGTGCCGCCCGTCGAGTTAGAGGATGTGTTGCAGTCGCTCTTCGACGGCAGCTACGGGGTGGAGCAGCGCACCGTCATTCAGGTGGAGACCGACGGCGAGGCACTCGACATCTGTCCCCGCGCCCTCAACGATATTGCCGTGCTGAAGCGCGACGACGCCTCGATGATCAGCATCCGTGCCAGCATCGACGGCGAGCACCTCGTCACCTACCAGGCCGACGGACTGATTGTCAGTACGCCCACCGGCTCCACAGCCTACTCGCTCTCCAATGGCGGTCCGGTGCTGGTGCCTCAGACCGGTGTGCTGTGCCTCACGGCCGTTGCCCCTCACAGTCTGAACATCCGTCCGGTCGTCGTCTCCGACGAGGCGGTGATCACCCTCAGCGTCGAGAGCCGCAGCCACAATTTCCTCATTGCCGTCGACGGCCGCTCGGCCAAGTGCGGCGAGCACACCCGTCTCACCATCCGCAAGGCACCGTATAAGATCAGTGTCGTCAAGCGCAGCGGCCACACCTACTATACCACCCTGCGCGAGAAAATGATGTGGGGAGCAGATGGGAGAGTTTAGAGGCTTCCTGGCAATGGACAATTGAAAATGGAAAATGGATAATTAGCCTGCCGGCTTGAGTATTCAAGAGGCAAAGGTATTGTCCAAACTCCTAAACGAGTTCAAGGTCCAAGGTTCAAGGCAAGAAGCCTGAGTGGTAATCACACTTGTCACTTATCACTTGTCACTTGGGCTAGCTCCCAAACTCCCATAAATGGGCGTCAGCCTTCCCTCCCCCTCGGGGGAGTTGGTGGGGGGCACTCCCCAAAACATAACCACTAATCAACGATGAGTTTCCGACTATTCCATATCGAAAAAAGCAAATATCCGGCCAGTGCCATTCTCCGTTGGCTGTGGCGGTCGTGGCGGGGCAACCGCCTGCAGGCCGTCCTCAATGCCGTCCTTGGACTGCTGGGCGTGGCTGTCAGTCTGATGCAGGTGTGGGCCGTCCAGCATGCCATCGATGTTGCCTCCCATGTTGTCAGCGGGTCGCTCTATTGGGCGGTAGGCATCATGGCCCTGCTCATCCTGCTCAATTTCGGACTGAGCATTGCCGGAGTGTGGGTGAAGAACATCCTGGGCATCCGCGCCCAGAATCGCATGCAGCAGCGCATGCTCGACCGCATCCTGCGCTCCGAGTGGCACGGCAAGGAGTCGCGCCATAGCGGTGATGTGCTCAACCGCCTGGAGTTCGACGTCACCAATGTCGTCACCTTCCTCACCGAGACCCTTCCCGGCACCCTCTCGGTGCTCGCCCTCTTCGTCGGAGCCTTCGTCTACCTCTTCCTCATGGACCCCGCGCTCGCCCTGATCACCGTGGCCATCATCCCCCTGTTTGTGGCGCTGAGCCGTTTCTATGTGGGTAAGATGCGCTCCCTCACCCGTCAGGTACGCGACAGCGACTCGAAGGTGCAGAGCGTGCTCCAGGAAACCGTCCAGAACCGCATGCTCATCAAGACCATGGAAGGCGACGACACGATGGTCGACCGTCTGGAAAACACCCAGAGCGAGCTGCGCCATCGCGTGGTGCGCCGCACCGCCTTCTCCGTGCTCTCCCATCTGCTACTCAATTTCGGTTTTGCCGTGGGCTACCTCACCGCCTTCCTGTGGAGCGCCGTCCGCATGTCGGCAGGCACGCTCACCTTCGGCGGCATGACCGCCTTCCTGCAGCTCGTCAACAAGATACAAAGTCCTGCCCGCTCGCTCACCAAGCTCGTGCCCGCCTTCGTCAGCGTCTTCACTGCAGCCGAGCGCCTCATGGAACTCGAGGAGAACCCCCTCGAAGAGCAAGGCACGCCCATCGAGCTCGACGCCCCCTGCGGCATCCGCTTCAGCGACGTGTCGTTTGCCTATCCCGATGCCGCCACACAGCCCGTCATCAGCCGTCTCACCTTCGACTTCCGCCCCGGCAGCTGCACCGCCATCCTTGGCGAGACCGGCGCCGGCAAGACCACCCTTGTGCGGCTGCTGCTCGCCCTGCTGCGGCCCCAGGACGGACGGGTGGAGATCTACGACCGCCGCGAAGTGCGCGAGATGGGCCCCCGCATGCGCTGCAACCTCGTCTACGTGCCCCAGGGCAACACCCTGCTCAGCGGCACCATCCGCGACAACCTGCGGCTGGGCAAGCTCGACGCCACCGACGAGGAGATGCTCGAGGCCCTGCGCCTGTCGTGTGCCGACTTCGTGGCCGACCTCCCCGACGGGCTCGACAGCCTCTGTGCCGAGGACGGCGGCGGACTCAGCGAGGGACAGGCCCAGCGCATCAGCATCGCCCGCGCCCTGCTCCGCAACCGCAGCATCATGCTCTTCGACGAAGCCACCAGCGCCCTCGACCCCGACACCGAGCGCCAGCTGCTCGACAACCTGCTGCACCACTCGCAGAAAACCATCATCTTTGTCACCCACCGCCTGGCCGTCGTCGACTACTGCGACCAGGTGCTCAAACTATAAACGCCGCAGTCATGGAGACATCGTTCGACACGTTGTTCCGCCAGTTCTATGCTCCGATGGTCCTTTATGCCGACAGCCGCCTGAACGACCGCGAGCAAGCCGAGGATGTTGTACAAGACGTCTTCAGCAAACTGCTGGAGACCGGTTTCTCTACTGGCGATCCCGCCAAGGCCCGCCAGTATCTTTTCACCGTCTTGCGCAACAAAGTCATCGACATCTTCCGTTACAACCAGCGCCATCAGCGTGGCGAGCTGTGCGATGCTCCCTCCGACGACTCCGTGGAGGACAGCCTCTTCGAGCTCGAGCTCTACGAGCGGCTATATGAAGAAGTGAAGACCCTGCCCCATAAGATCTCCGAGGCCATGCAGCTGCGCATGCAGGGCTACGACGACCATGAGATTGCCCAGATGCAGGGCATCAACTACAACACTGTGCGCAGCCGTATCTACAAAGGCGTGGTCATGCTGCGTGGCAAGTTCAACCGCCATCTGCTCTATTCCGTTTTCCTTTAGACCATTCCTCTACAGACAGAAGTGATATCTTGCCTTTTGTTTTTTATCATCGAAACGCTGTTTTGTGCTGAAGGCCATCCTTCAGTATACTCTTTTCCGTCATTTTGCGAATAATTTTCAAAAAAGTGCATTTTTTTAATCAAAAGTGCAACGTTATTCGTTCTATAGATAAAAGAAGCGCAAAATATGGAGATAAAAGACATCATACTGAAGTCGATTTATGGTCGGTTGACCGACGAGGAACAGCAGTTGTTCGCCGACTGGCTGTCGCAGAGAGACCACGCCCGGCTCTACGAGCGTATCCGTGCGACCATCGACGAGAAACAGGCGGTGGAGTATCTGGCATCCATCGACGTGGAACGTGCACTCGCGAAGGTGAAGGGCGCCCAGTATGCGGGACCGTCCGTCGGTGCTGAGGATAGTGCAGAGACCGACGGCCGTCAACAGACGGCTGCGTTCGTCACCCTGCGCTCACCCCTCTTCCGCATAGCCGCCGCACTGGTGCTGCTGATAGTTGGTGGTACGTTCTGGTATCGTGAGCATACACGCGTCACCCCGCCGGTGGTCAGCGAAGCTGTCGAGCTGGCCATGCAGCAGAGTGCAGAGAAAGGCCTGCAGGGTGCTGTGGTGGTGAGCGGCAACGGACAGAAGAAGGTGGTGACCACACAGGAACTGACACGATATCATGTGGACGACGACTTTGCCGAGCAGCTGGCCGAGGCCCGCCGCATCACCACCTATCAGGACAAGGAGTACTGGGTGACACTTGACGACGGTACGCTGGTGCACCTGAACTATGACAGCCGCCTGATCTATCCGGAGAAGTTCGGCGACCGCCGCGACGTGATCCTCGAGGGCGAGGCCTACTTCATGGTGGCCAAGGACAAGAGCCGACAGTTTGTGGTACACACCCCGCAGGGCGATGTAAAGGTATATGGCACAGAGTTCAATGTCAACACGCGAAGCAAAGGTGGTGATGGGAACGACAACGGCGGCTTGAGCGTGGTGCTGGTGAAAGGCTCCGTCAGCTTTACGCCCGCCAGAGGCAAGGAGCAGATGCTGACGCCCGGCCAGGAATTATCAATTGTCAATGCTCAATTGTCCATCAACGAAGTCGACACCGCGCCCTATGTGGCTTGGAACGAAGGCAAGTTCTTCTTCGAGGAGTGGCCGCTGGAGCGCATCATGGAGGTGATGGCCCGTTGGTACGGACGTGAGGTGGAGTTCAAGTCCGACGACATTAAGCAGCTTAAATATTCGGGCAACTTCGACCGTTATGAGGACATCCATCCCACGATGGAGGCCATCGAGACGATTACCGGACTGAAGATAACGTTGACCCCCGATAAAATCATTATAGAACCATAAATAAAAACCTTTAAAAACATGAGAACAACGAACCTTTTGAGAGGCATCAGACAACTGATGCTACTGACCCTCTTGCTTCTGTTCGTGTCGCCATCCGCCCAGGCGGCGATGCCAGCCGACACCCGTGTAAGCATCAATTTCAAGTCGGAGCAGGTGCCCACCGTGCTGAAGGAAATACAGCGCCAGTCGGGCTTGAACTTCTTCTACAGTGCCGACCTGGCCAAGGAGTGGCCCCGCATCACCATCCGTCAGACCAAGAAGACGGCCGAGGAGGTGGTGGCACAGATAGCCAACCTGATAGGTTGCGACTACCAGATTAAGAACAATATCGTGACTATCAGCCGTCAGAAGCTGAGCGGCCGCGAGCGCACCATCAAAGGCTATGTGCGCGACGAGAGCGGCGAGATGCTGGTGGGTGTGCCTATCTGCATCGGCGAGACACGCGTGTGCACCGTGACCGATGCCGACGGCTACTACACCTTTAAGATTCCTGTGGAGCAGACTACGTTGAAATACTCGTATGTGGGTATGGAGACGGTATATGTGACGGTGCCCCGCGGCACGACCGACCTCTCGCGCGAGATTGTACTGAAGTCGGATGTGATGTTGGACGAAGTGCTGGTGACTGGTTACCAGCAGATAGAGAAAGGCCGTGCCACCGGTTCGTTTGAGGTGGTGAAACCCGAGCAACTGAAGACCGTGGTGTCGAGCGATGTGGTGGACAACCTCGAGGGCGTGGTGCCAGGTCTGGCTGTAGACGGCAACGGCAACATGATCGTTCGCGGACAGGCTACCATCTATGCCGAGACCAAACCGCTGATAGTTGTCGACGGTTTCCCGATGGAATATGGCACTTACAATGTCAATCCACAAGACATCGAGAGTATTTCGGTGCTGAAAGACGCCGCTGCCGCTTCTATCTGGGGTGTGCGTGCAGCCAATGGTGTGATAGTCATCACAACTAAAAAAGGCAGCCGAAACAAGAAGACAGAGGTTACCTATAATGGCAGCATCAAGGTGGGTTCCCGCTTCGATGTGTCGTCGATGAATCTGATGAATTCTGCTGAGCAGATTGCCTGGGAACGTGAGCATATCGCCAATAACGAAGGCTTTATTCTCAGGCGTGAGGCTTATGGAGTCTATTATACAGAGGCTACCGACATCCAGCGACTGTTTGAGAACGGAGCAATCAGCGAGTCGGAGCGCGACAGTCGTTTTGCACAGTTGACAGCTTATGACAACACAAAGGATATAGAAAAGGCATTCTACCGCCCGTCATTGTTGCAGATGCATAATGTGACGGTAAGCGGTGGCAGTGCTAATGCCTCCAACTACCTGTCGTTCAACTTTGAGAACAATCTGGCCACACTGAAAGGCAACGATCTCAACCGTGCCGCTATCCAGTGGAACAGCATTCTCGAGGTTGCCAAGAACGTGAAGATGACCACCGGACTGCGTGGCAACTACAGCACGCAGGACCTCTATTCGTTCTCGCCGCGCAACATCATGCCATACGTCCATCTTACCGATGATCAGGGTAACTACGTCAACGAGTATCATGGCGTGGCACAGACTTGGAAAGACCGTCTGGAAGGTGAGGGCTATGTGGATTGGAGCTACAACCGACTGAAGGACCGCGACATGGTGAGCAACAACACCAAGCACTACAATGTGCAGGCTAATCTCCAGTTCGACTTCACGCTTCCCTTCGGACTCGTCTATACCACCAGCGGAATGTTCGTCGTTGACCATAGCGGTCAGGAGATTATCAGCGACCGTCTGTCTTATGCCGTTCGTAATCAGTTCAATCAGTTTACCAATAATACTGAAGGCATGCTCACCCATTACATGCCTGAGGGAGCACAGATGGACAAGACACAGATGAACTCTACCAGTTACACCTGGCGTAATGTGCTGAACTGGAAATACGATAAGGGCGACTGGTATGCCACAGCCATGGCTGGTTGCGAATTGTTCGCCATTCGTACAAAGATCACCTCCGATACCTATTACGGTTTCGACCCACAGGCCATGACCTATGCCAACAGTACCTTAGACTTCGGTACCCTGCGCCAGGGTGTGATGGGATACGACCCGCAGAGCACCACCACTTTGTTCTACAATCCGTTGGTTAGCGATGCCGAAGACCGTTACTTCTCAACCTTCTTCACCGCCAGCACCACTTATAAGAATCGCTATACCGTATTCGCCTCTATGCGTTACGACAAGACCAACCTCTTCGGTCGCTCAGGCAAATACCGCGACTCCCCAACATGGTCGGTAGGTGGCATGTGGGACATCTCGAAAGAGTCCTTCTTCCGTCTGCCTTCTGTAGATCGTCTGGCAGTGAAAGCTTCTTACGGATTGTCGGGAAACATCGACAAGAGCACCTCGCCTTATCTCATTGCTGCTGCCGGACTCGATATGTTCTCCGGTCTGCCCGCCCTCACGATACAGAATCCTGAGAACAAGGAACTGCGTTGGGAGAAGGTATATACCTTCAACCTCGGTTTCGACCTCAGTATGTGGCGCAACCGCTTCAGGGCAAGTCTCGACTTCTATAACCGTCCCACCCGCGATGCTTTGGGACAGACGCTCGTTGATCCTACGGTGGGCTTTAACTCAGTGATGAAAAACACCGCAGACATCCTCAACCGAGGCGTTGACATCAGTCTTGGAGGAACACCCGTGCAGACGAAGGATTTCAGTTGGGAAACACTGTTCACTTTCTCGTATAACTATAACAAGGTGACGAAGGTGCTTTCGGGTGAACCCACTACCAACGTTGCACTTGAGAGAAATCCCATGGTGGGTTATCCTGTTGACTATGTGATGGTTTACCGCTTGGGCAAGTTGTCTGCCGACGGACAAACACAGATGCAGGACGCACAGGGTAATCTCTACAACTGGCAGGCAACGGGTGCTTTCACCATCGACGACCTTGTGTATATGGGGCGTTTGGCACCCAAGTACTATGGCGCTTGGAGCAACACCCTGCGATATAAGAATTTCGATTTCTCGATGATGCTCACCTACAAACTGGGACACATGATGATGATGCCAAATATCAGCGACGTGAACTATGGCGGCGAGCGCGCCTATAAGGATTTCGCCAACCGGTGGAAGAAGGCCGGCGATGAGGAAAACACATGGATACCGGTAGATCCCGAGGATGGTCACGGCGGTAACTATATTTTCTCTGTGATCAGGAACGACCATATGTACGACAAGGGTGACATCTTCCGTCTGAAGTCGATCGGCTTGGGTTACGACTTCTCACACCTGCTGAAGAAGAACTTCTGGGTGAAGTCGTTGTATGCCAAGGTGACGGCAGAGAATGTTTGGTATCATGCTGCCAACCGTGACGGTATAGACCCCGACAATATGATCTCTCTTGGCAACGGTGCAAGCTACAACGGCGACCAGCCGCATTATTACACACTCACCGTGAACGTGAAATTCTAAAATCAATCGAAATCCGCAAAAAAGACAATCATATGAAAAGTAGAATATTTAACATAGTGGCAGGTGCGATGCTCGGCATCTTGTTGCTCGCCAGTTGCAACGACTTTGTTGACGTAGTGCCAAAGGGTAAGGCTATTCCTACGATTGTGGATGACCTCGGAAAACTGATGAACAACTCGTTTATCAGTATCTCCGGAAACAACTATGGAATGGTTGACGTGGCTTTTAACCCAACGGAAATGGAGCTGTTCTCGGACGACTATACCGGAAGCGATCAGCCCACCGACTCCTATTACTCAATGTTCCACGACCGTCCCAACTTCTTCAATATGGTGACATGGAATGATGTCATCTACTCTACGGCTGAAGAAGATCCCAACTGGAACGGACTCTATAAGTCGAACTATATCGTGAACTATATCATCGCCAATATCGACGAGGCAGAAGAGGGCTATGAGTATAAGCGCAATGAGGTGAAAGGGCGCGCATTGGTGCATAGGGCACTCAACTACTTCATCCTGACCAACCTCTACGGCAAGGCTTACAATGCATCTACCGCGGCTACCGACCTGGCAGTGCCCCTCTTGCTGGAGCCCGACATCAACGCCCAGTTGCCACGTGCCACCGTACAGGAGTGCTACGACCAGATGCTCAGCGACGTGAACGAGGCTGTTAACCTGCTGGAGATCGACGTACCGGATTACAACTTCCTGCCTGGCAAGGCTGCTGCGCTTGCCCTGCGTGCACGTATCTATCTGTATATGGGAGATTTCGATAAGGCTTTGACCGACGCACAACAGGCTGTAAAGTTGCACCCCACTCTTTATGATTATAACATGTACGCTGGAGCCATCGGCGCACCGACACCCTTCATGGTGGTGGCATTCGGCTATCCTGCTACTACCCGAATAGATAACCAGGAGATTATTCTCCTGCGCACCAACACCAGTTATGCATCGATGTCGTCACCCAGCGACGAGTTCAATAAGATTATCGATTATGACAACGACCTGCGTGCCCTCCTCTTCTTTACTACTCTCTATGGCTCGCGCCCCATCAACATGATGCGCACCCAGCAGTCGGGCATCAGCGTGAGCGAGATGTACCTCACCATTGCTGAGGCAGCCCTGCGCAAGTCGTCACCCGACGTAAAGACAGCTATCGAGGCCTTGGATGCCGTCCGCTCGAAGCGTTATCTGGCAGAGACTTATCAGCCCACCACCATCACCGATGTCAAGGAACTGCTCGATGAAGTCATCAAGGAGCGCCGCCGTGAGGTATCTTTCTGCACCACATCGTTCACCGATAAGAAGCGTTGGAACTGCGATCCACGTACGGCTACCACCATGACGCGTACCATCTTCGGTAAGACCTATACGATGGAGCCTAACGACCCGCGCTACTGTCTGCCCATCCCACCCAACGTGATGCAGATGAACCCCAATTTGGTGGATAACGAGAGATAACGGTTTTGCAACTTTCCAAAGCAAGGATACGTCTGATAGAATAAGAAAACAATAATACAATTAAAACATAACAAATGAAAAAGATTCTTTTGGCAGCCATGATGCTGCTGGGCGCTGTGGCCGTTAATGCACAGAAAGCGGTGATAACCGGTAAAGTGAAAGGACTGAACGAGAACAGTCATGTGTTTCTGATGAACATTGCGGATCCTGAGAATCTGCAGCCCGTTACGGTGGCTGCCGACGGCAGCTATCGCCTGGAGCTCGATGCCCCGGACGGCTATGCCCGTTTCCTGATCGTTGATGCCCCCAAGGGTGGCGTGAAGTTCTATGTGCAGAACGGCATGAAAGCCAATATCGATCTGGAGATCATCCAGAAGAACGAGGCAGAGACCGAGTCGAAGGTAAACTACACTGGCGACTACAAAGACTGCTATGAGTTTATCAACAAAGAGGAGTATTACCAGACCATCCAGACACCGATGCTCGAGAAGTACTATGGCAAGGGCGATAACCTCACGTTTGCCCAGTGGCGCCAGGAGATGGAGATGCTGCGTGATCGTCAGTTCGCCAAGCTGAACAAGATTAGCAACCCCGTGTTCCGTAAGTTCATGCGCGAGGATATCAACACGAAGCTCGAGAAGGGCGGACTCTCTTGGTTTGCCGAGGTAGGCAGCAAGGCCGACGACAGCTATCTGGCTTGGATGGATGCCCTCGACCGTGACAACAACGTGCAGGAGGCGATGATGTATGCCAGCGGCTACAAGAAATTCCTGGTGCCCGAAGGTCAGGATAAGTCGATCACCCTCTTGAACAACCTGAACAATTTGTTTACCAATAAGGAGATTGTCAATAAGTTGGCCGACAACGAGGTGGCAAACCTCTTCGAGCAGGCTCCTGCCAACATCAACGATATCTACACCGCTTACTGTAACGTAACACCGGGTCGCGAAATCCCTGCACAGATTCAGGGACTCTACGACCACTATAAGACAATGGTTCCCGGTGCCAAGGCTGTGAACTTCGACATGTACGACATGAACGGAAAGAAACTCACGCTTGCTAACCTGAAGGGCAAGGCAGTATATATCGACTGCTGGGCAACGTGGTGCGGACCCTGCAAGGCCGAGACGCCCAACATGGTGAAGCTGTACAATCACTTCAAGAACGACAAGCGCATCCAGCTGGTGAGCATCTCTTTGGATAAGAACCAGGCAGCCTGGAAGTCGATGGTGAAGAAAGAGAACCTCAGTTGGCCGCAGTACATCGTCAAGGGTGAGTTCGACTGCATGCTCTGCAAGGAATATGGTGTCACTGGCATTCCCCGCTTCATGATGTTCGACAAGAAGGGCAACATCATCTCATTAGATGCCCCGCGCCCCTCTGCACCCAACATCATCGAGTGGATAGAGAGCAACCTGAAGTAATCGGCACCTGTACAGGGGACAGTCTGTCAGCATCGGCAGACAGAAACACAAGTAACGGCTGTTTGTTAGCAAGCAGCCGTTACTTTTTGGTTACAGGGAGCCTCTTGACGGTGAGTCATTCTTTGATTCTCCCTCCCGTCTGTTGTCTCATTCCCTCGAAGAACTGCTGTTGGAGTTGTTTGGCCAGCTGGTTGCCGGGATTGAGTTTCAGGGCTTTCTCGTAGTTCTCCATCACATCGATGTAGTAGCGCTGGCCGTTGCGGGCTGGATTCTGCACAATGCGTACCATATAGAGGAAGCCGCGAAGGGTGCAGATGTCTGAAAGTTGTTCGTTGCTGTGGCTGTTGCTCAGTTGTTCTATACGGGTGATGGTCTGTTCGGCTTCGGCCAGCAGACCGTCTGTCTGCGGGGCGTGGGGATTGATCACAGAGAAATAGAGACTCTGCAGGGCCATTTGGTGTTTGGGCTGAATGCTGTCGGGGAACATGGCATCGATGCGTTTCAGTTCAGCGATGCAGTTGAGGAAGGCCTCGGGGGTGGGTTGCCGCAGTTTGGCGAGCGACTGGCTGATGAGGGCCTGCATGGTTGGCTGTTGGGCGTGGATACTGGCTGTTGCCATCGTGAAGAGGATGATGGCCGACAAGCGTTTCTTGATGGTGGATTTAAAAGTTTGAAATGTCATACGCTTTATTGTTTTTAAGTGAAATGAATATGCCGACGTAGAGGAAGCGGTCGCGTGAAGGAACGACGGGCCGACTGTTCGCGTCGTAGCGGAAGATATTGGTGCGGCCGAGGATATTGCCCAGCGAGGAATAGACAATGACTTTGGGGCTGAGCAGCCAGGTGAGACTGGCGTCCACGCTGTTGTAATGCGGAGTGGTGGCGGTGGGAAAGTGCCGCCGGCTGGCGTAAGATTCCGTCAGGCCGATGATGACCTTGCCGATGGCGTATTTGGCAGTGAGTCGGAGGTTGTGGCGCGAGGCGAAGTCGGGTGTGTGCGCCTCGGTGTAGTCGAGGTACATTCGTTGGGAGTCATTGAACGAATAGGAGAGGGTGGTCGTGAGGTGCCTGACCAGCGAATGGTCTTCAACGAAAATGTCTACACCCCGGCTCGAGCCATAGCCTTGAGGCTGGTAGAGTCCATTAAGGAGTAACGGCAGCCGGTGGTATCTCTTCGTATAGGGCTCGATGCGCAGTAGCCTGCTACCCGATTGGTATTGAAAGGAGAGAATGGCATGGTCGGCTGTGCTCTGGGTTGGTGAGTAGCGGGTTGGTGCCAGAGGGGCGTCTGTGCCCGAGTGCTGCCCGGCAGTCAACGGGTTTTCTGCGACTTGACTGTAGCGGCCGGCGATGAGGGAGAGTTGCAGATGCTGGTTGGGGATGTAGCTCAGCGTAGCCCGGGGCATCAGCAGCCAGTCGGTTTTCAGTGTCTCTGCCCTTGCGGACAGGTGAAGGAACAGGCGGGGTATGATGCGCCACTGTGCATCGGCGTGGGCACCGAGGAGGTTGTAGGCTGACTGGTGCCGGTAGTCGTTGTATGCCGATGAGTGGTTGCGGACATAGTCTTCTATCCCTGCCGAGACGCCCAGCACATCGGAGCAGGCCTTGCGCACCTCGGCCTTCAGATGGATCTCGTTGCGGGCGTTGTGATAATGGTCGCCTGCGGTGAGGGCATCGTCCACATGGTTGAACACCGAGGAGTTGGCGAAGCCTGTGAAGAGGGTGCAGCCGTTGCCGAGGGCCGTGTGGCAGGTGGCATTGACATAGATGTTATGCTCTCTCAGGTGTAGGCTGCGTCCGTCGATGCGCTGCCCGACGGTTGTCAGGTCGTAGCCGGCGTAAGCTTTCAGCATACTCGTGGTGGAGATCTCTTTCTTGAATTGAGCCTCGCCCGACAGTTTGCGGTAAGGACGCCAGAAGTCGTTGCGCTCTTTGAACAGACGGTTATAGAGCCCCATGCTGGTAAGGGCGGCATTGAAGGACAGGCTGCTGTTGGGGAAAACCCTCGTTCCACCGATATTCCAGTCGACCAGCGAGGCGCTCACTCCCAGCTTGTCGCTTGTGGCGGCATCGGTGGTTTCCATGGGCAGCACGGCAGAAAGGGCCTGGCCGTATTCACCGCCATAGCCACCGAGCGAGAAGTTGATGCCTTTGAACAGAAAGGGGGAGAAACGGCCGCGGACGGCTGTGTTCTCCGTATTGGTGGTATAAGGAACAAGGACATGCATGCCGTTAACGAAAGTCTGGCACTCTTCACTCTCGCCGCCACGGACATAGAGTTTGCCGTGTTCGCCCACCATCTGTGTACCGGGGAGCGACTGCAGCGCCGCCACGATGTCACCGCACGAATTGCCCGTCAGCACCACATCGAGGGCATCCATCGTCTTGAAGTTCCCACTCTTGCCGAAGTGGAACGTGCTGGCGGTGACCACCACCTCGTGGATAGTGGCAGTCCGTTCGCTCATGTGGATGGTGAGGTGGGCGAGCCGGCTGGCATCGGCCGTCAGCGTATAGTCATCGTAGCCGATAAAGGTGGCCTTGAGCGTCACGTCGCCCGTCATGGATGATGTGAAAGAGAATCGTCCGAGCGAGTCGGTGAGGCATCCGTCGATGGTACCTACGATAAAAACGTTGGCACCGACGAGCGGTTCTCTCCCGTCGGTGACTATGCCCGAAATGGTGGTCTGTGCAGCTAGGTGGCAGGTGGTTGCCAGGCAAAAAACGATATGTGCAATGAGATGTTTCATGCCGCAAAGATAGGACATGAAACCGACCTGGCAAAATTTCCGTGACAGACAGCTAAAAGCGCTGACGGAAAGCTAGTTGGAATGACGAATGACTAGAATGGCGGACGAATTGCTAAGCGATGAAAGACTTGAGGCGTGGCACATATGAGCGCGAAACGGGGATGGTGTCGCTGCATTGGCCTAGCGTCAGTTGATAGCCGTTGGAATTGCCCTTGGCAGAGGTGATGTTGTTGACGTTTACCACAAACGAGCGGTGGCACTGGAAGATGTTTTCGTAGTCCTTCAGTTCCTCGATGGCGGCGGTGAGTGTGGTATGTATCTCTACGCGGACAGGCTGGGCTGACGGTTGTTCGCCATCGTTTTCTTTCAGATAGCAGACGGAGATGTTGTTTTTCTGTGCCTCGATGTAGAGCAGGCTATTGATAGGAATGGTCAGGTTGTTTCCACGCACGTTGGTGTCGTGGAGGGTGATCATGATGTCTTTCTGTTGCTCTGTGGTGTTGCTCAGCAATTCCTCCATTCTTTCCCGGAGGCTCCTGTTGTACTCGATGCCTACAGACAGCACCGTCATGATGATTCCTATCAGAAGTGTCCAATAGAGGAACAAGAGGAAGATCTTGAGGGTGATGGGGTAGTGGAAGATATAGGCGAACAGGAGGAAGTTACACACGGCGATAAAGAGTATCAGACCGAGCACAGCACAGCCTTCATGCCAGATGCGCCAGGGCCTGACGCGCCGGGTCAGCGTTCTTAATACTGTCCACCCGTAGAGGGCGTAGCAACAGGTGGTGATAAGCCCGAAGAGGGCTGCAGCCAGGCATTTGCTGCCTGAATACAAGCTAAAGCCGAATGGCTGCAAGAAGTAGAGTATCGCCCAGATGAGGACTCCATAGGCGATGCTGTCTCTCAGCAGATGGCGACTCTGCTTAAATGGATATGATAGGGTGAGGAATGATATCATTGTTCAATGTTCAAAGCCCCCCCTCCATCTCCCCAGCGGGGGAGAGAAAGGTTACCTCTCAAAACGGCAGGCAATTCTCAATTTTCAATTCTCAATTCTCAATTTTCAATTCTCAATTCTATGAAAGCCCCCTCCATCTCCCCCGCGGGGGAGAGAAGGGCCGACTTGAGAGCAATTGCAAAAGGTAATCATACCTCTCCGTTATCATCTCTCACCTCTCAGTCAGACAAGCTCGTCAACGGTGCGCAGGCTTGTTGCAGCCAGTCGAGCTCGGCGCCCTCGAGGTGGGGTGAGAGGCGGTCGAAGACCAGCTGGTGGTAGTCGTTGAGCCATTGTGTCTCCTCGTCGGTGAGCATCGACGGGTCGATGGGGGCCTTGTCGATGGGGCAGAGGGTGAGGGGCTCGAACTTGAGGAAGCGGCCCAGCTCGGTCTCGAAGGCTTCGGTGATGAGGAGCGTGTTCTCGAGGCGCACGCCGAAGCGGCCGGGCAGGTAGACGCCGGGTTCGTCGGTGACGGTCATGCCGGGGCGCAGGGGGGCTGGCTTCCACTCCATGCGTATCTGATGAGGGCCTTCGTGGACATTGAGGTAGGTGCCTACGCCGTGGCCGGTGCCATGGAGGTAGTTGAGGCCGTTCTTCCATAACACCAGTCGGGCAACGGCATCGATCTGCGTGCCGCTGGCTTCCTCGGGGAAGATGGCGTTCTGGAGTTGCAGATGGGCCTTGAGGACGAGGGTGAAGATGCGGCGCTGCTCGTCGGTGATGGGGCCGAGGGCAATGGTGCGGGTGATGTCGGTGGTACCGTTGAGATACTGTGCTCCGCTGTCGAGCAGCAGCAGTCCCTCGGGTCGCAGGGTAATGTCGGTCTCGGGTGTGGCCTCGTAGTGGACGATGGCTCCATGCTCTTGATAGCCGGCGATGGTGTCGAACGAGATGCCGCGGAAGAGGGGTTGCTCTGCCCTGAAGGCTGTGAGCCGCTGGTCGGCGGTGATCTCTGTCTGTCCGCCTTGTGCGACGGCGGGTTTCAGCCAGCAGAGGAATTTGACCATTGCGATGCCGTCGCGTAGCATCGCCAGCTTAAAACCCGCTATCTCGGTGGCGTTCTTGACGGTTTTCATTTGTTTCACGGGTGACTGCTCCTCGACGATCTCGGTCTTGGGACAGCTGTTGCGCACGCCTTTGTTTCTGACCGTCTCGTAGAGTGTGTAGTTCACCTCGTCGGGGTCGAGCAGGATGTTGTACTCGAAATAATCTCTCAGTCCGTTCTCCACCTGGCTATAGTCTTCCACCTGGATGCCGGCGCCCTTGAGGTAGGCCGAGACGTCGGGTGTGAGCTTGGCCTTGTTGATGTAAAGGGTGACGGACTTTGAAGAGATGAGCAGATAGCTGACGAACACGGGGTTGCAATGCACGTCGGTGCCTCGCAGGTTGAGCGTCCAGGCTATATCGTCGAGGGCCGACATGAGCATGCCGTCGGCATGTTGGGCGCGCAGGGCCTTGCGGATGCGTGCAATCTTGTCGGGTGTGCTCTCGCCGGCATACGACAGGTCGAAGAGCTCGACGGGGTTCTCGGGGATGGGCGGACGGTTGTTCCATATCAGGCGCAGCGGGTCGAGGTTGGTGCGCAGGGTGATGCCGTTCTCCTTACGCAGGTCGGCAATGAGCTCTCGCACGGCGTTGGTGGAGCTCACCGTACCGTCGATGCCTACCTCGGTCCAGTTCTCCCTGGTGTTTCTGGCACTCATGATTTCCTGTCCCAGCCATTGCGGGATGGTGGGTGTGCCGGGCATCTTGAGCTTCATGAGTTGGAACTCGGTGCCCCGCAGCTGTTCCTCGGCGGCGAGGAAATAGCGGGAGTCGGTCCAGAGGGCTGCCGAATGGAGGGTGACCACGGCGGTGCCTGCCGAGCCGTTGAAACCCGATATAAACTCACGTCCCTTCCAATGGTCGGGGATGTACTCACCCTGATGAGGGTCTGTGCTGGGGAAGATGAAGGCTGCCAGATGCTCGCGCCGCATCACTTCCCGTAGGTCTTCTAATCGTTGGTTAACTGTGTTCATAAATATCTGGTTTTTGTGATTTTAGGAGGGAGGGTAGAGTTTAGGAGTGTAGGAGCTAGTCCAAGTGACAAGTGATAAGTGACAAGTGATAAGTGTGATTACCACTCAGGCTTCTTGCCTTGAACCTTGAACTCGTTTAGAAGCTAGTCCAAGTGACAAGTGATAAGTGTGATTACCACTCCAGCCTGTTCTCCAACTTCAGGGGTAACCGGTTCCTCCCCTTAGGGGAGGTTAGGAGGGGTCTGTACCCTGAACCGGCGTCAGCCCTCTCTCCCCCTCGGGGGAGTTGGTGGGGGGCTTCTCTCAGCTCTCAACTCCGTGTATCCCGTGTGCTTCAAACTGCTGGGTGCAGCGCTTGATGGTGTCTTCGGTGGGAACGTTCATGATGTAGCCGTCGGGGTTGTAGCGGCTCCACATTCGCGTATGCTTGTCTTTGCCGATGTCGTGGTAGGGCAGCAGCTCTACCGTGCGCCGCCGCCAGGGCAGCGACTCGAGGAAGGCGGCTGTGGCTTCGATGTTCTCTTCGTCGGCATTCACTCCCTCGATGAGGGGGATGCGCACCAGGAAGTCGATGTCGTGAGCGGCCAGCCACTCGATGTTGCGCAGGATGGGCTCGTTGCTGACACCCGTGTACTGATGGTGCTTAGCGGCATCCATCAGTTTCAGGTCTACCAGGAACAATTCGCACTCGGAGGCCACCTGGCTGACAGTACTGGCTGAGGCGTAGAGCGTCGTGTCGACAACGCGGTGGAAACCGCGCCGGCCCAGTTCGGTGAGAATGGCCAGCGCCTCGTCGACATGCATGAGGGGCTCGCCACCACAGAGGGTGACGCCCCCGCCGCTCTCTTCCATCACCGCCCGTTCTTTCTCCACCTCGGCCATCAGGCTGTCGAGTGTCCACTCCCGTCCGCACATCTCGAGGGCTGTGGTGGGACATTCCTCGGTACAGCGGCCGCAGCGGATGCAGGCGTTGCCGGTGGGGCGGATGCCGTCGGGCGTCAGACTGATGGCCTGTTGGGGACACACTTCCACGCAGGTGGCGCAGCCGATGCACTTGCTGCTTTTGTAGAGCTTCTGCGGCAGGGCCGACCAGCTCTCGGGGTTGTGGCACCACACACAGCGCAGCGGGCAGCCCTTCATGAAAAGGGTGGTGCGGATGCCGGGGCCGTCGTGGATGGCATAGCGCTTGATATCGAAGAGGAGGACCATCAGATGTCGCTGTTTTCTGTCCGGGCAATGATTTCGTTCTGCAACTGCTCGGTCATATCGTTGAAATAGTCGGAGTAGCCAGCCACGCGCACCAGCAGGTCGCGGTAGTCGTCGGGGTGCTGCTGGGCGTCGCGCAGGGTTGCGGTGTCGACGATGTTGAACTGGATGTGGTGGCCTCCGAACTTGAAGTAGGCGCGGATGAGGCTGGCCAGCTTGCGCTGGTCGTCGCGGGTCTTCAGCAACGAGGGCACCAGGCGCACGTTCAGCAGGGTGCCGCCGCTCTTGGTCTGGTCGAGCTTGCCTAGCGACTTGATGACGGCGGTAGGACCGTGCGTGTCGGAGCCGTGGGCTGGTGAGGTGCCGTCGCTGATGGCGAAGTGGGCCATGCGGCCGTTGGGCGTGGCACCGCAGACGCTGCCGAAGTAGTTGTGGCAGGTGGTGCTGAGCATGTTGAGGTAGGTGCGGCCACCGCGGGTGTTGGGCCGTCCCTCGATGGCCTCCACCAGGTCGTTGTACACGCGCAGGGCTATCTGGTCGGCATAGGCGTCGTCGTTGCCGAAGAAGGGTGTGTGGTTGCGAATGTACTGCCGCATCTTCTCCTGTCCGTCCCAGTTGTGGGTGCAGGCCTCGAGCACCTCGTCCATGGTGTAGCGATGGTCTTCGAAGACATGCTTCTTGAGGGCTGCCAGACTGTCGGTGATGGTGCCCAGTCCGGTGCATTGGATGTAGGTGGTGTTGTAGCGTGCGCCGCCGCTATAGTAGTCTTTTCCTTTCTCTATGCAGTCGTCGATGTAGAGGCTGAGGAAGGTGGCGGGTGCATAGAGCGAGAACATGCGCTCGATGTAGTTGTTGACTGCCAGCTTGAGGTTGACGAAATAGATCATCTGCTGGCGCCAAGCGTCATAGAGTGCGTCGAACGACTCAAAGGCTCGTGCGTCGCCCGTCTGCAGTCCCAGCCGCTTGCCCGTCTCCGGGTCGATGCCGTTGTTGAGGGTGATCTCCAGTATCTTCGGCGTGTTCAGATAGCCCGTCAGCAGATAGGCCTCCTTGCCGAAGGCGCCCACCTCGATGCATCCCGAACAGCCGCCCTCGCGGGCATCGGCGAGCGACTTGCCCTCGCGCACCAGCTCCTGCACATAGGTGTCTGGGTTGAAGACAGAGGGATAGCCGTGGCCCTGGCGGATGACTCGGATGCCTTCGAGCAGGAAGTCGTCGGGTGTCTCGCTGGCGATGTGGATGCTCAGGCCGGGTTGCAGCTCGTGCAGTTCCTCTTGTATCTCGAGAATCATGTAGGAGAGTTCGTTGACGGCACTCTTACCATCACGGTCGATGCCACCTATATTAATATTGGTGAAGTCGTTGTAGGTGCCCGACTCGAGGGCTGTCACTCCCACCTTGGGGGGTGCGGGCTGGTTGTTGAACTTAATCCACAGGCAGCTCAACAGCTCTTTGGCCTTGTCGCGCGTCAGGGTGCCGTCGGCAATGCCCTGCTCGTAGAAGGGGTAGAGGTGCTGGTCGATGTGGCCGGGGTTCATCGAGTCCCATCCGTTGAGTTCGGTGACCGTGCCCAGATGAACAAACCAATACATCTGGATGGCCTCCCACAGGTTACGGGGCGCATGGGCGGGCACCCAGCGGCACACTTCGGCAATCTGCAGCAGCTCAGCCTTGCGCTGTGGGCGCTGCTCGCTGGCAGCCATCTGCTCGGCCAGTTCGGCATGGCGCTCGGCAAACAGAATGGCGGCATCGCACGAGATGTCCATCGCCTCCAGCTCCTGCTGTTTGTCGGTGGCCTCGGGGTCGTAGATGAAGTCGAGACGCTCCAGACGCTCGGCAATGCGTTTCTTCACGTCGAGCAGTCCCTCGCGATACATCTTGCCGTCCATGGCGGTATGTCCGGCGGCCCTTTGCTCCATGAACTCGGTGAAGACACCGGCATGATAGGCCTCCTCCCACTCTGTCGACACGTGGTTGAAGATGCGCTCGCGTTGTGTCTTGCCTTTCCAGTAGGGAATCACCACGCGCTCGTAGGTGTCGATGTCTTCCTGGCTGATGGTATAACGCTGCAGCTCGCGGCCGTTCAGCGTGTGCAGGTCTTCCACCGAGTGACAGGTCAGTTCGGGGAAGGTAGGCACCGCCTTGGGCAGCGGTCCACGCTCGCCGACAATGAGTTCGTCGTCGCCGATGTAGAGTGTTTTCTTCTGACAAATCTCATAGAAGTTACGGGCGCGCAGCACCGGTGTGGGCATCGTGCCGTAGTTCTTCCGATAGAATTCGGTTTCGATGAGGGCACGCTCGATGCTCAGGGTGGTGGGCATCTCGATGCTTTGCTGGCGCAGGCGCTTGATGCGCTCGTTCATGCCACCATCGTTCTCTGGGTATTTTATGTTGTAGTTCATGTCTTGGGGGTTAGGAGTTTTTTTTCGGAGTATTCTGAATTTTCTGAATTTTCGGAATTTTCAGAATTTTCAGCTTTTCGCCTGATACACCTCTTCGATGGTCATGGGCTTGCGGAGGGTGCCTAGCGGACGGGCGCCAGTAGGAGTGATGACGTAGTCGAGCTCGTTGCGCAGACCCGTGAAGTCGCGCCACGGGGCGAGCTTGTCGTAGCAGATGAAGTCGGTGAACTGCTTCTCGGCCTGCCATTTGTCCATCAGCTCGGGGATGAAGTAGATGCCGGGCTCTACGGTGAGCACGAAGCCGGGTTCCAGCGGGCGGGCCAGCCGCAGCGACTTAAACCCGAACTGGGTGCTCTTCACTTGTCCGTCGGCATAGCCCACATACTGCTCGCCCAGGTTCTCCATGTCGTGCACGTCGAGGCCCATCATGTGGCCAAGGCCGCAAGGGAAGAACAGCGCGTAGGCACCTAGCTCGGCAGCCTCGGCGGCATCGCCTTTCATCAGCCCCAGCGTCTTCATGCCCTCCACAATCTTCGTGGCGGCAGCGATATGTGCCTCACGAAACGGCACGCCCGGCCGCAACTTGTCGACAGCAGCCTGGAAACTGGCCAGATGGATGTTGTAGATTTCCGCCTGGCGGTCGGTGAACCGCTCGCCCACAGGCATGGCCGACGAGAGGTCGCCGGCATAGTGCCTTTTGTTCTCTGCTCCGGCGTCGAGCAGGAAGATGTCGCCATCTTTCAGGGTGTGTATGAACCCGTGGTTGTGGAGCACCTGTCCCTGCACGGTGGCAATGGTGGGGAAGGCCAGCGTGTTGCCGTGCCGGCAGGCCACCTCCTCGATGGCGGCGGCCACCTGCGACTCGTGTATGCCCGGACGCACCATGCGGTAGGCCGTCAGGTGCATCTCCGTGCTCAGGTCCACGCTCTCTTCTATCTCGCGCAGCTCGTCGTCGTCTTTGTGGTTGCGTTGGTCGACAATGGCCCTGATCATGCTCACTGAGGCCTGCTGCGGCTGTGCCGCCGGCTCGATGGCCAGCAGCTCCTGCAGCCACACCTGGTGGTCGCCGCGATAGGGAGGCAGGAAATGCACGGGGCTGTGGGCGGCGCGCGCTTTGTCGAGATAGCCTTTCAGCGTCTCCATGGGCCGTGTGTCGGCGATGCCCAGTTGCTCGCACCGCTCTTTCAGCGAGGGCACCGTGCCCGTCCATACGATATCGTCGATGGTCAGTTCGCGGCCAAACACCATCTCACGGTCGTTGTCGATGTCGATGACGGCAGCCAGGCCTGGGTCGTCGAGTCCGAAGAAATAGAGGAACGAGCTGTCCTGGCGGAAGCGGTAGGTGTTGTCGGCATAGTTCATGCCCACTTCCTGATTGCCCAGGAAGAGCAGCAGTCCGCTACCCACGTCTTTCTTTAGTTTCGCCCTGCGGCGGGCGAAGGTGTCTTTTCCTATCATGGTTGAACGGGTTGGGTATATTCGTTGATTTTCTTGTGTTTGCTGATTTGCAGGTTGGTGGCGGGGAAGAACTCCGAGAGCAGCTGATAGAGGTCGGGGTCGTACTGCTGGAGCTCCTCGCGGGTGTTGCACCAGTTGTGCTTGCCGTCGGGGTGTGGCATCTCGGCATTCACGTTAAACCAGTCTTGCACGGCCTCGGCCAGGTATTCCTCCTTGTCGGTGATGCGGTAGGTGCCGTCGAGTATGCCCTTCGCCTTGGCCTGCTCGTAGAGTCCCTGCAGGCGTTTGTTGAAGGTGGTGTCTACCTGGATGATACCGATGCAATGGATGGCATGTGCAAACTCGTGGATGAGAATGTCCTCGGCATGGTATTTGTCAATCTGGTAGGCCAGAATATTCTCCTCGGCGCAGCTGGTGAGCGGTTCCTCGATGGTACCGCCCAGTCCGCGAGCCCGCAGGTCCCAGTTCAGGGTGGTGTCGTTCACCAGATAGTGATGCTCGGGCAGGTCGGTGGTGCCCTCATAGCGGGCCATGATGGCCACACGGGCGTTCGACTTCTTCATGGCCGCCAGCACCTCGGGCGACAGCATGCTGGTCATGGCAAAGAGCGTGCGGTGGGCTGCCACAAAGCAGGAGTCGGGCACACGCCACGACGATATCAGGGGTATGCCGTTTACATCGACATACTTGCAGTAAAACTTGTCGAGCTTCAGCGAGTCGGGCGGCGAGCTTACCACACATGGGGGTATCTCCAACGTCTCGTTCTCCGCCGGTAAACTGTTTTCTTTTCTCTGCTGGCAAGCCACACACAGCATGGCGGCAGCCAGAATCATGAGGAGATGTTTCATAGTCTTTTCCATTTGAGGTTGGTTTTTGTCATTTCGAGTTTACAAAGATACAACTATTCCTTCAGAAATTTACGCGATTAACACAGATTAATAGTCAAAAACTTTGAAAGTTGGGCTTTTTTTGTATCTTTGCACACACTATTAGAAACATCCACATTATTAAATTACTATTATTATGGCATTTTTAACAAATGACAAGCTTACCATCGTCGGCGCAGCCGGTATGATTGGTTCAAACATGGTTCAGACCGCTTTGATGATGGGTCTGACTAACGACATCTGTCTTTACGATGTGTTCTCGCCCGAGGGCGTTGCTGAGGAAATGCGTCAGAGCGGTTTCGGCAATGTGAAAATCACTGCCACTACCGATGCTGCCGAGGCTTTTACCAACGCTAAGTATATCATCTCCTCTGGTGGTGCTCCCCGTAAGGCTGGCATGACCCGCGAGGACCTGCTCGCCGGCAACTGCAAAATCGCCGAGGAACTGGGTCAGAACATCAAGAAATACTGCCCCGACGTGAAGCACGTTGTGATTATTTTCAACCCTGCCGACCTCACCGGTCTGGTGACCCTGCTCTACTCTGGCTTGAAACCCGGTCAGGTGACCACACTCGCTGCCCTCGACACCACACGTCTGCAGAGCGCTCTCGCCAAGAAGTTCAATGTGATGCAGGACGAGATCACCGGTTGCGCTACCTATGGCGGACATGGTGAGCAGATGGCTGTCTTCGGCAGCCACGTAGAGATTGCCGGCCGCAAGCTGACCGACATCATCGGCACCGACGAGTTCCCCGAGGCTGAGTGGGAAGAGATGAAGACCGCTGTCACCAAGGGTGGCGCCAAGATCATCGAGCTCCGCGGACGCAGCTCATTCCAGAGCCCCTCTTACCTCTCTGTTGAGATGATTCGTGCTGCTATGGGCGGTGAGCCTTTCCGCTTCCCCGTGGGCACATACGTGAAGACCGACAAGTACGACCACATCATGATGGCCATGAAGACCACCATGACTGCCGAGGGTGCTAAGTTTGAGGTTCCCCAGGGCACTCCCGAGGAGAACGCTAAGCTCGACCAGAGCTACGAGCACCTCTGCAAGATGCGCGACGAGCTGGTGACCCTGAACATCGTTCCTCCCATCAGCGAGTGGAACAAGATTAACCCGAACCTCTAAGCTTTCATCGAGGAGCCTGGGAGTTGAAAGGATACCATCAGTTATCATTTCCACCTAAAGGGAAAAGGCCCGCAGGCGCCCAGACTCGATGAGTGATGTTAGCTAAGCTGTTTTAGCAACAAGAAAAGATTTCACTGACAGCACGGATGTCTCAACGATGAGGTCCGTGGAGTCAGTGAAATCTGTTTTTCTCTTCTCACGACAATGAACCTCGAAGAACACTTCCTTGCCCACTATCGCCCACTGTGTCTCTATGCCCTCCACTACGTTCAAGACGTAGATACGGCTGAAGACGTGGTGCAGGACGCCTTTGTGGGACTAATAGAAAAAGAGAAAGAGGGGGCCGCGGTGGGCAACGTCAGGGCCTACCTCTACGCGATGGTGCGCAACCGGTGTGTTGACCTCATCCGCAAGGCGAGACACGCCTACATTGACGGCGACGTAAGTCCGCAAGACCTGAGCGGCAGCATCAGCGACGAGGAAGCACAGGAGCGCTCGCTGCATGAGGCCGAACTGTGGACAGCCATCGACGCACTGCCCTCACGCTGCCGCGAGGTGTTCCTGCGGGCCAAGCGCGACGGCATGACATACAGCGAGATAGCACGCACGATGGGCATAACCGAAAAGACCGTGGAACATCAGATGAGCAAGGCACTGAAGACGCTGCGCGGCAAGAAAGACGACTACTTCTACACCATGCTGCTGATGACGGCATGAGAAGGGGCTGATGCACCCGGAAGGGAGAGGGGCTGAAAAAAAACGAGATGCGGAATGGGGGGAAATGCGTTTTCCACGTCATAGCATTGATGACAAAAAAGGAAAACCACCAAGAAAAGAAGAACATGAAACTGAAAGACCTGCTACGAGCAGTGGTTTATGTAACGATGATGACGCTGCCGTGCCAGCGAGCCTCGGCCCAGGCCGAAAGCTCGCTGCGCCAGCAGATGGAAATCGTGAAAAACGAGCACCACGTGAACTTTGTCTATGACGCATCGCTCAACCTAGACCGCCCACACCGGGGCGGAGCCGTCGGCGGTGTGCAGCTGAAGGAAGCCCTGCGGCGACTGTTTGGCGGAACGGACATCGAATGGAGCGTGAAGGGAGCCTACGTGATGCTGAAGACCCAGACAAAGGCAACCCCCAGGCCAACGGCACAACGCCACACGGTGAGCGGCTACGTGCGCGACGAGCACGGCGAGACACTGCTCAACGCCGCCATCTACGACGCGACGACCCACACTGGCACCATGACAAACGAGCATGGATTCTACTCGCTCACGTTGCCTGAGGGTTCGCACGAGCTTCGCATCTCGTTCATAGGCTACGACACCCACCGAGAACGCATCAGCCTGAACAGCAACCGACAGCTCGACGTTGTCCTGAAAGAGGGTACGATGCTGGACGAAGTGGTGGTGACGGCCGACATGAGCTCGCCCGTGGTGGGCACGCAGATGGGCAAGCGGTCGCTCTCGGCCAACGACATCAAGACGGAGTTTGCACTGTTCTCTTCGCCCGACGTGGTGAAGGCCCTGCAAAGGCTCTCGGGTGTGCAAGAGGGCATCGAGCTGGCCTCGGGGCTGTATGTGCACGGAGGCAACAACGACGAGAACCTGTTCCTGCTGGACGGCACCCCACTCTATCAGGTCAACCACTCGCTGGGACTCTTCTCGTCGTTCAACACCGATGTGGTGAAGAACGTAGACTTCTACAAGAGTGGCTTTCCGGCGCGCTACGGAGGCAGGTTGTCGAGTGTGGCCGACGTGCGCACCAACGACGGCAACTGGCAACAGCTGCACGGCTGCTACCGCTTAGGGCTGCTTGACGGCTCGGTGCAGATGGACGGGCCCATCAGGCTGAAAAGCGACCGGCAGCACGAGGCACGGGGCGAGGTGCGCGGCACCGACTTCGGCACATCGTTCAACGTAGGGCTGCGACGCTCGTGGCTCGACCTGCTGACACGGCCCGCCTTTGCCATAGCCAATCACTACAACGACGAGGAGAAAATCAGCCTGAGCTATGCCTTCCACGACCTCAACCTGAAGCTGACACACCTGTTCAGCCGCCTCTCGCAGCTGAGCCTGAGCGTCTATTCGGGCCGCGACATGCTGCGCGCCCGCAACGACTGGCACGAAGATGCCGGAAGCAGCGAAGTCTTTGACGAGCACAACGAGACGAAGTTCAGCTGGGGCAACGTCAACGCCGCCATCAGCTGGCGCTACCAGCTGACGCCACAACTGCTGGCCAACTTCACCGCCGTCTACACCCACAACCACTCGCAGCTGAAGACGCGAGAAGACGACAGCACCACCGACAAGGACGGGGTCCAGACGGAGCACTACCTCACCGACTTCCACTACCTGTCGGCCATCTACGACGCCGGCTATCGCACAGAATTCGACTACCGCCCCTCGCCACGCCACCACATCCGCTTCGGCCACGACTACACATGCCACGTGTTTCGCCCACAGACACAGGGACTGACCAACCTGTGGAGCAGCTTCACCACGGCCGACACGCTGACCACGAAGGGCCGCAACCGCCACACGGTGCACGAAGCCACCGTCTACGGCGAAGACCTGCTGACACTCTCAGACCGATGGAGCATGAACGGCGGACTGAACGTGTCGCTATTCAGCGTGGACAACTACCTGTTTTTCCATGCTGACCCACGCCTGGCCCTGAAATACCAGGTGGCCGACAACCTCTCGGTGAAAGCCTCCTACACCATGATGTCGCAGTATGTACACAAAATCAGCAACGCCTTGATTGACCTGCCCACCGACTACTGGGTGCCCATCACCGGGCGGCTGCGCCCCATGTACTCACACCAGATGGCGATGGGAGCTTACTGGCAGCCGCATCGACAGTGGCTGCTGTCGGTAGAAGGCTACTACAAACGGTCGCACCACCTGCTGCAATACAACAGCTGGGCCGGACTGGTGCCGCCAGCCGGACAGTGGGACAAGCACGTGATGGACGGACAAGGACGCTACTATGGCCTGGAGGTCGACGCGACCTACCACGGACACAGGCTGCGCCTCGATGCGGCCTACACGCTGTCGTGGAACGAGCGGCGCTTCGACGAGTTCTACGACCAATGGTACTACGACAAGTTTGACAACCGCCACAAGGTGAACCTCTCGCTGCGCTACCAGATAGGGAAAAAGGCAGAGATGTTTGCGGCATGGACCTATCACACAGGCAACCATCTCACCTTTCCCACGCAATATGTGCAGCTGCCAGAACTGCCCGACGGCAAGCCCGCCTCGGTGGAGGCCTTCGAGCGACAAGGCTACCTGACAGGCGAAGAGGCGAACGCGGCCTTCATCTATGAACGGCCCAGTAACATCACCCTGCCGGCCTACCACCGATTGGACATCGGCTTCAACTTCCACCACACCACGAAGCACGGACACGAACGCATCTGGAACATCTCGGTATACAACGCCTACTGCCATCTGAACCCGCTTTGGGTGGACATTGAGTATCGTGAACGAAAGATCGACGAGGTGAATCTGGCCGATCAGCAGCGCTTCAAGCTGAAACCTAGGGCATTCATTCCGGTGATACCATCGTTCAGCTACACCATCAAGTTCTGAGCAAAAGAAGGTTGTTTGTAATTATGAATTATAAGTTATGAATTATGAATAGGAATACGAACATCACAAAGTACATGCTGCTTGTGTGCATGTTGCTGGCAGTGAGTGGTTGCCGCGATGACTTCGACCTCGACGAAATCAGCAACAAAGAGAAACTGGTGGTCTACTGTCTGCCATCGACAACAGGAACCACCTATATCAGCGTGACCAACAGCATGGCCATAGGCAAACACGCCGAAGCGAACAAGATGAGAGCAGTGGCCGATGCTCAGGTGAGCTATCGGGTGAACGGTGAGACCAAAGAAGTGGGACAGAAAGCTGACGGAACATTCTACACCGACACGCCCCACCACGCTGGCGACTGCGTAGAACTGACGGTGACGCATCCCCGCTATGGCACCGCGACAGCATCGGCAGTGGTGCCCGAGAGCATACCCGTGAGACTGGATCGTGTGCAGAAAGTGAGTTTGTTTGACGAAGACTACATGAGCACACGCGACTACTACCAACTGGCGGCCACCTTCACCGACCCAGTAGAGAGCAAGGACTACTATGCCGTGACCGTGAGGGCAAAGCACTACAAAGGGGATGCCTACGGCGAGCTGGTGAACGAGAACGGATCCAGGACGCTATGGATTCCGAATGACTACAACGACTACCTCTATTGGAAAGAGCAATATCCACAGGCCGAATGGACCTGCGAGATAAGCGACTCGGTAGTTGAAACCAAGACCATCTACACTGCCAAGGAACCACTGCTCAACACGCTGACCGACATCGACACCGACTTCGGCTACGAGAACAGCTTCTACGGCAACTTCTACATTTTCAACGACGCGACCATCAACGGGCAGACCTACACACTGCACCTGAACACCGACAGTTTTGGCTACGGAGGCGCCTTCAACTTTTGGCACAAATACCAGGTGGTGCTCTACAGGCTGACACCCGAATACTACCACTTCCTGAAGTCGCTCAACGACGTGGAGAACAACGATCTGGCGCAAGCGGGATTCTCGCTGGTGTCGCCTACACTCCACAACATCAGTGGCGGTTTCGGACTGCTTGGTGCCAGTAACTCTTCTGAAAGCGAATGGATGGCGCTGGACAACGAGTGATGAAGAGTACAAAAAAGGACAAGTCATGAATTATAAGAGTATCATTCTGTTGTTGCTGCTGACAGCATCATGCAACAACGAAGAAGACCTTGTCATTGAGGAGGACGTCAGCACCACGACACGTCAGCTCTGCCTGCTTGTAGAGAATGCTGAAGGCGATGACCTCATCAGCGATGACAGCGACATCAGCATGGTGAACGTAGCCACCCTGCAACCCATTGACTTCCGTTTGGAACAAATGACCGACCGAGACGAGATGCACCGATGGAATGGACGTCACTGTCTGTTGTTCCATACGCCTAAGCCCTTTCGCATGCCCGGCCAAGCGGAACACATCTACAAACTGGCACCGACAGCACGGGTAAGCATCGACAGCCTGACCCTCGACATCGCCACGCTCTACGACTACCGAATCAGCCACGAGGACAGGAACGGCGTGTGCGTGGCCAAGGCATACTTCTGGCCCCTGATAACCGATGTGCTGGGCACGCCTCTACGCAGCGACACCATACAAATCATCGTGGAGGACGGGCTGCCATACCTGAAAGAAGAAAGCGACACACACCCATGGCTTACCACAGACAAGAAAGAAGAGAAATGAAAGAAGAACTGAAACAATTTGTGCTGCACCACTACCAGACAGGCAAGCTGGACACGCAGCAGGCACTTCGCAACGTGAAAGCACGCGTCGGACTTAAGAATGACAGGCCGACACATGGGGGGCTGTCCGTGCGGTTCTACCGATGGATGGCTGCCGCCGCCATGCTTGCGTTCATCTGCGGCGCCACCTATTTATATATTACGCGCGAGAACGCAGAGGTGAAGCTGACGGCCGACGATGCGGTTAAAACCATCACTCTGCCCGACAGCACCCACGTCACTCTCGCCCCCCACGCCACACTGGCCTACAACCCGCAAGAGCCGCGTTCGGTGAGACTGACCGGCGATGCCTATTTCAACGTGACACACAGCGAAGCCACTCCGTTCACAGTGGTGAACAGCATAGCACAGGTCACCGTGCTGGGCACACAGTTTCAGATAGACGAAGAGGCGGGGCAGACCACCATCTACGTCGCTCAAGGCCGCGTCCGCTTTGGAAACATAGGCCTCACCCAGGCCATCGTTCTCGGCGCTGGCGAAAAAGCCCTCATCGGCAAACGCCAGCAGCTAGCACACGCGCCAAGCGGCTCGCCCAACCAGACGGCATGGGCCACAGGCCAAATGCATTTCGAAGACACACCACTGACTGATGTCCTCGCCGACCTCGGCTTCTATTACCACGCCAACTTAAGGTGCAACCATCCCGAAAGACGACTCTCCGCAGACTTCCATGTGGCCAAAGACAGTCTCGAAGAGATCATTGCACTCATCGAGCAGACGCTCGACGTGAACATCAGTATTGAAAAAACAGAAAAACAATGAAACACGAACTCATCATCACGACACTCTTAGCGACTACCCTTACCGTGTCGGCACAGGAAGAAGGCCGCAACATGGCTGCCATAGGCTTTGGAGCCTCTCATGACTCATGGAACATAGAACTCGACTATGACTACATGGTCTTTCCTTACGCTGGCATCGGGATAGGAGCGCAGTTTGACAGGGAGAACGGCGACGGCGGACTGCTCGGCGAAATCATTCGCGAAGAGCTGCGCGGCGATGACTATTACGATGACTACGACGACGAGCACGAGATCAAACTCAACATCGTGCCGCACCTCACCCTGCGCACCCCTGCCATACGGCTGAAAAAAACACAAGACAAAGGCGACGGACTGCTGCTGGAAGTACAACCCGCCGTTGTCATCTCACTTCCGCAACGCCCCAGAAGCCTCTTCAGCTGGCGCACCCGCATGGCACTCGGCTACCGAAGCGGTCCGGGCACATTGCTCCTTGGTTACGACCTCTCCAACTACAACATCTACAAAGGCACCACCCGCTACGACAATCACCACCGCACCCTCACCCACGCCTATTTCCTGTCCTTTTCATACAGTTTCTGATGACCCCTGAAGCCAGAAGACACAGAAAGGAGCCGAGGGTGCTAAGTTTGAGGTTCCCCAGGGCACTCCCGAGGGGAACGCTAAGCTCGACCAGAGCAACGAGCACCTCTGCAAGATGCGCGATGAGCTGGTGACCCTGAACATCGTTCCTCCCATCAGCGAGTGGAGCAAAATCAATCCGAACCTCTAATTTCCCTTCATCTTTTATAACAAGGGGAGCGGCTCTGCAGAGCTGCTCCCGTTTTTTTTAATTGATAATGTTCGGTAATTGATAATTGAGAATGGACAATTGATAATTAGGCCTGACGGGGGGAAGAATTATTTCGACAGAGAGTTTTTTCGACATAGAGACCTTTTTTTAATTGATAATTGAGAATGGACAATTGATAATTAGGCCTGGCGGGGGGAAGAATTATTTCGACAGAGAGTTTTTTCGACATAGAGACATAGAGACGTTTTTTTAATTGATAATTGATTGAAGTTTCGGAGGTACGAGGGTGCGAGGGTACGAAGGTACGAGAATACCCTTGTCTCCGTCATCAGCAGCTCCAAAATATCTCAGCGAGCGAGACTAATCTCGTACCCTCGCACCCACGTACCCTCGTACCTTCGAATATCAAGGATGTAAATCATCCGAAACTTAAAACAATTCAATAACGTCATGTTAGCATTGTTTGTGTCCGTTAGGCTCACTCCCCTTTCGGGGGAGCCGGAGGGGGCTGTCTTTTCAAATAGACCAACCTAACTACCACTTGCAACCAATCTAAGTGGTTGTTACAACCAATGTAAGTGGTAGTTACAACCGTTGTAATTATGAGAAGCGAAAACATGATTTTGCTATATATGCCATTTGTACTTCGTAAATATGCCTTTTACGACCCGTAAACATGTCTTTTACAATGCGTAAACATGCCTTCTACGACTCGTAAATATGTCTTCTGGAATTGCAGAATAGCTTTCTAGAATCGAAAAAGAACGCATTTCCCGCCACTTTTATGTTACTTTATGCTACTTTTTATAAAGTGTCATTGGGTAAACAGCCTGCCAGCCAATAAATTTGACACTTTGTTACTTTTTGCAAAATAACACTCAGCGGCAACTGTAACGTGGCAATCGTAGTGGTATTCGTATGATACACGCGACCTCCTAGGGTGAAATCATGAGGTAACAGTATTTTGTTGAAAAGAAAAATGTAAGATTGTTTCGTGGTTTACAAAGAAATGTGTACATTTGCGCAACATTTTGTAAGCCACATGGAACTAGGCAGACTGACAACCGCGGATTTGTTGCGATGGGACGAGACAACGTTCCATCGTATGTATCAGTTGTTTTATAAGGCGCTTGTTGCCTATTCATTCCGATTTGTGGCCAATCAGCCGACCGCCGAAGATATTGTGCAAAACGTGTTCTCGGTGTTGTGGCGACAGTCGCTGCGCTTTCCCGACGAGATGCTGCTGCGCGCCTACTTGTATAAGAGCGTGCGCAACAAGAGTCTTGAACATCTGAGTCACTTGCAGGTGGAGAAGGAATACCGCGAACGGGTGCTGCGCGACGTTCAGCCCGAGCAGCTCATCACCGACGAGGGCGAGGAACAGCTCTTCCCCGACGAGATTTACCGCAGAGTGCTGGCAATGATCGACTCGCTGCCGCCACGCCAGCGCGAGGTGTTCCTCATGCACATGGACGGGGCACGCAACAAAGAGATTGCCGAGAAACTGAATATCTCGGTGAACACGGTGAAGATTCAGAAGAAACGCGCCTTGGCTACGCTCAGACAGAAATTGAATGAACAACAATTGCTGTTGCTCATGTTGCTGATTGTTTAACGTTAACGATAACTGCCTGACGGAACGTAGATAATTGAGGATGGAGAATGGAGAATGGAGGGCGCTCGCTCCGCTCGTACCCCAGGTTAGTAAGCGATGACGCTTCAGCGTCAGAATTATTATTTAAATTAGTGGCTAAAATTATTCACATTATAGTAATTTGTTTCCTTTTCCCACCGTTAACGAAGTCGTTTGAGTCCTAAAAAGTCCGTAGAATGTTCATCGATAAAAAGCTTTTTTTGAAAAAAATATCCGTTTTTTGTCACCCATTTTCATTTTTGTCAGTTATATAGATAAAAGCACATCAACATGAAAACACATTCGATTAATGATATTGTCTATCGCGTACTCACCGGTGAGGCTACCGATGAGGATGACGAACAACTGCGACTGTGGCTGGAGGAGAGCGACGAGCACCGCCGGCAGTATGAGCAGTTGGCAGGCTCGACGGAACTGCTCGATCGCTATCGCTTTGCCGAGGGAATAGACGTGGAAAAAGCTTGGCAGCTGTTCCGCCGACGCCATCTGCGCAAGGCGTACCCTCTACTGAAACGACTGGGGCGCGTGGCAGTGGTCATCGTGTTGCTCACGGGCATTGCATGGTGGTGGAACAGTCAGCACAGCCGACCGGAGAAGCCGCAGCTGCCCGCTGATGTGGTGACGGCCATAGCCCATGCCGAGGCTTCGGGCAAGAACCATGCCCTGCTGACGGTGGCTGGCCAGCGCATCGAGGTGGTCAACGACAAGGAACTGGCTGCGGTGCATAGCGACAAACAGCCAACGGCAGCGGCAACGAGCAGCAACCGCGTGCTGACGACCTATCACGACAGCGAGTTCTGGCTGACACTTGATGACGGAACACGCGTACACCTGAATTATGGTACATCGCTCACCTATCCCGTGCGCTTTGCCCCCGACGAGCGGGTGGTGGAGCTCGACGGCGAGGCCTTCTTCTTCGTAGCGAAAGACAAGAAACGCCCGTTCTTTGTGAAGACCCGCAACGGCATGGTGAAGGAATACGGCACCTCGTTCAATGTGAACACGTGCGAGACGCCCGGTCAGACCAAGGTGGTATTGGTAGACGGCAGCATCAGCATCATCACCGACCGCGGCCGCGAGTTCATCGTGAACCCCGGCGAGATGGCCACCATGAGCCGGGGCGAGAGCCAGGTGTTCATCGACAAGGTGGACGTGCGCCCCTACAAGGCATGGAACGAAGGGCGCTTCGTGTTTGAGGACTGCATGCTAGAGAGTCTGATGGAGGTGCTCTCGCTGTGGTACAACCGCAAGGTGGAATTTGAGAGCGACGAGTTGCGCGAGATACACTTCACCGGCACCTTCGACCGCTACGACGACGTCAACCAGATTCTGCATGCCATTGAGCAGACCACCGACGTGGACATTGAGAGCAGCGGCGACACCATTCTGCTGAAGACAAAGTAAACGACAAACCATAAATATAAAAACCCTAAAAAATCTTTATCACATGAGAAAAGGAAAACACTTGCGAAAGATTCTTCTGCTCTGTTGGGCAGTGCTCATGCCGGTACAGCTGGCGGTGGCACAGAGTGTCTTGCAGAAGAGAGTCAGCGTTAATCTGAACTCAGTGACGATTAACAAACTGTTTGACGAAGTAAAGAAACAGGCAGGCGTAAGCTTCATCTACAACTCGGATGAAATCAGGTCGTTGCCCCGCATCACCGTCAACGAGACCAACCAGACGGTGCGCAACGTGCTCGACCGTGCCATGCAGCAAATCAACTGCAACTATCGGGTGAACGGCAACGTGGTGACCCTGCTGCCCGTGAAAGGCACCAGCGGCAAGCGCACCATCTCGGGTTATGTGCGCGATGAGGCCGGCGAGCCCCTGCCCGGCGTGGGCATCCGCCTGAACAGCGACAAGATTGCCGCCGTGACCGATGCCGACGGCCGCTACAGCATTGAGGCTCCGGCCTCGGCCAGCCGCATGCGCTTCTCGTATGTGGGCATGAGCGACGAGGTGATTGGCGTTGGCGCAGGCACCAGCGCCCTGCAGCGCGATGTCATCATGCGCAGCGACACCGAACTCGACGAGGTGGTGGTCACCGGTTATGGTAATGTGCGCAAGTCGAGCTATACCGGTTCGGCATCGGTGATGAGCACCGACAAGCAGAAGGACCTGCCCGTGATCTCGCTCTCGCAGATGATGGAAGGTAACCTCTCGGGTGTGAACATTGAGAACGTGACGGGTACTCCCGGTGCCAACACGTCGATCACCGTGCGCGGACTAGGCTCTATCAGTGCCAGCAACCAGCCCCTGTTTGTGCTCGACGGCGTGCCCGTGATGTCGGGCGACATGACCTCGAACGACATGAACACCAGCGGACTGGGCATCCTGAACACCCTCAACCCCACCGACATTGAGAACGTGACCATCCTGAAAGATGCCGCTTCGGCCTCGCTTTATGGCGCACGCGGTGCCAACGGTGTGGTGCTTATCACCACCAAAAAAGGACAGGCCGGCAAGACCACCTATACGGCCAAAGCCAGTTTCGGTATTTCTGACTTTGCCTATAGGTTCCGTCCTACCATGGGTGGCGACGAGCGCCGCGAACTGATACTGGAAGGTCTGACCAATGCCAACCTCGACGCGGGCGAGACCATCGAGTGGGCAGAGGAACATGCCGAAGAGGTGATCGACCGCTATGCGCCACGGCCCAAGAACGGCTATGCTGACTGGGAGAGCGCGCTCTTCCGCAAAGCCCTGCAGCAGAACTACGACTTCTCGGTGATGGGCGGCAACCGCGACACCCGCTTTGCCGGTAGTGTGAACTACACCAACCAGGAGAACGTGGCCCGCAACTCGGGATTCGAGCGCTATAGCGGACACGTGAACTTCAACAACAAATTCAAGAAGTTCGACCTGGCCATGAACACCCTCTTCTCGCTGACCAAGGAGAAACCGCTGCCAGGAGGCACCTACTACAGCAACCCCATGTATGCGCTGAAGAGTGCGCTGCACCCCTCCATCCCCATCTACAACGATGACGGCAGCTACAACACCAACATCCAGAGCATCAACAACATGAACCTGGTGTATGAGAACGAAATCAACAAGCACAAGTCGAACGTGGCCCGCACATTCGCCTCGATAGAGGCCGGATACACCTTTGTGGAGGGGCTGCGCCTGTCGACCGTGTTCAACGTCGATTATACCTATACCAAGGAGTTGCGCTACTTCTCGCCACTCAGCTCAGACGGTCTGGCCATCAACGGTCAGGGCGACATCTACAGCACGGAGAACATCACCTACAACTCGAACACCCGTCTGAACTACGTGAAGGCTTTCGGCGAGCACCACCTCGACCTGCTTGCTGCCTACGAAATCCACCAGTGGGACAACGAGTATATGTTCGGTGAGGCAAAGAACTACGCCACCACGAAGAAATATGTGCTCGACAATGCCAGCGAGCCCGTGGAGATTGACCACAGCACCAAGGGCGACGCCATGCTCTCGTACGTGTTCCGCGCCAACTACGACTATGCCGACAAATACTATGCCGCACTGAGTTTCCGCCGCGACGGCAGCTCACGCCTGGCTCCCAGCAACCGGTGGGACAACTTCTGGTCGGTGTCGGGCTCGTGGCGCCTGTCGAAGGAGAAGTTCATGGAGCCTACAGCCAGCTGGCTCACCGATGCCAAGATACGCGCCAGCTATGGTGTGAACGGTAACGTACCCTACGGGCTCTATTCCTACTACGGACTCTACAGTCTGGGCTATACTTACAACGATAATCCGGGCATGGTGGAGACCAACCTGGCCAACGAACGGCTGAGCTGGGAGCGCAACTATGCGCTGAACCTGGGCTTCGACCTCTATCTGTTCCACCGTCTGGCCATCACCTTCGACTGGTATACACGCCACACGAAAGACTTGCTGCTGAGCAAGGACGTGAACCCCGTGACTGGTTTCGGGTCTATCACCGACAACGTGGGTGAGATGCGCAACACCGGTTTTGAGATTGAGATGCGCTCAACCAACATAGAAACGAAAGACTTCACCTGGACCTCGTCGTTCATGATGTCGCACAACAAGAACAAGATTATCCGTCTGGCCGATGTGCCTCAATACACCGCCAACGGCTATTACATCGTGAAAGAAGGTTGCTCGCTCGGCACCATCTTCCTGCGCGAATATGCTGGTGTAGACCCAGAGACCGGTCTGCCCCTCTACTATTCGAACATTGAGGACGAAAACGGCGTTCGCTCGCGCGAGAAAGTAGACGACCCCAACAATGCCGTCTCCATACCGCTGAAGGATATTTACCCCACCGTGACCGGTAGTCTGGGCAACACCTTCCGCTATAAGTTTGCCGACTTGAGCTTCAACTTTACCTACTCATTCGGCGGACACTCGTACGACGCAGCCATGTGGGCACTGCAAGACGACGGTTACTCATCGACCGTGCCCAAGAGCATCGAACTGCGCAAGCGCTGGAAGAAACCCGGCGACGTGACCGACATTCCGCGCTACGTGGCCAACCAGACCTACGGTGGATGGTGGCACTCGTCGAGAGGCATTCACAGCACCGACCACATCCGTCTGAAGAGCCTTATCCTGGGTCTCAACGCACCCGGCAACTGGTGCCGCGCCATCGGACTCTCTCGTGCACGTATCTTCTTCTCGGGCAGCAACTTGCTGACGTGGGCACGCTACGACCAATACGACCCCGAACTGCAGGGCACCGTGGCGTTCAATATCCCACCACTGAAGACGTATTCTTTCGGACTGGAAATAGGTTTTTAAAACGAACAAACTGACGACTTATGAAAAAGATATATTTCATTGTGACCATGATGACCCTCATGCTGGCATCATGCACAGACAGTTTCCTGGATAAAGAGCCTTCGGCAAGCATCACCACCGAAGAGGCCATCACCTCGGTGGGCGACGTGAAGGTGGCCATCGAGGGTATGTACTCGCTCATGGCCTCTACCTACTATTATAATGCGTCGATGTTCCTCTATGGCGACGTCAAGGGCGACGACATGCAGCCCACATGGTGGGCAAGCGGACGGTCGGCCTACCCGTTCTATACCTTCGAGCACTCTGCCGCCGTGCCCAATGCGGGCGGACTGTGGGGGCGTCCATACTACATCATCCGCAACGCATGGAACATTGTCAAGGCCATCGACAGTGGCGAGATGGATGCTTCGGCCAGCGAGCTGAACGACTATCGCGGACAGGCACTGGCAGCCATCGCCTTGTGCCACTTCGACATGCTGCGCTGCTATGGCTATCCTTATGCCAAAGACGGCGGCAAGTCGTGGGGCGTGCCCATCGTCGACCATGCCATTGGCTTCGACGAATACCCCGACCGCAACACCGTGGCCGAGTGTTTCGACTTCATCATCAAGACCCTGCAAGAGGCCATCCCTCTGTTGAGCACCAACAAGAACAACGGCCACATCAACGCCTATGCCGCACGCGCGCTGCTCTCGAGAGTCTACCTCTACTGCGAGCGCAACAAGGAGGCTTTCGACACCGCCAGCCAACTCATCGAAGAACTGTGGAGCAACGGACAGTACTATCTGGCTAGCAACGAGAACTATATCGCCCAGTTTGCGCTCAACAACAAGTTCTCGTCGGAGGCCCTTTTCCAGATTGCCAATACCACCACCAGCAACCCTGGCCGCGACGGACTGTCGTATCTGATGCACTGGTGGGGCTATGCCGCCGTGGTGCTGACCGACGACTTCGGCGACTTCCTCAAGAGAGACCCCTACGATGTGCGCCGGCAAATCATGACCACCTATCAGGATGGTGGCGACCTGCTCTATTATAACCTGTTGCTGAAATATCCCGGCACGGCTGAAAACGTACCCTCGTTCGAGAACAACTACACCGTGATACGCCTCTCGGAGGTTTACCTCATTGCCGCCGAGGCCGCACAGAAATTGGGCAGCGCCTATACCGACGCGGGTCTGCGCTATCTGAACACCATCGTGCAGCGAGGCAACCCCAACAACTATGTAGAGGCTGCCGACTTCACCCTCGACCGTGTGCTCGACGAGCGCCGCAAGGAGCTGGTGGGCGAAGGTCACCGCTACTTCGACTTGCTGCGCAACGGCAAGACCATCGTCCGCCGTGGTGGCAAACACACGCTCGGAGCCCCCGAGGAAATCAACTGGGACTACTTCAAGTGTGTGCTGCCCATCGCCAAGACGCAGTTCGAGTTTAATCCCGACATGCCTCAGAACCCTGGCTACAACAAAGAATAATGGATAATTGACAATTGATAATGGATAATTGTTTTGAATTATGAAGAGCATTTTAAATCATCAATACAGTTTGCGGGCGACCTCTGCGCTGGTTTCTCTGCTGTTGCTCAGCTCGTGCGTCCTGGTAAGTTGCTCCGACGATGACGACGACGTGCTGCAACAGGAAACCAACTTCCTGAGCTACAGCATCAAGGGATACGACGCAAAGGCAAAGATCGACAACGAGACGAAGAGCATCGTCATTCAGTTGCCGGCCGACGTGACCGACGGCACACAACTCACACCCGAGTTTACTGTGTCCGACGGTGCCATCGCCTCTATCAACCGCGTGGAGCAACACAGTGGAGCCAACACCATGGACTTCAGCAACATGGTGCTCTACACGGTGTCGGACCCTACCTACACGGTGAAAAGCCGATGGCATGTCACCGTCACCAACAACGACTATACCGCTCAATATGGTATGGGCAATTTCCTGACCGAATGGTGGTCGAACGATGGACAGGGCAGTTTCTACTTCCCACAGCAAGGCAGCGGAGAATTCAGCAACCGCAACTGCGGACCCGCCTGTGCTGCTATGGTCATGAAATGGTATAACCCCAGCTTTACGGGAACAGTGGAGGATGCGCGCAACTATGCCCGTACGAGCTGGGTGGACGGCGGGGTGGACTGGTATCCGCGTGACATCTACAACTATCTCTGGGACAATGGTGCCACCAACATCTACTGGTGGAACTTCTGGGGCGCCAGTTATCAAGGCTTCGTATGGACCATCATCGACAAACTACGTCTGGGCGACCTCTGCGTGGTGTGCCTGAACAATGCCGACATCACCGAGCAACAGGCACTGTCGAAAGGCTATCACACCAACCGGTATTATCCCGGTGGGTCGGGCCACTTCCTTGTCATCAAGGGCTATCGCATCGTGAACGACGAGATATGGTTCCAAGTGCATGATCCCTGGAGCACTGGCGACACTTATCCCGATGGCAAGTTGCTGGGTGAGGACCGTTTCTATCTGGCTTACGACGTGGCCTACTGCATCGACTGGAACTACTGGACCATCGTCATTCCGCCTGCAGGGCAGTGGGACAGCTACTAATTTCTGACAATAACCATTGATTTTTCTGCTATGAGGTTGATTATTTGAGAAACTCCCGGCTGGAACAAATGTCCAGTCGGGAGTTGTTGTCTGTTGCGGTCGGGTCTGGTCCCGTTTCGCCATCTTCTAGTTTCCGCTCATGTTGAAGGTGAACTCCTCGCGGTCGCTGTTCACACCCAGATCGGTGTGGCGCCATACGATGGTGAAGCTGCCCTTGTCGGAGAGACCTGCGCGCTTGCCTGCCTCGCGGAGAAGCTCGCGACCGGAGGTGGAGGCAAATGCCTGCTTGCACTTGCTGACGAATACTGCCACCTCATCACTGTCGGCTACACCAGTGGCAGTGAAAACATGGTCATAAAACCACAAACGATGGCACTCATTCTGCCAAAATCTTTTTTTGAAAATACCTTTTTCATATTACATTGTTTTTTGTTATTAATTACTTTTTTTTGCAAAGATAGTGTCATCCACAATATAAATCATAAAATAGTATGTTGTTTCCACTCGTCTTGTTGCGACAACAGCTCCATATTCGGACAAGCAGGCGAAGCCATGCCATTTTTTGTCGCAACACACTGAAAATGAAGTGCCGTTTTGTTTTTTGTTATTAGTTAGTGTTTACTGAATAATTGATAATCTTTTGATTTCTAAAATATTAACCCACATTGCAGCTATAT
>DEFO01000017.1 GCA_002350805.1 Prevotella sp. UBA2850
CTGAGGGGTGTATGGCGATTGTTACCTCGTGAGAGGGTGCGACACACCGAGCGATCTTTGACATGTTGCTGTAATAGATAGAAACTAACCAAGGATAAAAAGAGAGTGCATGGGCGCAATTTTGCGCTAATGCATTTCGCCCTCACGGAAAACAGGGATTTGCTCTCTGGGAGATGGAAACATTGTCATCATGAGCGGACAATATTTCACTCACGGAAAAATAATCGCCTGTAGAGTGAACAATGTGCAGATTTTTTATTATATTTGCAGTTGTATCGCGAATATAAACACACCAACGACCATGAAAAGATTATATCTTGCCGCCATCATGGCATGCCTCTTTGCCATTCAGGGCACGGTTGCGCAAACCAACGGCCGGCTGGCTCCGAAGCTGGCTGCGCTCTACCAACGTGCCGACAGCCTGTGCGCCCAGAAGGCCGTGAAGGGCAGAAAGCCCGTCATCGGCATCACCACCACCCTGAAGAAGAACAGCCTCGCGGTGGGCTACGACTACGTCAGAGCCGTCACGATGGCAGGGGGCACGCCCTTCCTCATTGCCTCTACCGACGACCCGCAGGAGCTGGCCACCGTGGTGCGCATGCTCGACGGACTGCTCATGACGGGCGGTCCGGATGTCGACCCCGCCTACTACGGCCACGAGCGCCATCCACAGCTGGGCGAGGTGAACGACGAGCGCGACGTCTTCGAACTGCTGCTCTTCAAGAAGGCCCACGAGCTGCGCATGCCCATCTTCGGCATCTGCCGCGGCCTGCAGATGATCAACGTGGCCATGGGCGGCACGCTCTGGCAGGACATACCGTCGGACTTCCCGCAGTCGGAGCTGTGCCACCGGCAGACCGACGACAGCACCACACCGGCCCACGACATCAGCATCGTGCCCGGAACGGTGTCGGCCAAGGTGCTCGGACTCACAGCCACCGGAGTGAACAGCCGCCACCACCAGTGCATCAAGGACATAGCGCCCGAGCTGAAAATCACAGCATGGAGTCCCGACAGTGTGCCCGAAATGATGGAAGGCTATCCGCGCTACCCCATTCTTGCCGTTCAGTCGCACCCGGAAATATTCACTGTTCATGGCGACAAGGTGATGCCCCGCTTCTTCGGATTCCTCATCGAAGAGGCCAAAAAGTATCATCAGAAGAGAGTGGCACGGCCTGTCTCGAAACGAAGCAACAAAGGCAAGAAATAACTGAAAGAAGCATCGATTAGCACCATACATCCATGAAATACAAGGCTTTTATATACTCTTTACTCATTGCCTGGTCGTTGTGCCTGCCTGCAAAAGCACAAACCACCTTGTTGCCAGTATGCCAGAAGGCACTCAACGACAAAACGTCCATCCAATATGTTGACTTCAAAAACTACCCTTCCCTACTGCGCGATCTGCCCATTGGCGTATTCGACAGTGGAACGGGAGGATTCACTGTGCTTGAGCGAATACTCCGGCAGGACCGATTCAACAATGAGACCGGTGAGGAGAAACCCGACGGGATTCCCGATTTCCAAAACGAGAACTTCGAGTATCTGGCCGACCAGGCAAATATGCCTTATGGGCGCTACGACCGTGAGGGCAAGGCCGACTACCTGCGCGAGCTGGCTGTGAAAGATGCCCTTTTCCTGCTGAAGGGGCAGTTCTGGAAAGACAATCGGTCGCAAAAGCCTGAAGGGCAGAAAAGTCCTGTCAAGATAATTGTCATCGCCTGCAACACGGCAACGGCCTACGGTCTGGAGCACATCCAGCAGTTACTGGCAGGTGCACAAAGCCCGGTGAAGGTGATTGGTGTGGTAAACGCCGGAGCGCAGAGTGCGTTAGAGTCTATCGGCAACAAACCCACAACAGCTATTGGCGTGCTGGCCACGGAAGGAACCATCAGCAGTGGCGTGTATGAGCGTACGCTCAGCGCTACCAAACCCGCTGCCATGCAGCTGTCTGTCGTCAGTCAGCCCGGCTACGGATTCGCCGAGGCCGTTGACGAGGAGAAAGAGTTTGTGGACCGTTCGCTCACCACCTTCTCAGCCAACTATCGTGGACCGAAACTGGGCAAGACGGATGGCGACATTGACCCTGATCTGATTGATGCCTACAACTTCGACACAACCAACAACCAGGCATTCATTGAGCGCGATAGTCGCGGAAGAGTAACGCGCATACAACTGAACTCAGCCGACAACTATGCCCGGTTCAACCTGCTCTGCCTGCTGGAGAGAGCACGCAAACAGAATATCCAAAAACCCATCGACCGCATCATTCTGGGCTGCACGCACTACCCCTTCGCCATCGAGACTTTAAAGAAACACCTCATAGAACTGAAGAGCTTTCAGGACAAAACCGGGCACAGACCCTATGCGCGTCTGATTTCCGACGACTGCGAATTCATCGACCCTGCCGTAGGAACAGCCTACGAGTGCTACAAAACCCTGCTTGCCGACCACAATCTGAACGACATTGGCAACCAAGGCACACTAGAGCCTTATATCTCGGTGGCTTCTGCCCTGCTTCCTAGCGAGTGTCTCGACAAAGACGGGAACCTGACTTATGCTTTCAAGTATGGTCGCAATCCGGGGTCTGAGGACATCACTACCATGTTCGTGCCTTTTTCTGAGCAAACCGTCAGTGCCGACAATCTGTCGCGCATCAAACGACTGCTGCCGCTATGTGCTGCGAAAATCAGCGATTTCATGGACCGGAACACTACAAACGAGCAAGTGGCAGCCAAAGCAGAGAAAGATCCTTTCACGCCATGGACGCTCTTTGTAGATGCGGGCATGATTACCCTTTTGCTGCTGATTGGAAAGTTCATACGCGTAATAGTGAAATGGGTGCAGCGATTGTTCATCCCTCCCTCGCTCATTGCCGGATTCCTGGGACTGGCCCTGGGGCCCAACGGCATTGCATGCATTCCGCTGTCAGAGAACACAGGAACCTACGCCAGCATCCTCATTGCCTGCATCTTCGGGTGCCTGCCGTTCACAACGGACAGCTCGAAAGCCTCGGGCAACAACATCGGCCGCATGTGGGTTTACTCGCAAGTGGGCATGTTGGCACAATGGACCTTGGGCGGACTGATGGGCATCTGCGTGCTACGCCTGTTCTGGCCGGAGCTGAACAGTGCTTTTGGACTGTCAATGCCTGCAGGCTATTGTGGCGGCCATGGCACGGCAGCAGCACTGGGAGCTGCTTTCCAAACCTACAACTATGACGACATGCTCACACTGGCCATGACAGCTGCCACGGTGGGTATCATCGGCTCGGTGGTTATTGGACTGCTCATAGTCAAGCGGGGCACACAGAAGGGCTACACATCGTTCCTGACCAGCTTCAGCGAGCTGCCAGCTGAATACCGTGCCGGATTGTTGCCCGAAGAGAAACGCATGCCATTGGGCAAGACCACCACGTCGAGCATCTCCATCGACTCGCTGACCTTCAATTTCTCCGTGGTCATGGCTGTGGCGCTCGGCGGTTACGGGCTGAGCAAACTCGTACAGCTGTTTTTACCACAGTTGTCGCTGCCTGTATTCAGTTGTGCGTTTATTGCCGGTATCATCGTTGCCTCACTCTTCCGTCGTACGGGAGTCATCCGCTACATCTGCCCTTCAACCATCGGCCACCTCAGCGGAACGTTTACCGACATTCTTGTTGCCTGCGGCATTGCCAGCATCAAGCTGTCGGTGGTACTACAAAACCTCATTCCATTGCTCTTATTGCTGATCATAGGACTATTGTGCACAGCTCTCTATATCTTCATCGTTGCCAGAAAGATGATGCCTGACTACTGGTTTGAGAAAGCCATGTTCTCGTGGGGATGGTTCACTGGCACTATGGCTATGGGTATTGCCCTCTTGCGGGTTGTCGATCCCGAACAGCGCACCCACTGTCTGGAAGACTACGCGCTGGCCTACCTCTTCATCGCACCTGTGGAAATCAGCCTTGTCACCTTTGCGCCTATCGCGTTTATGAACGGTATGGGGTGGCTCTTCATTGGCGCGTGTGCGGCAGCGCTGCTAGCTGTGCTGATGATAGGAAAGGCCAAAGGATGGCTGACCACTAAAGACCATGCCTGAAACAAAAAACAGAGGAACACTAAAAACAAATAATTTGATGAAAAAAGAAATCATTATTTTAGGATTACTTACGCCCTTATTGCTCAACGCACAGAACAACGCCAAGGGTTACTACAAAGACATTTTTATTGACGGTGGATTGCGCCTGTCGTCGCGTGCTGACCTGCCTTCCGCCCGCGTGCTAGGGCTAGAGACTGAGGCTTTCGTCTCTGCCAAGAAAGCAAAAGAATACACCCGCATGGATACCCTGCTGCAGGAACAGTGCTTTGCAGGCAGTGCCATCGACGAGAACGGCGTGCTGCTCTATCCCGATGGCGAACCGCGCTTCCGGCTGCTCTATCTGCATGGCGGACTGGCTGAGTCGCACGGCAAGACGCTGGGCGAGCGCGGCCGAGAGAATATCCGCACGTTTGTGCGCAACGGCGGCAGCTTCGTGGGTTCATGCGCAGGCTGCTACATCACCAGCCGGGGCGTGTGGGAAGACAGTCTGAAACTGCGCCACGCCTACCTGGGCATCTGGCCGGGACTCTGCCGGGGCACACGCCTCTCCGACAAGCCCACCGGCATCAGCATCGACAAACGCTCGCCTCTGCTGCGCTACTACGACTTCGGCGGCGACCGCTTCGTCGACAGCGTCTACCACAACAACGGCGCCTATGCCTACACCCGCCAGATGTGGCCCGAGGGAACGGAGATCCTGGCTCGCTACGACACGCGCGGCATGACCGGCCTGAAGCGCGAGATACAGGGCGAGGCTGCCATCTGGGCCTACAAGCAAGGGCGCGAGAGCGGACGCGTGGTGCCCTGCGGCTCGCATCCCGAGAATGTGAAGACGGGCGAGCGGCTCGACCTGATGTGCGCCATGGTGCGCTATGCCCTCGACGGCAATGGCGAACCCACCGTGAAGGGCAAGCTGAAGAACGGCGAGGAACGAGTGATGGACCGCCACACCCGCGACAACCAGCCGGCCTACACGCGTATTGGCGACAAGCAGTATCATCACTTCACCGTCGAGGTGCCCAAGCAGACCCGGCAACTGACGCTGACCCTGAAGTCGCTCATGGGCTACGACGATGTGGTGATGTATCTCTGTGCCCGCCACGGCGACTTCGCCTTTGTCGATGATGCCGACTACAAGAACGTGGCGCTCGATGCCAACAAACGGCTGGTCATCAAGAATCCCAAGCCCGGAACGATGTATGTGTCGGTGCATTGTGCCACCACCGTCGACACCATCGTCACTCCCAACGGCACCCAGTATGCTGGCCGCACCGACGTGCTGAACGGCATTCCTTACACCATAAAAGCGGACTATTAAGATGAAGACTATGAGAAAGATGATATGGGTTTTGGTGTTCTTCGTGAACGCCTCGCTGGCTACCGCCCAGCAGAGACAGAAAGGGTTTTATAAAGACCTGTTCATGGACAGCGGCATGATGCTCACGTCGCGTGTCGACCTATGGGCGGCCCGGCTGGCCGACTTCACCATCGAGAGCTTCGTCTCTACTCCCCACAGCTACACCGACAAGTTCGCGTTTACCGATGCCGACACCCTGTTGCAGTCGCAGCTCATCGGCGGCAGCGCCCTCGACGAGAACGGCATCCTGCTCTATCCCGACGGTGCGCCACGTTTCCGCGCGGTCTACATGAATGGCGGCAGGGCAAAGGCACATGGCACCTCGCTGGGCGAACAGGGCCGTGCCAACTACCGCACCTTCGTGGCCAACGGCGGCGGTTATGTGGGCTCGTGCGCAGGCGCTTTCATTGCCTCGCTCGGCACCAAGCTGCCCGACAAGGAGGCTGCTCCCAACGACATGTATCTGGGCATCTGGCCGGGCTACACCACGGGCACAGGACTGGAGAAATCGTGGACGGATGTCGTCATCGAACCCAACTCGCCCCTGCTCCGCTACTATCGGTTCGGAGGGCGCATGGCCATCGACAGCGTGCGCCACAACGGAGGCTGCTATGGCAACATGACCTTCCTCTGTCCTGTGGGCACCGAGGTACTGGCCCGCTATTCCACACCGGGTGGCGAGCCCAAGCGCCCCATCATCGGCGAACCGGTAGTCTGGGCTTACAAGGCCAGCGAGCAGGCAGGGCGTATCGTGCTCTGCGGCTCTCATCCGGAGGACGCCGTCGAAGGACCGCGGCTGGAACTGACGGCTGCCATGCTGAAATATGTGATGGACGGCGTGGGCAAACCCACCGTGAAGGGCGAGCTGAAGAACGGCGAGGAGCGGCGCATGACCTGCTACACCCACGACAAGCGCCCTGCCTACACGCGCATCGGCGACAAGCAGTATCACCATTTCACCGTCGAAGTGCCCGAAGGCACCGACACGCTCAAAATCACGCTGAAGCCTACCGAGGGTCTGGGCCACTTCGACCTCTACCTCTTTGCCGACAGCCGCCAGCTGGCCTTCAAGGACGAGGCCGAGCACTGCGACCTGCACCCGGGCATCGGCAAACTGCTCACCATCGTGCGCCCGAAGGCCGGAACACTCTATGTGTCAGTATTCTGCGACACCACCGTAGAAGCCCGCCAGACTCGCTACGGCACTCAGTATAGCGGACGGCTGGACGTGCTGAACGGCGTGCCCTATGCCATTCGAGTAGATTTCTAACGACACCATCAACCTGCGAAAAGCATCCACCAACATGCAAAGAGCTAACACCACCATGCGAAAAGAAATCACCACTATGCGAAAAGAAGTCACCACCAAGCGAAAAGCATCCACCACCAACATGCGAAAAGCTATCATCACCCTGCTCGTCTGCCTGCTCGCCCATACGGCAGCTACGGCCTGCACCAACCTCATCGTGGGCAAGCATGCCTCGACCGACGGCAGCGTTATGTGCACCTATGCCTGCGACTCCTATGGTCTCTATTTCGGCATTCCCCTCTACCCTGCCGCCGACCATCAGCCAGGCACCATGCGGCAAGTGGCCAACTACTATTCGCGCATTCCTCACGGCCAGATTCCCGAGGCCTCGCATACCTACCATGCCATCGGCAACATCAACGAATGGCAGGTAGCCATCGGCGAGAGCACCTATAACGTGGGCAAGGAGTTGCAAGACTCTACCGCCACCATGGACTATCCCACCATGATGGGTGTCGCCCTGCAGCGCGCCAGGACAGCCCGCGAGGCCATCCAGATCATGGGCGACCTGGCCGACCGCTACGGCTACGTGGGACAGGGTGAGTCATTCAGCGTGTGCGATGCCAACGAGGCGTGGATCATGGAGACCATCAGCTGCGGACCAGGCACCCGGAAAGCCGTGTGGGCCGCTGTCCGCATTCCCGACAATGCCATCAGCGGACATGCCAACCAGAGCCGCATCACGCATATCATCGGCAAGGGCTACCGCCGCGCCAAGGTCAACGAGAAACCCCGTCCGTACGACAATCCCACGGTGCTCGACGTGATGTACAGCAAAGATGTCATCACCTTCGCCCGGCAGTCGGGCCGTTTCAGTGGCAAAGACGAGGAGTTCAGCTTCCGCGAGGCCTACAACCCGCTGGCATTCAGCGGCCGCCGCATGTGCGAGGCCCGTGTGTGGACCTTCTTCAACCGTTTCTGCAAGGATGCCATGCGCTACTTCGACTATGTGGAAGGCAAACGCGACGACGCCGAGCCGATGCCGCTCTACATGGTTCCCGACCGCAAGCTCTCGCTGGCCGACGTGCAGGCCACCATGCGCGACCACTACGAGGGCACGCCCTTCGCTCCCGACCGCGACCTCACCCAGGGCCAGTGGGCCTCACCCTACCGTCCGCCGACGGCCACCTTCCGTGTCGACGGCAACAACTACTTCAACGAGCGGCTGCTCTCAACGCCCCAGTCGGCCTTCTCGTGGGTATGCCAGATGCGCTCTTGGCTGCCCCGTGAGGTGGGAGGCATCATGTGGTTCGGCAACGACGAGGCCAACATGACCGCCCAGACACCGGTCTTCTGCAGCATCAGCCGCGTGCCCGACCCCTATGTGATGGACGGACGCGCAGACGATGTGACCTTCTCGATGCAGAGCGCCTTCTGGGTGTGCAACTGGGTGGCCAACATGGTCTATCCGCGCTACTCACAACTCTTCCCCGAACTGAAACAGGTGCGCGACTCGCTGGACAACCACTATGCCGCCATCCTGCCGCAAATCGACGCAGAAGCCAGTCGGCTGCTCGCCACCAACCGCAACGAGGGCATTGCCTACCTCACCGAAGTGAGCGACCAGACCGCCCGGCAGATGCTCAGCCGCTGGCAGCAGATGGCCTGGCACATGATCGTGAAATACAACGACCAGGTGGTGAAACCCGAGAAAGACGGCCAGTTCCTGCGCACTCCCTACGGCCGCGGCCAGAAGGTTGAGCGCACAGGCTACACCCCTGAGGTGCAGCGCCAAATCGTAGAAGCAACCGGCGACCGCTACCTGCGCCCCAAAGCCAAGAAGAAACAATAACAGGAACCCCATATCCGAGACTTTAATACAACCAATATATACGCGAAATGCAAGGGTGAGTTGATGTACCAATCATTCACGCGGAAATGCAAGGGAGAGATGATTTCTGTTGCATTTTCGCGTTTTTTCAGTTACGCACGGCAGAAGGTTTTCAGTCATGTTTTAGTTTTTTTAATTGATGATTCTACCCATGTCTAAGTATTATTTATTACTTTTGCAATGAATATGAGAATAGACATTATCACAGTTCTGCCCGAGATGCTGGAGGGATTCGTCAACGAGTCGATTCTGGCACGTGCCCAGAAGAAGGGCCTGGCAGAGATTCATTTGCACAACCTGCGCGACTATACCGACGACAAATGGCGGCGTGTAGACGATTATCCCTACGGCGGATTTGCCGGGATGGTGATGAAATGCCAGCCCATTGAGAACTGCATCTCGGCCTTGAAGGCTGAGCGCGACTACGATGAGGTGATTTTCACATCGCCCGACGGTGAGCGCTTCGACCAGCATGTGGCCAACGACCTGTCGCTGAAAGGCAATATCATCATCCTGTGCGGCCACTACAAGGGCATCGACCAGCGCATCCGCGACCACCTCATCACACGTGAGATTTCGATTGGCGACTATGTGCTGACGGGTGGCGAGCTGGCTGCCGCCGTGATGGCCGACGCCATCGTGCGTGTGGTGCCGGGAGTGATTGGCGACGAGCAGAGCGCCCTCTCGGACTGTTTCCAGGACGACCTGCTGGCCGCACCTATCTACACACGTCCTGCCGACTACAAGGGCTGGAAGGTGCCCGACATCCTGCTGAGCGGACATGAGGCCAAAATCAAGGAATGGGAGATGGAACAGGCCCTGGAACGGACGAAGCGACTGCGCCCCGACCTGCTGGAAAAGGGCTAGAAGCCAGCCATTCTCATCGCAGTCCTGCTTGATGACGAAGCCGGCCATTCTCCTCACAGTTCTTCTTGATGACGAAGCCAGCCATTCTCATCACAATCCTGCTTGATGACAAGAGAAACCCAACCAAAAATGATAAAGATATGAGTAAAGTAATTGCAAATCCGCAGCTAAGCTTCGGTGAGGCTCTGCGGGAAGCCAAGAACAAATGGATTGACTGGAAGGGACGCTCACGTCGTTCTGAGTATTGGTGGTGCGCACTATGTGCCTTCGTGGTAACGTATCTGCTTGCCCTGATTCCTACCATCGGTGGGGTGATATCTTTTGTGATTTCACTGCTGATGATCCCGCTGACCATTCGTCGTGTACACGATACGGGCCGCAGCGGATGGTGGGTGATTGCCAGCATGGCGTTCGGTCTGATTCTCTCGGCATACTATCTCTATAAGCTGGGGGCAGCCTACAGCGCAGAAAGCATCAGCTTGTCTGAATTGGTGAAGATCTTCACCGACCCGCTGCTGATTATCTTTTATCTGGTGACGCTCGTTGTGGGCATCATCCTGCTGGTGTTCCTCTGCCAGGACAGTAAGGTGGAACCCAACAAATGGGGCATGTCGCCCAAGTACAAGGTGGTGGAGGACCATGAGGCCGGCAAGGCCTACCAGCAGTCCGACCTCGACAAAACCATCAACAACGTAGGCGACAAGATCGACGAGATGGTGGACAAGGCTCAGGATGGCGCTGACGATGCTTTCGACAAGGCCAAGGACTTTGCCGACGATGCCGTTGACAAAATCAAAGATGTCGCCGACGATGCCGTTGACAAAGTGAAAGATGTGGCTGGCGACGCTTTCGACAAGGCTAAGGACTTTGCCGACGACGCCGTTGACAAGATGAAAGACGTGGCCGACGACATGAAAGAGGCTGCTGAAGATGCAGTCGGGAAGGCCAAAGACGCCATGAAGAAAGACTAAGCAACACTGACATAAGAAAGCAGGACAAGGACATTTTGAAAGCAATGTCCTTGTTTTTTTATTATAAAATATTAAAAAAGCACCAACGTAATAGGGATTTGGCAGATTATTTGTATCTTTGTGCCATAAAAGCATGTAAAACCATCTAATATTAAAAAACTAGATATGTTTAGCAAAGACACATACGTTCGTCGCCGCAGCGAACTGAAGAAACTCGTGAAAAGCGGTGTGATTGTCTTGTTTGGAAACAATGAGGCACCCAAGAACTACCCCAACAATGCCTATTTCCCCTTCCGCCAGGACTCGTCGTTCATCTATTATTTCGGCCAGCACAGAGATGGGCTGGTGGGTGTCATCGACATCGATAACGACTGCGAAATGCTCATTGGCGATGATATCGACATTGAGGACATCGTTTGGTATGGCTCGGTGGACTGCGTGAGCGACCTGGCCGCACAGGTGGGTATCGACAAGACTGCTCCCATGAAAGAGTTGCAGAACATCTGCGACAAAGCCAAGGCCAAGGGACAGAAGATTCACTTCCTGCCGCCCTACCGCCACGACACGAAGATTCAGATCATGGACCTGCTGGGCATTCACCCCAGCCAGCAGAAAGAAGCTGCCTCGATGGACCTCATCATGGCCGTGGTGAAGATGCGCTCAACGAAGGAGCCTCAGGAGATAGAGGCCATTGAGCGTGCCTGCGACGTGGGTTACATGATGCATACCACCGCACAACGGCTGATCAAGCCCGGTGTGACCGAGCGCTACATCGGCGGACAGGTGGATGGCATTGCCAACTCGCTGGCCAACGGCAACAGCTTTGCCACCATTTTCAGCCAGCATGGCGAGATTATGCACGGAAACCCGTCGGGTGCTCTGCTCGAGGACGGCCGCCTGGCTCTCTGCGATGCCGGTTGTGAGCTCGACGACTACTGCTCCGACCATACGCGCACGATGCCTGTCAATGGCAAATACTCGCAGCGCCAACTGGAGATTTACTCCATCGTAGAGGCCTGTCACGACTATGCCCTCGAGGTGGCCAAGCCCGGTGTGAAATACATGGACGTGCACTTTGCCGTGTGCCGTCTGATGACCGACAAGCTGAAAGAGCTGGGCTTGATGAAGGGCGACACCGAGGAGGCTGTACGCGCCGGAGCTCATGCCATGTTCCTGCCCCACGGACTGGGCCACATGATGGGTATGGACGTTCACGACATGGAAGGACTTGACCAGCGCTATGTGGGCTTCGATGCCGAGACACGCCCCAACCTGGAGCAGTTTGGCACCAACTGCCTGCGCATGGGACGCCGGCTGGAGGAAGGCTTCGTGGTAACCGACGAGCCGGGCATCTACTTCATCCCGGCACTCATCGACGACTGGCGTGCCAGCGGCCATTGCGCCGAGTTCCTGAACTTCGACATGCTCGAGACCTATAAGGACTTCGGCGGTATCCGCATCGAGGACGATATCCTGATTACCAGCGACGGCTGCCGCTTCCTGGGCAAGAACCGCATCCCGTATCATCCCAAGGATGTGGAGGAGTTCATGGCTGCCGCAAAATAACACAGCCGTTCCAGCTGGACAGCTAACAAGCTAACACATACAAACGAAATCATCATTCATATAAAAATTAATACAAAACGCAAATGAAAAAGCTTTTTTTGATGGCGCTCGTAGCACTTGTTGCCATTGGCGCAAACGCACAGGACAAGAAGAAGGAGAATCCTAATAAGCCTGTGTTCACCGTGGTGAAAGAGAACAAGATTACCAGTATCAAGAACCAAAGCCGCAGCGGCACCTGCTGGGACTACTCTACCCTCTCTTACTTTGAGGCTGAGATTCTGAAGAAGACCGGCAAGACCTACGACCTCTGCGAGAGCTTCGTTGCCAACAAGACCTATATGGACCGTGCCGTTCAGGTGGTTCGCCTGCATGGCGACTGCCAGTTCGCACAGGGCGGTTCGGCCTACGACGTGTATTATGCGCTGAAGAACTACGGTATCTGCCCCGAGGACGCCATGCCATTCCCAGGCAGTCTGTACGGCGACTCTCTGAACAACTTCAACGAGTTCTTCTCGCTGATGTCACCTTACGTTGACGCCGTGGCCAGAAACAAGGGCAAGAAAATCAGCAACCAGTGGAAGGTCGGCTTGCAGGGCATTCTCGACGCTTATCTGGGCAAATGCCCCGAGGAGTTCACCTACGAGGGAAAAAAATACACCCCGAAGTCGTTTGCTGCCAGCCTTGGCCTGAACATGGACGACTACGTGAGCATCACCTCTTTCACTCACCGTCCTTTCTACACCGAGTTCCCCGTTGAGGTACAGGACAACTGGCGCAACGGCCTGTCATGGAATGTGCCGATGGACGAGATGATGCGCATCATCGACAATGCCGTGATGCAGGGCTACACCGTGGCTTGGGGCGGCGACGTTTCTGAGCAGGGCTTCACCCGTCAGGGTCTGGCTTATGCCACCGACGAGAAGGCACAGAGCCTCACCGGCAGCGACATGGCCCGTTGGCTGAAACTGTCGGCTACTGCCAAGAAAGGCATGCTCGACTCACTGGGATGCAAGGTTCCCGAGATTGTTCCCACACAGGAGATGCGCCAGGAGCGTTACGACAACTGGGAGCTGACCGACGACCACGGCATGCTGATCTACGGTATCGCCAAAGACCAGAACGGAAGAGAGTACTACATGGTGAAGAACTCTTGGGGCGAGGCCGGAGAGTATAAAGGCATCTGGTATATGACCAAGGCCTTCATCGCTGCCAACACCATGGACTACATGGTGAACAAGAATGCCATTCCCAAGGATATCCGCAAGAAGCTGGGCATCTAAAAGATATCAGCCGAGTGAATCATGCGACTCGGATGGTGAATGACCCGTGAATGGTCAGGTGATTTGCAGGAAAACCGTACAGCATCATCACGCGCATCACATCGTTCAAAGCATCCGACACATATAAATAATGTAAAAAAACGAGGAATATGATACGTTCCTCGTTTTTTTTTGTTAACTTTGGGGGCGGTTATTATACCCTATAGCTACAGAAAGAATAAAAATAACAATATAAATGCATTTTAAATGGAATTACGAAGCACCGACATCAGACCAAAAGAAAGCAGCTGAAGAGCTGGCGGCCAAGCTGGCAATCAGTCCCATACTGGGCGGATTGCTCATACGCCGCGGCATCACTACTGAATCGGCAGCCAAGCGATTCTTCCGTCCCCAGCTCAACGACCTCATCAATCCTTTCCTGATGAAAGATATGGACGTGGCTGTTGACCGTCTGAACGACGCAATGGGGCGCAAAGAACGCATCATGGTCTATGGCGACTACGATGTCGACGGGTGCACAGCTGTAGCATTGGTATACAAGTTTCTCCAGCAGTTCTATTCGAACATCGACTACTATATCCCCGACCGCTATGACGAGGGATATGGCGTGAGCAAGAAAGGAATAGACTTTGCCAAGGAAACCGGTGTGAAACTCATTATCATTCTCGATTGCGGTATCAAGGCAATCGACGAAATAGCCTATGCCAAGAGTCTTGGCATCGACTTCATCATTTGCGACCACCACGTCCCCGACGAGGTGATGCCGCCTGCTGCCGCCATTCTCAACCCGAAGCGCGAGGACGACACCTACCCCTTCAAGCATCTCTGCGGATGCGGTGTGGGATTTAAGTTTATGCAGGCCTTTGCCAAAAACAATGGCATTCCCTTCTCGAGGCTCATCCCCCTGCTCGACTTCTGTGCCGTGAGCATAGCAGCCGACATCGTGCCCGTGGAGGACGAAAACCGCATACTGGCGTTCCACGGTCTGAAGCAGCTCAATCAGAACCCAAACATCGGCATCAAGGCCATCATCGACATCTGCGGACTGAGCGGGCGCGACATCTCGATGAGCGATATCGTATTCAAAATCGGACCGCGCATCAATGCCAGCGGACGCATGGAGAACGGCAAAGAGAGCGTCGACTTACTGATTGAGAAAGACTACAATCTGGCCCTGCAGAAAGCCAAGCACATCAACGAGTACAACGAGCAGCGCAAAGACATTGACAAGCAGATGACCGAGGAGGCCAACCAGATTGTGGCCAAGTTGGAAAGCCAGAAACACCAGTCGAGCATCGTGCTCTACGATGAGGACTGGAAGAAAGGCGTCATCGGCATCGTGGCCTCGCGACTCACAGAAATCTATTTCCGGCCTACGGTTGTGCTGACTCGCGACGGTGAGTTTGCCACCGGCTCTGCCCGCAGCATCGCCGGCTTCGACGTCTATTCTGCCATCAAGAGTTGCCGCGACATGCTGGTCAACTTCGGCGGCCACACCTATGCGGCAGGCCTGACGCTGCGCTGGAACGACATCACCGAGTTCCGCCGCCGCTTCCAGCGGTATGTCGACGAGCACATACAGCCCGAGCAGACGGAGGCCATTCTGAATATTGATGCCGTCATCGACTTCAGGGATATCACCCGCAAACTGCACAGTGAACTGAAGAAGTTCGCACCGTTCGGACCCGGCAACCAAAAGCCATTGTTTGCCACCCTCGACGTCTACGACTTCGGCACCAGTAAGGTGGTAGGCCGTGAGCAGGAACATGTGAAACTCGAACTGGTCGACTCGAAATCGAACAATGTGATGAACGGCATTGCCTTCGGACAGAGCGGTTCGGCACGTTACATCAAGTCGAAACGCTCGTTCGACATTGCCTATACCATCGAGGATAATGTCTTCAAGAAAGGCGATGTTCAACTGCAGATTGAGGATATCAGACCTACAGAAGCGGAGAGTTGAAGATGGAGGATTGAAGATTGAAGATTGAGAATTGAGGATTGAGAATTGATTGAAGGATTCAGAATTAAGAATTGAAGGATTGAGGATTCAGAATGATCATCAGTTGTGACGACCCGGAACTATCGCCCTCTCAGGAGCCTGATGCTCTTGAGGCAGAGGGCTGTTCTGTGTCCTCAACGTATTACTCTGAATCCATAGAGCAGCACTCTACGTCCTCCGAACTTCATTCCCCTACTCTCCGTGATTACCAAGCCATTCTGAAGAAGTATTGGGGCTACGATGATTTCCGCGGCATTCAGCGTGACATCATCGAAAGCATTGGCAGTGGCCACGATACGCTGGGACTCATGCCCACTGGCGGCGGCAAGTCGATTACTTTCCAAGTGCCTGCATTGGCACAGGAAGGCGTGTGCGTTGTCATCACCCCGCTCATCGCCTTGATGAAAGACCAGGTGATGCACCTAAAGAAACTGGGCATCCGCGCAGCAGCCATCTATGCCGGACTGACGCACGAAGAGATACTTGTCACGCTCGAGAATTGTGTATTCGGAGGCATTAAGATACTCTACGTCTCGCCCGAGCGACTGGGTTCCGACCTGTTCAAAGTGAAACTCGGTCACATGAAGGTGAGCTTTATCACCGTCGACGAGGCCCACTGCATCAGCCAATGGGGTTACGACTTCCGGCCTTCTTACCTGAAGATTGCCGATATCCGGAAAATCAAGCCCGAAGTTCCCGTACTGGCTCTGACAGCCACTGCCACCCCGCAAGTGGTGGAGGATATCCAGGACAAGCTGTCGCTCAACCCGAAACCCGCATCATTCAACGTCTTCCGCATGAGCTTCGAGCGGAAGAACCTGGCATATATCGTCCAGACCTCCACCGACAAGCACACCGACTTGGTAGAACTGCTCGAACACTCCATCGGCTCAGCCATCGTCTACGTGCGCAGCAGGCGCCGCGCGAAAGAGATAGCTGACTTGCTGAACGAATACAATCTCAATGCCACGTTCTATCACGCCGGACTCGATTCCACGACAAAAGACGTGCGGCAGAAAGACTGGCAGGCCGACCGCATACGCATCATGGTAGCCACCAACGCCTTCGGCATGGGAATCGACAAGCCCGACGTGCGCATGGTGATTCACATCGACTGCCCCGACTCGCTGGAAGCCTACTTTCAGGAAGCCGGACGTGCCGGGCGCGACGGCCGCCCCTCGAAGGCCATCCTGCTCTACAACAACAGCGATGAGCGCAAGCTCCAGAAACGCATTGCCGACAATTATCCCGACAAAGAGTACATCCGCAAGGTCTACGACCACCTGGCTTATTTCTACCAGGTAGGCATTGGCAGCGGCGCAGGATATACCTTCGAGTTCGATGTCGATAAATTCTGCCGTGCCTTCAAGCATTTCCCCATACAAGTGTACTCGGCGCTGAATATCCTCACCAACTGCGGATACATCAGTTACACCGAAGAGACAGAAAACAAAGCCCGCGTGATGTTCCTCATTGGCCGTAACGACTTCTACAAACTGGAAAACCTCACCGAGCTGGAGAATGAGCTGATCATCGTCCTTCTGCGCAACTATGGCGGACTCTTCACCGACTACAACTACATCGACGAGAGTTTCATCGCCCAGCAGATCGGCCTGACGCTACCCCAGACCTATTTTGTGTTCCAGGCCCTCGACAAACGGCACATTCTCCACTTCATCCCCAGCAAGAAAACGCCCTACATCACCTACACCCAGCGACGCGAGGACGGCGACAAGCTCATCATCCCGCCAGTTGTCTACGAGGAGCGCAAACAGCAGTATGCCGAGCGCATTGAGCAAATCATCAGCTACGCCAAGAACAGCCACATATGCCGTAGCCGTCAGTTGCTCAAGTATTTCGGCGAGGAGAAATCAACCGACTGCGGCATCTGCGATGTCTGTACCAACTTCGAACCTGCCGACGACGAGAAGAAATCGGCTGAGGAGTGCATTCTCGCTTTGCTGAACGACCGGCAGAAGCATCACATTCGCGAGTTGCGCCAGCTCAACCTGGAAAGGAAACCACTCGACAAAGCGCTCGAGCACCTCCTCTACGAAGAGATAATCTCTATCGACGGAGCCTATTTGTCGATGGAATAGGCTGGGCTTCAATTCGTTAAGAGGAAACTGATTAGAGAGTATCGCTCGTGGGGAATATCCCTCTGAAAGTGCCGTTTACAATGAAAAAAGGAGTTAGAAGCGCCTCTCATCAGCGTGTTCTAACTCCTTGTCTTATTCCACGAATCAATTGTTAGTTGTTCTCCGGGCGCAGTTTGCGAACCGTCACACCTGCCTGCCACATCTCCTGGTTGCGCATGGCCTCGAGTTCTTTCTCCAGACCCTCACGGTAATCGGGTTTTGAGTTCGAGTCGATGGAGATCTGTGCTTCAGTTCCGTTCTTCACACTCTCGTAGAGCTGCTGCATCACCGGCTTAATGGCATCGTGGAAACGAGGAGCCCAGTCCAGCGCTCCACGCTGAGCCGTTGTCGAGCAGTTGGCGTACATCCAGTCCATTCCCTTCTCGCCAAAGAGCGGACCAAGGCTCTGGGTCAGTTCCTCAACCGTCTCGTTGAAAGCCTCCGAGGGTGAATGGCCGTTCTCGCGCAGCACTTCATACTGAGCCAGCAACAATCCTTGAATAGCACCCATCAGCGAGCCGCGCTCACCAGTCAGGTCGCTGGTTGCCTCGCGCTCGAAAGTGGTCTTAAACAGATAACCCGCTCCGATGCCGATACCGAAGGCGATGGTCTTCTCCTCTGCCTGACCGCTGGCATCCTGATAGACGGCATACGAGCAGTTCAGGCCGCGACCCTCACAGAACATGGTGCGCAGACTGGTGCCCGAACCCTTAGGAGCCACCAGAATGACATCCACATCCTTGGGAGGAACGACTCCCGTGCGGTCGCTCCAGTTGATGGCAAAGCCATGAGAATAATACAAGGTCTTACCCGGTGTTAGATATTTCTTGATGGTGGGCCACACCTGAATCTGACCAGCATCCGACAGGAGCATGCACAAAATAGTACCTCTCTCAGCCGCCTCCTCAATCGAGAAGAGCGTCTTGCCCGGCACCCATCCGTCGGCTACCGCCTTCTCGAAGGTTTTGCCCTGACGCTGACCGACAATCACGTTGAAGCCATTGTCGCGCAGGTTGCAAGCCTGACCGGGTCCCTGGATACCATAGCCAATCACGGCGATAGTTTCGTTTTTCAGCACCTCGCGTGCCTTTTCCAATGAAAACTCCTTGCTGGTGACTACTGTTTCTATCACGCCACCAAAATTCATTTCTGCCATAATAGTTTTTGTTGTTTTAAATATGTTATACATATCCCTATGAACCTTGTCCGCCCTTCACGAGAGCAGTCGTCTAAGTGGTCCATTCACTCCTTACTCGAAAGAACAACTGGGGACTAACCATTTTTACCTTACTGGGGTGCAAAAGTAACAAATTAAAACGAAACAACCAAACAATCTTCTAGTTTTGTAGAAAAATAGTCGTTTCTTTTATCGTCACAACTGAGCCCTTTACACTTCCAGAGCAGCCCTCCACGCGCCTGGAGTTGCCTTCTACGCAGCTGAAGTTGCCTTCCACGCGCCTAATGCAGCCTTCCACGCGCCTGTAGCGATCAATTAGCGACAGAAAAAAGCCTCCAGTGCTACAAGTTTTTCCTTGTAGCCCAGCAATCCTCCACAAAAGCCCTGCGGACGAGCGTACTAGAAAAAGACTACCTTGCTGCGCACCACCTCTACATCGCCTGTCTTGCAAATACGGACGCAATACTCGTTCTCACCAGTCTGCTCACGGTAGAGACTCAGGCGGTCGCCCTGGTGGCTCTCAGCCACATAGGCCACCTCAAAACGGTGAATCTGATGCTTACTATACCAGTCGAGATCCCAGAGGTCGAGCACATGCTCAATGTATTTCACGCTGTTGATGTGGCCGTTCATATCCACATCATTATAATAGGTGTCGATGGTACGCACCAGTTCGGCACCCGGGGTCATCTGCACACGCGAGCTTTTGGCGATGGGACAAACTTTCTCGCGCTCAATATAGTCGCTGATAGAGCCGTTGTTGATTTCCAGCAGGTTGTGAGGCTGGCGCGTCTCGGTGTCGATCATTGCCCAGACGCTGCGCCCGTAGCCATAGACCTGTCCGTCGGGACCGCTGATGGCGAAGTTACGGTTGGTAAAGAAACGCATGGCTGTCTCCACCCATGTCTCCACCCAGAAACGGTCGTAGGCCTTCGGCATATATTCCATCTCTACAGCCAGGCGCGAGAGCACCCATGCCTTGTTGATGGTTTTCAGATAAATCATGCCGAAGCCGCGGTCGTTGCTGTGAAAATCGGCTGCATTGAGCAGGTGGTTTCCTAAGTGCCCCATTAGCAGCCGCGAGTTGAAATCGCAGTGGAAGGGCTCGGCCATGAACTGATATTTCCCTATTTTTTCCATCATTCGTTCTGAAGTAAGTAATATTTTTCCAGATTGAAAGGTTTATTTTCTGTGCAATGCCTCCTGCTTTTCCAGGAAGTCGCTCACCTGCTCCACGGTGCTGCGGGTCAGCGCAATGCGGCCGCTGCGGGTGTATTGCAGCACGCACCCGAACTCGTCGAGCGCATAGTAAAGGTTTTGAATCTCTTCCGTCACGCTGCTCAGCATCACGGTGCAGTAGGTGGGGTTCACCTCGATGAAGCGGGCATTGTGCTTGCGCACCACGCGCGACACCTCGGGATGCTCCAGCACCAGGCGCGTTGAGAGTTTATACATGCCCACCTCACGGATGAAGAGCTGGTCGTCGGTGTAGTAATTGGCCTTCACCACGTCGATTTTCTTCTCTATCTGCTTGGTGATTTTCACGATCTGGTCTTCATCGCTCCAGGCGGTGATGGTGTATTTGTGCACCCCCGGAATGCTACTGGCCGACACATTGAGGCTCTCAATATTGACCTGCCGGCGGGTGAACACAGCCGTGATCTGGTTCAGGATACCAGCCACATTCTCCGAATACACCAGCAGCGTGTATAGTGTCTTTTGGTCTTTCATTTCTCTTTCCGTTTTCACTTGTCACTCTTCGTTTCTTCATCACAGGCCGCTCACACCTCGAGCATCATCTCGTCGACATTCATTCCCGGCGGTGTAATCGGCAGCACGTCGTCATCTTCCTTGATGGCGCACTCCAGGATGTACGGGCCCGGTGTGGCAAGCATCTTCTTGATGGCTCCGGCAAGCTGCTGACGGTCGGTCACGGCCTCATAGGCTATGCCATAGGCACGGGCTATGAGCTCATAGCTGGGGTTCATCATCTTAGTGAACGACTTGCGGCGCATCCAGAACATATCCTGCCACTGGCGCACATTGCCCAGATAGTTGTTGTTGAGCAGAATCATCTTCACAGGGCATTGCTGCTCCATGATGGTGCCTAACTCCTCGATGCACATCTGGAAGCCGCCGTCGCCCATGAAGCAACAAACCGCACGGTCGGTGGCGAAAGTGGCTCCGATGGCTGCCGGCATGCCATAGCCCATGGTTCCCAGACCGCCGCTGGTGCACAGGCTGCGCTGGTGGTGGAACTTGAAGTAGCGGGTGGCAAACAGCTGGTTCTGGCCCACATCGGTCACCAGCACCGTGTCATCGGGTGCCTGCTCGGCCACACCGTTCACCACCTCGCCCATGAGCAGCGGACCACTGGTGGGATGAATGGCCGGTTGGATGACTTTCACGCGCTCTTTCTCGTCGAGCTCGCGAAACGAATCGCGCCATTTCTGATGTTTGTTCTTATAGAGCAAGGCCGTAATGGCGGGCAGCGACTCTTTGCAGTCGGCCACCACAGCCACATCGGTCTTCACGTTTTTGTCAATCTCGCTGCGGTCGATATCCAAGTGGATAATCTTCGCCTGACGGGCATACGTTTTCAGATTACCAGTCACACGGTCGCTGAAACGCATGCCGATGGCAATCAGCACGTCGCACTCCTGCTCCTTCAGGTTGACGGCATAGTTGCCGTGCATGCCCAGCATACCGACATTGAGCGGATGGTTGGAAGGCAGGGCCGACAGTCCGAGCATGGTGCGGCCGGCTGGAATATCAGCTTTCTCGAGAAACTCTCTCAACTCTTCCTGCGCATTTCCCAGTTCCACTCCTTGTCCGACAAGTGCCAGCGGCTGCCGGGCATTGTTTATCAGGTCGGCTGCCTGGCGCACCGCCTCGGGGTCGAGCTGCGGATAGGGCACGTAAGAACGTACAAAGTCGACCTTCTTAGGTTCCCATTCCACCTCTTCCACCTGTGCGTTTCGCGAGAAGTCGAGCACCACGGGTCCCGGGCGCCCGCTTCGAGCAATGAAGAAGGCACGGCTGACGGCCCAGGCGATATCCTCTGCACGCCGAATCTGATAGCTCCACTTTGAGATGGGTTGTGCCACACCCACCAGATCAACCTCCTGGAAAGCATCTGATCCCAGCGCCGAGATAGGCACCTGACCGGCGATGACCACCATTGGCGTAGAGTCCATCATGGCATCGGCAACTCCCGTCATGGTGTTAGTGGCACCAGGACCGCTGGTCACCAGGGCGACACCCACCTCACCCGACACGCGTGCATAGCCTTCGGCGGCATGGGTGGCAGCCTGCTCGTGGCGCACCAAGATGTGGTCGAAGCATTTCTTCTCACCACGTGTATAGTCGAACAGCGCATCATAGACCGGCATAATGGCACCACCGGGATAACCGAAAATGGTTTTCACACCCTCGGCCTGCAGGGCTCGCATGAGCGCCTTCGCTCCTGTAATTCTGTCTCTCATTCGTTTTTCTTCTAGTTGTCTAGTTTCCACTAGTTAGACTGGTTTTACTAGCTTACTGGTTATATCCGTTGAACTAGTTTTTACTAGTCTGATTCATCAATGATTCTCACTCCACCCTTATCAGCCGATGATACACTTTGTGCGTAGGCCCGCAAGGCCTTGCTCACCTGCCGGTTGCGGCGCAAAGGCTGCTGCTCACGGGCAGCCAGCTCTTCGTCGGAAAGCTTCACGTTGATGCTACGGCTGGGAATATCGATGACTATGATGTCGCCATCCTTGATTTTACCAATGTTTCCTCCGCTGGCAGCCTCGGGCGAGATATGTCCGATGCTGAGCCCCGACGTACCGCCTGAGAACCGACCGTCGGTAATCAGGGCACACTCTTTGCCCAGATGCATCGACTTTATATAAGACGTGGGATAGAGCATTTCCTGCATGCCGGGGCCTCCTTTGGGTCCTTCGTGAGTAATCACCACGCAGTCGCCGCTCTTCACACGCCCGCCCAGAATGCCCTCGCAGGCTTCCTCTTGCGAGTCGAATATCACGGCAGGACCCTCGAAATGCCAGAGACTCTCGTCAACGCCGGCAGTCTTTACCACACAGCCGTCCTGGGCGATATTGCCGAAAAGCACGGCCAGTCCGCCGTCCTTCGTATAGGCATTGTTTAAGCTACGAATACAGCCATTGACGCGGTCATCGTCGAGAGAGGCATAATAATAATCCTGGCTGCCCATCTTCGTCGAGAACTGTCCGCTGGGAGCGGCGTAATAGATACCCGTAGGAGCATTGATTTGTGCCGGCTCGAGATAATCCATGTTTTTGGTGTTCTTCGGCGTTTCGTAGATGCGCAGTATCTCGCCCAGCGTCTTACCCTCAATGCGGCGCACGCTCTCGTTGATAAGTCCACCTTTGGCCAGCTCGTTCAGGATGCCCATGATGCCGCCGGCACGATTACACTCCTGCACGCTGTATTTCTGCGTGTTGGGGGCCAACTTGCAGAGGCACGGCACCTTGCGCGAGAGGGCATCGATGTCCTTCATGGTGAAGTCGACACCAGCCTCTTGTGCCACGGCCAACAGGTGAAGCACCGTATTCGTTGAGCCGCCCATGGCTATATCTAGCGTCATGGCGTTTAGGAAAGCCTCGCGTGTAGCGATGGAACGCGGCAGGACACTCTCATCACCGTCCTCGTAATATGCCAGCGCATTTTTCACAATCTGCTGAGCTGCCTGGCGGAACAATTCTATGCGCTTCACGTGTGTGGCTAGCACGGTTCCATTACCGGGCATCGCCAGACCTATGGCCTCGGTCAGCGAGTTCATTGAATTGGCAGTGAACATACCTGAGCAACTGCCACAACCCGGACAGGCACACGACTCTATCTCTTTCAGCTCGTCATCGCTCACCGACGGGTCGGCACCTTTGACCATGGCCGTTATCAAGTCGGCATTCTCGCCACGCCAACGCCCTGCCTCCATCGGGCCGCCACTACAGAACACGGCTGGGATGTTCAGGCGCATGGCAGCCATGAGCATGCCCGGCGTCACCTTGTCGCAATTCGAGATGCAGATCATGGCATCGGCCTTGTGCGCATTCACCATGTATTCCACCGAGTCGGCAATGATGTCGCGCGAAGGCAGCGAATAGAGCATGCCGTCGTGCCCCATGGCGATGCCGTCGTCGATGGCGATGGTGTTAAACTCGGCCGCATAACAGCCCATTCGCTCTATTTCCTCGCGCACAATCTGGCCAATCTCATGCAGATGAGTGTGACCGGGAACAAACTGTGTGAACGAGTTGACAATGGCAATGACGGGCTTGCCAAACTGCTCGTGCTTCATGCCCGTGGCTACCCACAAGGCACGCGCACCGGCCATTCTCCTGCCTTCCGTACATACGGCACTTCGCAATGGATGTTTCATATCAGCGTTCGAATTTGCTTTCTCTTTTACCTTAAATAATAGAATAATGGCTGCAAAGTTACAGAGTTTTTCTGTAATCACCAACAAAACATAGGCAAAAAACAATCCGTAACGAAACATTTGTAAGAAATTACAAGCGTTTCGTTACGGATTAACAGATTTACCGCCTATTGGCGATAACAACTATCAGGTGACAGTCGGGTTACTTCACGAAGACAACAGCCAGACGGTTAGAGGTGGTTCCCTGAACACCACGGCCCACAGCCTCGTCGACCACAACGGCACGGCTCTTCAGATAATTGGCCACCACGTCGGCACGAGCCTGCGACAGCTGCTGGTTCCACTCGGCACCACCCTCAGGAGAGGCTGTACCTACAATCTGCACATGAGAACCCTCGCGGATGCCATTCAGTGCATACTTAGCCTCGGCGGTCAGCTCAGAGCTGCCCTGTGCGAAGGTAACCACATAGAGATTGTCAACTCTCACCTCGCGGGTATTGGTCTTCTCCTTTACCACCTCTGTGGGCTTCTGTCCCAGTTCCTTGCGAAGGCGGTTGATTTCTGCGTTCAACTCGTCAATCTCGTTCTGGCGGTCGGCAATTTTGAAGTTGTGTGAACCAGTAGAGTTGCAGAACTTATATACGATACCGCAGTTCAGCTGGAATGTACTCTTGTTGATATTATACTGCACTTTCTGGTAACCGTTACCGTTCAAGGCCCAAATCATAGCCGGCTCCACATAGAGCTGCCACTCTTTCCAGTCGCCGAAGTTAAAGGCAAAATCAACAGCCAGTTTCGACGAGAGATTGTCCTTGCGATAGCGATACTCACGAGCTACTTCATAAGGAATAATACTGACTGGGGTACCCGGGTATAAATAATCTGTTAAATAGGTATCCTTATTCGTGAACGAATGTCCCCAACCAATACCATAGAGTGCTATTACCTCAAAGTCGCGGGGCTCTCCCGGATAGCCATTGAACCAGTTGGTCATGTTCACGGTTCCCAAAAGTGAGGTATTCATACCACGTACGAAGGTACCCGTTGATTCGGGGAATGTATTAGTCTTGCCATAAGGACGATTTGAGAAGTAGAGATTACTCTCCAAGGCCAGACCAAACACGGGAGTGAAATAACGGCCGACGCGCAGTCCTAAGTTCGAGTTAAGGTTTTTCATCCAACGGTTGTGAGTAGTTTTTGTAGCAAAGCCACCATTCAGGCCGATGTAGAAATTGTCGAACGTTTTACTTTCCACCACTGTCTGAGCGGAAACAGATGCTGTCATGAAGGCGACAGCCATAACTAAAAATAATCTTTTCATATTTTTAAAATTTACAAAATAACAGTTTTTTGCGACACAAAATAACGTAAAATAAATGAAACCGCCAAAAAAAATCGGGAAAAACATGCTTTTTGGCCTGTCTAAAAGGAATAATAATAAGGAAAGACCCGAAAAATGAGAAAAAAACACTAACTTTGCCCCTGCTATGAGAAAGATCATTCTGATTACAGGCGGGCAGCGCTCAGGCAAGAGCGTGCAGGCAGAGACGATGGCGCTCAGCCTGGCCAAGGAGCCTGTCTATCTGGCTACTGCCCACATCTGGGACGAGGAATTCAGAAACCGAGTACATATTCATCAACAGCGAAGAGGCCCGCAATGGACCAACATCGAGGAAGAGAAATACCTGAGCCGCCATGATGTCGGCGGGCGTGTAGTGGTCATCGACTGTATCACACTCTGGTGCACTAACTTCTTCTTCGACCGTACGGCCCATGAGTGGGAGCAGCCTACTGTTGAGGAAGCGCTCACCGCCCTGAAACAGGAGTTTGACAAGTTTACCAGTCAGGACGCCACGTTCATCTTCGTGACCAACGAAATAGGCAGCGGCGGTGTGAGCGAGAACGCCATTCAGCGGAAATTTACCGACTTAGAAGGCTGGATGAACCAGTATGTGGCGCAAAAGGCCGACGAGGTGATTCTCATGGTGAGCGGCATTCCGGTAGTCATTAAGAGTTAGGTACAAAACAAAGCAAAGATGAGAACATTTCATATAGAAAAGCCCGACGAGCAACTGAGGGCTGAGATACAAGACAAAATAGATAACTTGAACAAGCCAAAGGGCTCATTGGGAACGCTGGAGGAGCTCGCCATGCAAATATGTATGGTGCAGCAGACCTTATCGCCACATCTCGACCATCCCTGCCATTTACTGCTGGGCGGCGACCATGGCATTGAGCGTGAGGGAGTGAGCGTTTCACCCCGCGACGTCACCTGGCAGCAGATGATCAACTTCACCCGTGGCGGCGGCGGCGTAAATATGTTCTGCCAGCAGCACGGTTTTAAGTTGCGCATCGTGGACATGGGCGTAGACTACGACCTGACGAATGTCGAGGGAATTGTCGACCGCAAGATAGCCCGCGGCACAAAGAATTTCCTCTATGAGGCGGCCATGAGCGAAGAAGAGTTCAACCAGGCCATCAACGCGGGTGCCGCGCTGGTAGACGATTGTGCCGACGAGGGTTGCAACATTGTATGCGTAGGCGAGATGGGCATAGCCAACACCTCGCCCAGCAGCATCTGGATGCATCTCTTTGGCAACATTCCGCTCGACGACTGCATCGGAGTGGGTGCCGGCCTCAACAGTCCGGGACTGCAGCACAAGCGCGAGGTGCTGCATCAGGCAGTCGAAAGATTCCAGAAAGAGAACCAACAGGCCAATCCGACTGACACCGTTACCATACTCCGTTACTTCGGTGGTTTTGAGATGATTGCAGCCATTGGCGCCATGCTGCGGGCTGCCGAGAGGAAAATGCTCGTCATGGTCGACGGATTCATCATGAGTGCCTGTGCCCTGGGCGCCTGTCATTTGGTGCCTGAGGTGAGAGACTACATGATTTTTGGACATTGTGGTGACGAGAGCGGGCATCGGCGCATGCTCGAATTGATGAATGCCCGTCCGCTGCTCCATCTGGGCATGCGCCTGGGCGAGGGAACGGGTGCGCTCTGCTCCTACCCCATCATCGTGAGTGCCGTCAACATGGTGAACGAGATGAACAACTTCCAGAATGCCAACATCACAAAATACTTTTAGAAGTCTTTTGCTGGAGGAAAGTGTTCGAGTGAGGAGCTAGGAGTCAAGAATTAAAAGTTAAGATGATGGAAATAAACATCGACAACATCAAATGGTATGACCGCATCTGGGCGGCATTGATTTTCTTCACACGACTGCCGTTTTGGCGCTGGCACCAGCCACCACAGCAATGCTACAAATCGGTGGTTGAATACTGGCCGCTGGCGGGATGGCTTACGGGAGGTGCGATGGCAGCCGTCATTTATTTTGGCTGCATGGTGGTTCCCTTCCCCATTGCCCTGTTGCTGGGCATCATCGTTCGCGTACTCATCACCGGAGCCTTGCATGAGGACGGGCTAGCCGACTTCTGCGACGGTTTTGGAGGTGGCGGCAACGACCGCGAGCGCATTCTTGCCATCATGAAAGACTCGCATATCGGCACTTATGGTGTGCTGGGCCTCATTCTCTATTTCGCCCTGCTCTACCTGACTTTGCAGTCGCTCAATCCGTTCTATGCCGCACTGGGAGTACTGGCTGGCGATGCCTATAGTAAAATGCTGGCCGGACAAATCATCATGTTTCTGCCATATGCACGAACTGAAGACACGGCAAAGAATCGCACCGTTTACCGGAAATTCAGCATGAAGGCAGGCATCGGACTGTTCATTCAGGCCATGCTGCCCATGATACCTTTATTATATATAGGTGTAAAACAGGGCATGCTGCGTTGGGACACCCTGATTTTCGTCCCCTGCATTGTGATGTATTTCCTCTACCTGCTCATCAATCGCAAGCTGCACGGCTATACCGGCGACTGTTGCGGAGCGCTCTTTCTGCTCATCGAACTGAGTTTCTATCTCACGTTGGCCGTTCAATTATACTAATCCACCACAAAAGATACTAAACATGATTGTTGTTTTAATCCGCCATACCAGTGTCGACGTTCCACCAGGTACCTGCTACGGATGGAGCGATGTACCCGTCAAGGACACATTTGTTGACGAAGCCGAAGAAACACGCCTCAACCTGCAGAAATACCCAGCATTCGACCATGTCTATTGCTCACCCCTCACCCGGGCACGTCTTCTGGCAGCCTACTGTCTGCCTGGCGTGCGTCCGACACTCGACCCCCGGCTGAAGGAAATGAACATGGGCGACTGGGAGATGCAGCGTTACGAAGAAATTGACGATCCGCACCTACAGGAGTGGTACGACGACTACATGCACCAACCCACTACCAACGGCGAGAGCTTTCCTGAGATGTATGCGCGTGTGGCATCTTTCTTAGATGAGCTGAGACAGCACGACTACGAGCGTGTAGCCATCTTTGCACACGGCGGCGTGCTCATCTGCGCCGGTATCTATGCCGGTTTGTTTGCAGCCGATGAGCACGCCTTCGAGCATATTACTCCTTACGGAGGAGTAATAGAGATAGAACTCTAATGGTTGTAAGTTTCCAGGGCTACTAGGGGCCTAAGATTGCCCAGAATCACCTAGGAAAGCCTAGAAATTCCTAGGGATTCCTAGGTTTTCCTAGGGTTTACTAGCCTGTCAAGGAATGAATCACCATTCCTACCATGTAACTACATTCACAGAATAAGGACGCAACTTCAATTCTTTTCCTGCCTTGCCTATCACGGGCTTCACCTCCATATCTTGAGGTTTTCCGCTGAAGCTCTCGGTCTTGGCATCGGCTGGGATGTTGAGCCCCTCGACCTTCAGATTCACTTCCACGGGCAACGCATTCACCAGTTTTAAATGACTCTTGCCGGTTTTCGAGTCTTTCACGAGGCTTGCGGCAATGCGGTTCTTCACCTGACTACCTTCAGGCAACTGGAAAGACATTTGGGAGGTGACATACTTGTCGCCGCCATAGAGAGAGAACAGCCGCTGGGTGTGGTAGCTGGGAGTCAGGCGCACATCGGTATTCGAGAAGTAAATCATGTCAGGATTCCAATTGTGATGCTTGTCCTTGGCAAGCAGAGGTGCATAGCTGGTCATCTCAATCACATCACCATTGCGCTCTACATTACACAGGAAGAGAGCCTCGGCCAGCGCACTCTCATGGGTACGTGTCTTCGAAGCATATTCGCCAATATACACCTTTGGTCCCTTACGGTCGTAGCTGTCGTAATAGTCGAGGTTGTGCATAAACCAGCCTGTGGTCTCGTAGTAATGCTCATCCACCATGTCGAACACCTCTTGATGCTCCTTCGCAAATCGCCAACCCTCGATATAATCGGACGACGGAGCGTGGAAAGGACCTACAGTACCGCAAATCTGAATCTCCGGATAGCGGCGACGTATCTCCTTGCAAATCATGAGGCAACGCTCCTCGAAGGCAGTCGAGATGATGTCTTCGTTACCGATGCCGATATACTTCAGATGGAAAGGCTCAGGATGGCCGGCATCTGCACGCATCTTCGCCCACTGGCTGGTGGCCGGATCGCCATTGGCCCACTCTATCAGGTGGCACAATTCGTCGATGTAGGCAGGCATCTCCTCCATCGGGATACCGCCTTGCTGTCCGCCATATCCATGGGCATCGGGACTGGAGTTCTGGCAAGGCACACCGGCAGCCAGCACGGGCAGCGGCTCGGCACCGATATCCTCGCAGAACTGGAAATACTCATAGAATCCCAATCCACGGGTCTGATGGTAATTCCAAATGTTGAAATCGGGTTTGCGGTCCTGCAACGGACCCACGGTGTACGTCCAATGATAGATATTATCGACGCCATCGCCATGGCTCATGCATCCCCCCGGGAAGCGCACGAACTTAGGATGCAAACCGGCAATTGCCTCAGCCAGGTCGCGGCGCAATCCGTTCTTACGTCCTTTGAATGTGTCTTGCGGGAAGAGCGAAATCATGTCGACCGCCGCACTTCCCTTCTTCAATGGCATCAGTCTGAGCCGTGCCTTGGCGGTGGTAAGACGTGAGGTAAGCACCACGGCATATTGCTTCCACTCATTGCCTTGCACCCTGATTTTGGCCGTTGCCACGTCGGTGCCGGCCTCATCGACGACAGACACCATAAAGTCTTTCTTCTTCCCATCCAAGCAGCGGGCGAAGAAAGAGAAATCGTAGCTTTTTCCTTGCTCAACGGCCACGCCGTCCCAACCCTCATTCTGAATGTACTGATTGGTGAGCACGGCGTAGTGCGGGTTATTACTGCTCAGAGGGCCGTCGGTCCGAATGTCAAGTTTTCCCTGTGGTGTGCTCCAGGCCGTCGCAGCTGTCCACCCATGATGGTCGCGTTCTGTATACTCGAAGTCACGATTCTGCACCAGTTCGGCATACAGGCCACCGTCGGCAGCATAGCTGATGTCCTCGAAGAACACTCCCACCAGCTTGTCGCTGATAGCTTTCTGCTGGTTGGCCCAGACGGTCAGGGTGGCATCGACTGGCTTCAGGCCTGCGAAGCGGCGGGCATCGTCTTTCATCGTCTCAGCATACAACTGAGCGTCGGCGGCCTGCTGTTTGTGGAAGTCCAGCAGGGCATTCAGCTCTGCAGGTTTCAGCAGGAAAATCTCACCACTGTAGCAACGACTGTCGATTTCCACCGTATCGTTCAGCAATGTGTTCTTGGCCACCATATCTGCCACATGGTCACCAGCCTCCTTGTCGGGGGCAAAGTGTCGGAAATCGTTGGTAGCTAGGGTTGAGCGATACTGCCCGTCAGCAGTTTGGAAGAACACCATAAACTTCTCTTCCATGGGGTCGTCGCTCTTCACCTTGAAGATGACAGGATTGTAAACACCTTGCACAGACATGCGTGGATAGTCTTGCGGACGCCAAGTCACCAGGTCATCGCTATAGGCGGCGGCAAAAGCCGGAGCCTCATTGTTGAGCTGCCAAACTGCGCGCCATGTCCCGTCGTTGGCACGGATGACATAAGGCTGGTACATGCGCTTCTCACTACCCCAGCGCGAATAGTCGCTGGCACACAACTGTCCGATGTGGCGCCACGTCTGCGTACTGTCCAACCAAGCGGCGTGCAGTCCGCTCTTCTCATCGGGACTGTAGATAAACACTTGCCGCAGCGTGTCTGTCGCAACTACTTGCGGCTTTGCCTTCTTACGAACCTTGCGGGCGGCATCAGCAGGCATGCCCACCATCAAGAGGGCCAGCAACAAACCGGCCATGACTCCCCAACGCCAGACTGCGGACGCCATGAGTCTTTTATTATTCTTTCTATTCCTCATATTCACTGGCATTTTCAAGTCCGAAATACTGTCCTTTACGCGTAGTGGGCACGCCATACTTCATCCATGCAGGCTCGGGCGCTCCCTTCAGATAGTGGTCGAAGAACTGCTGCATGCGGATGGTGAGGTCTTTCCTGTTGCGTCGCTCCTTGAGGTTGTGGGCCTCGTTGTTGTATTGCAGCAGCCATGCCGGTTTCTGCAACCGTCTCAGTCCCATAAACATCTCTATTCCCTGATACCAGGGCACAGCGCCATCGGCATCGTTGTGCATGATGAGGACAGGCGTCTGCACATTGGGCAGCGAGAAGAGGCAAGAGTTCTTCAGATAGAGGTCAAGCCCGTCCCAAAGCGACTTACCCACACGGCTCTGCGACTGCTCATACTGGAACTGACGGCTCATGCCGCTCTCCCAGCGAATGCCTCCATAGGCACTAGTCATGTTGGCCACAGGCGCACCGGCACCGGCAGCCTTGAACATGTTGGTGCGGGCAATGAGATAAGCCACCTGATAGCCGCCCCACGACTGTCCCTGAATGGCCATATTGTCTTTGTCAATCCACGGGAACTTCGCCAGCGACTCGGCACCGCTGCAAATGCAGTTGTAGGCTGCTTCACCGGGCAGTCCATCCAACGGATAGACGATATCGGGCACAAACACCACGTAGCCGCGGCTGGTGTAGAACGCCAGGTTGACCGTCGACCACGAGGGCTGTGGTGTCACATAACTGTAGAGCGACTCCGAGCGTTTCTCATAGAAATAAATCATCACGGGATACTTCTTGTTCTCGTCGAAATCCTCTGGTTTATAGAGAATTCCATCGAGCTTGGTTCCGTCGTAGGCAGTCCAGTGATAGAGTTCGGCCGTTCCCCAGTTGTAGTCTTTCTGCTGCGGATTGATGAAGCTCAAACGCTGTTCCTTAGAGCCTATTGTAGAGGTGGTGTAAATGTCCATGGGATGCTCGAAGTTACCTTTCAGGTAGGCAAAGACGTTTGCATTCTCGGCCTTCACCAGTCTGTCGTAGCTCCATCCGCCCAGGGCCAGCTGGCGGGGCGCTGCAGCTTTGGCGGCGCTGACGGTGGCATAGCCATTCATCTTCGTCGTGTTGTCGAAGATGCTGAGCAACATCACCTCGCGCGGCTCGATATAGCGGGCGGCATCGTTGTGTTTGGTATTGATGTAGCGGTAGGTGAGCTTCGCCTTGCGGCCCTGACCGGCAGTCAGACAGACGGGCTTGCCGCCCTTGGCAGGCATTTTCCAGATGTCGTAGCGGTCGTAGAGGAACAGATGATCGTCGCCCTGGCTCCAACCTGCCATTCCATAGGGCTCTTTGAGCATGGGATGGTCGTCTTCCTCGTCCCAGAAGTTGACTCCGGCAGCCGAACTCACATCGCGCGTTTCACCACTTGCCACATCGTAGACGTACCATTGCTGGCGCTTCAAATCGAACCATGCCACATACTTGCCCTCGGGCGAGACAGACACACGGGAGAGCACGCCCTTGGTCACCAGTTTTCGATTTCCCGTGGCCAAATCGACAATCGACACTTTCGATTCGTTATTCATGTTCCATTGTGTCTCTACCACGGTCTCGGTCATATCGGTCGACAACACATAATCGGCATCGCCACGGTCGACGGTGCGCACACGGTCGAATTTCGAAGTGCTGAGCGGAATCAGCTGCCGGCGGTTCTTGTCGAACACAGCCAGATAGGTGCGCTTCAAATCGTTCTGCAGGTTAGAGCGCATCATGGGCGGCAGTTCGGGCGCATCCCAGTTCCAAATGTCAAGGCCGGCGGTCTCGAAGGGCACGAGCGTGGTGTCTTTAGGCGCGGTATATTTGGCCACACCAGCAAAGATACGCTCACCGTTATGACTGAAATAAGGTGAGCTGTTCTCGGTCAGTCCCCAATCCTTCGGCAGGTTTTTCATGTCGTCGAGCGACATCAGACGTTCAGGTTTGGCGGCGTCTACAGACATGTAATACAACTCACAATGCTTGCTGCCCGAGGAGAGCGTGTCGTTGGCGACGAGCCAGAGCAGCTGCTTGCCTTCCTCGTCGAACGAGGGAAGCGAATAGAAACGCTCCCGGCTGCCCAGCACCTGCGCCTTGCGGGCTGCAACATCGTAGAGGCCTACGGTCATGCTGTCTTTCTTCTCTTTGGTCAGATAGGCCAGTCGCTGCCCGTACTTATCCCATTGGTAGCTGCTCACATGCCGCAACGTGTCGGTTACGCCCGACGACAAATGCCTGATAAACAACGGCTTGCCCACTTCCTTGTTGGTACACTCTTTTTTGGGGATAAACGTAGTGTCGGACGTGAGCCAGGCCACAGTGCCCGCGGCTTTGGTGCCCATCTTAAACGAAGTCACGGCTGGAATCTTAGTCACCGTGCCAGCGGGCAGCTTGATAATAGCCAGCGTGTCTTTCGGCATTTTATCGTCTTTCAGCTTCTTGATTTTGGCCTGCCGCGTGTCCTTGAAGAATGGTTTAATCATGCAAACAGCCCACTGCTCATCGGGAGTGATGCGCAGCTGTGCCCCGCGCTCCACGACGATGTCTTTTCCCTTTCGAGGATGAATGACCAGGCGACTGTCGCCCTCCTGAGGATTCACCATATATGCCACATAGTTACCATTGACTGATACCATGGGTGCAGCCACGCTCTGCCAGCTGTCGTAGACACTGTGGTCGAGCGGTTTCTTCTGTGCATGGGCGGCAAGGGCCGTCAGCAGCGCACAACAAATAAGAATCTTTCTCATGTTTACTGGTATGTGATTGTTTTCTGTGCGTAAAGATACAAAAAAAAATTGAAACAGAGGATGTTTTGCCAACAAAATGACACTTCGCCAACAGAATGAAGCACAGAAGCAACGAATGAATGACGAATAGGATTCAAATTGACATCATTAGAGACGTGGAAGGTAACGCGGGAAACGTGGAAGGTAACTCGGGGAATGTGGAAGGCTGCTCGGGAAACGTGGAAGGCTGCTCGGGAAACATGGAGAGCTACTCGGGAATGGCCTTGACTATCACAAGCCTTCTCGCAGGCACGATGGTCTACTCACAAAAAAATCCCCGTCTGTTGTCAGACGAGGATTCTATCATGAAGATGAACAGGGGATTACTGTTTGGTGATAATTTCCTTACCGGCCTTAATGGCTTCCATGTTCAATGGTATCAGGTGATGATGGCGCTCAGGAAGCGTCTTGAAAAGAGCTTTCTCTACACCGCCCTCGCCCACTACAGGACAAACCTTCAGCATGGCACCCAACACAATCATATTGAAGATCTTAGCGTTCTTCATCTCCACGGCCTTCTGCATGGCATCCAGACGGTAGATCTCAATGTCTGTGCGGGTGGGAGGATTGATGATGCCGTTGCTGTCGTAGATGAGGATGCCACCCGGCTTCAGCTTCGGCTCGAACTTCTCGAGTGAAGGCTGGTTGAGCACGATGGCCACATCATACTTACTGAGAATGGGCGACGAAATGCGCTCGTCGCTGACGATGACCGTGACATTGGCCGTACCGCCACGCTGCTCAGGACCGTAAGCGGGCATCCAAGTCACTTCCTTGTCTTCCATCAGTCCCGAATAAGCCAGAATCTTACCCATAGAGAGCACACCCTGACCACCGAAACCTGAAATAATTATTTCTTTTTTCATTGTCTTTACTTTTTTGCTGTTTTACCTTTTTCGGTTTAAAGGTTCGTAGTGTCCTTGAGGTCTCCTTTGGGATAGAAGGGAACCATGTTCTCCTTCATCCACTCATAGGCCTTCACCGGCGAGAGTTTCCAACCGCTGTTGCAGGTTGACACGAACTCAACGAGCGACGAGCCCTTACCTTCCATCGATGCCTGGAAAGCCTTGCGAATAGCTTTCTTGGCCTTGTTGATGCTGCCGACGCTCTCCACCGACTGGCGTGTGACGTAGCAAGTGCCTTCCAGTCCTGCAGCAATATCAGCAATCTTCAGGGGATAGCCATGCAGCTTGGGGTCACGGCCATAGGGGCAGGTAGAGGTCTTCTGGCCAATGAGCGTGGTAGGAGCCATCTGGCCGCCAGTCATTCCGTAGATAGCATTGTTGACAAAGATGATGACAATGTTCTCGCCACGGTTCAGCGCATGAATGGTCTCGCAAGTACCGATGCAAGCCAGGTCGCCGTCGCCCTGATAGGTGAACACAAGACGGTCGGGCCATACGCGCTTGATACCGGTGGCAATTGCGGGTGCACGTCCGTGGGCAGCCTCCTGCCAGTCGATGTCGATATAATTGTAAGCGAACACGGCGCAACCTACGGGGCTCACGCCAACGGCCTTCTCGGTCAGGCCCATCTCTTCGATGACCTCAGCAATCAACTTATGAACCACACCATGCGAGCAACCGGGACAGTAGTGCATGTTGTTGTCATTCAACAAAGTCGGCTTCTTATATACCAGATTCTCTGGTGCAATGATTTTGTTCTCTTCCATGGCCTTACATCAATTTAGTTTTCAATGCTTCAACAATCTCTTCGGGATCAGGAACGATACCACCCAGACGACCGAACTGCTCTACAGGAACGGCACCGTTGATAGCCAGGCGCACATCCTGTACCATCTGACCAGCGTTGATCTCTGCTACCAGCACGCCCTTCTTTCCCTTTGCCATAGCGGCAATCTCCTTTGTGGGGAACGGCCACAAGGTGATGGGGCGGAACAGTCCCACCTTGATACCCTGCTCGCGAGCCAGCTCTACCGACTTCTCGGCGATACGGGCTGCCGAACCGAATGCCACAATCATATACTCAGCATCGTCCATCTGCTGCATCTCATAGCGCACCTCGTTGGCCTCAATCTCTGCATACTTCTTCTGCAGGTGCAGGTTGCGCTGCTCCATCACCTCAGGCTTCAGCTCGAGCGAGGTGACGATAGAACGCTCTTTCTTGTATTTCTTGTTGAAACCTGTCGATGCCCACGGGCACTCGCGCTCAATCTCCTCGTCGCTGCGGCGGGGCTTGAACGGAGGCAGAACCACTTTCTCCATCATCTGGCCAATCACACCGTCGGAGAGAATCATGGCCGGATTGCGATACTTGAAAGCCAGCTCGAAAGCGAGGTCAACAAAGTCAGCCATTTCCTGAACGCTGGCCGGAGCAAGGCAAATGACCTGATAGTCACCGTTACCGCCGCCACGCGTAGCCTGGAAATAGTCGCCCTGTGAAGGCTGGATGGTACCCAGGCCTGGGCCTCCACGCTGCACATTGACAAACACGCCGGGAAGCTCTGCACCTGCCATGTAGGTAATACCTTCCTGCATCAGGGCTACACCGGGACTCGACGACGAGGTCATGGCACGCTTACCGGCACCGGCAGCACCATAGACCATATAAATACTTGCGAGCTCGCTCTCAGCCTGTACCACCTGCATGCCAGTGGTCTCCCAGGGCTTCAGCTCGGCAAGCGTCTCAATCACTTCACTCTGCGGAGTGATGGGATAACCAAAGTATCCATCAACGCCACAACGGATGGCAGCACGGGCAATGGCCTCGTTGCCTTTCATCAATACAACTTCTCTTTCTTCTGCCATAACCTTACTCCTCCATTCGTTTACGGTAAACAGTAATACATCCGTCAGGGCATACGATGCCGCACGATGCGCAGCCTACGCATGACTCCATTTTCACAGCCTCCACATAGGGATAGCCATGCACATTAACTTTGCCAGACAAAGCAATGACCTTCTGCGGGCAGGCAACCACGCAGAGCGAGCATCCTTTGCATCGGGCTGTGTCAATGACAATTGCTCCTTTTAATTTTGCCATAACGTTTTTGTTTTTGCAATCACTCTTTGCTCTCCGGCTCAAAAGCAAATCGGATTACGGGTTATACATGTCTTTACAATAGTAATTAAATATATTAACAAGCATTTCTCGGGCTTGCACCGCCGGACTATCAGGGTCGAGAGCTATCGCCGCCTGATAGTTGTTAAGTGCAAGTTGAAAATTTCCTTCCTTGCGGTATTTGTTACCTAATTCATAGTATTCTTGTGCTGTCATGGGGTGTGCTCGTTCAACGGTAAAACTCTTTTTTGCCAGCTGCCAGCGTGTTCTTCATCAGCGAACAGATGGTCATCGGACCAACGCCACCCGGAACGGGTGTGATGAACGAGCACTTGGGAGCCACCTCGTCGAACTTCACGTCACCGTTCAAGCGGAAACCGCTCTTGCGCGAGGCGTCGGGCACACGGGTGGTGCCCACGTCGATGATCACAGCACCCTCTTTCACCATGTCGGCAGTCACAAAGTCGGGCTGTCCGATAGCCGCAATGATGATGTCGGCCTGGCGGCATTCCTCTTTCAGCGTCTTCGAGCGAGAGTGACACACGGTGACTGTCGCATCGCCATACTGCTTCTGCATCATGAGCTGAGCCATGGGCTTACCCACGATATTGCTCCGACCCAGTATGACACACTTCTTTCCACTGGTCTCGATGCCGTAGCGCTTCAACAGGGTAATGATGCCCAGCGGTGTGGCAGAGATGAAGCACGGCAGGCCAATGGCCATGCGCCCCACATTCACGGGATGGAATCCGTCGACATCCTTGCGATAGTCAATGGCCTCGATGACTTTCTGCTCGTCGATATGCTTGGGCAACGGCAGCTGTACGATGAAACCATCTACATCGTCGTCGTTGTTGAGACGCTCCACACAAGCCAGCAACTCGGCCTCGGTGACATCATCCTCATAGCGGATGAGACTCGACTTGAAACCGCAGGCCTCACAAGCCAGAACCTTGTTCTTCACATAAGTCTCGCTACCACCATCGTGGCCAACAAGCACAGCTGCCAAATGTGGCTGCTTGCCACCGGCGGCCATGATTTGTCTCACTTCTTCAGCAATTTCAGCCTTGATGGCTGTAGATGTGGCTTTTCCGTCAATTATCTGCATGTATTCTATTTGTTTACTATGATTCTTACTTATTTACAACGAAACTCAAACTCAAAGGAGTCAGCCGGTTCCTTGATGCTTCTGAATCTCTAGAACTTGGGCATCTTGGGCATTCCCTTCATCATGCCGGCCATCTTGCCCATGCCACCGCCCGTCACCATCTTCATCATCTTACGGGTCTGGTCGAACTGCTTAATCAGTCGGTTCACCTCCTGAATATTCGTACCACTACCCTTGGCTATGCGCTGGCGGCGACTGGTATTCAGAATCTCGGGATGCGTGCGCTCTTTGGGTGTCATGCTCTGGATGATAGCCTCGATACCCTTGAAGGCGTTATCGTCGATATCGATATCCTTGATGGCCTTGCCCACGCCGGGAATCATCGAGGCGAGGTCTTTCAGGTTACCCATCTTCTTGATTTGATTAATCTGATTGAGGAAATCGTTAAAGTCGAACTTGTTCTTCTGTATTTTCTTCTGCAGACGGCGGGCCTCTTCCTCGTCGTACTGCTCTTGGGCACGCTCCACAAGACTGACGATGTCGCCCATGCCCAGAATACGGTCGGCCATACGTGAGGGATGGAATGCATCGATGGCTTCCATCTTCTCGCCGGTACCTACGAACTTGATAGGCTTGGTGACCACCGAGCGGATGGAGAGGGCTGCACCACCACGGGTATCACCGTCGAGTTTAGTCAGCACGACACCATCGAAATCGAGCCGGTCGTTGAACTCCTTGGCTGTGTTCACCGCATCCTGACCCGTCATCGAGTCAACCACGAAGAGGGTCTCGTCGGGCTGCACGGCATTCTTCAGAGTCTCTATCTCGTTCATCATCTCTTCGTCGATAGCCAGACGGCCGGCGGTATCGATGATGACCACGTCGTTACCCTTGGCCTTCGCCTCGGCAATGGCGTGATGGGCAATCTCTACTACGTTCTTGTTGTCGTCCTCGCTATACACGGGAACGGCTATCTGACCAGCCACAACCTTCAACTGCTGAATGGCTGCTGGACGATAGACGTCGCAGGCTACCAGCAGTGGACGCTTGTGCTGCTTCTGCTTCAACATATTAGCCAACTTACCGCTGAAGGTGGTCTTACCCGAACCTTGCAGTCCCGACATGAGGATGATGGCGGGTTTCGACTTCAGGTTCAGCCCTACCGACTCTCCTCCCATCAGTTCTGCAAGCTCATCATGCACCAATTTCACCATCAGCTGACCAGGCTTCACGGCATTGAGCACATTCATGCCCATCGCCTTCTGCTTCACCGTGTCGGTGAAAGTCTTAGCCACCTTGTAGTTGACGTCGGCATCAAGCAACGCGCGGCGCACATCTTTCAATGTTTCGGCAACATTGATCTCGGTGATTTTTCCCTCACCCTTCAGGATTTTAAACGATCGTTCTAGTCTGTCACTAAGATTTTCAAACATATTTTGACTATTGTTTCTTTTATTTATTCGCTATTTATGCAATATCAGAAAGATAAGCATTGCAAAGGTAAGAATTTTTTTTCATACTGCACACCACCAACGCTCTATTTTTAGAATTTTAATGAATAAATCTTGAAGAAATGTGTGTTAGACACCTCTAAATGGAACAAATGACGTTCTGTTTGCGAAAAAACAATGAAGAAAAAACAGTCTCTCGCTTTTCGAATAAAAATAAAATGCTTACTTTTGCACCGTCTTTTCAAGGTGGTTTATGTATAAATTGCTGATTATCTTCATACTGTTGCTGACGGCCTGCACCCCATCATTCGACACGCATCCCTACGACGTCGACTATAAGGGTGAGAAGGACATCAATGCGCATCATATTGCCGAGATTGAAAGGCTATGTGCACAGAAAGACACGCTGCGCATCGCAGTAATGAGCGATACCCACGGATGGTACAGCGACACTCGCGACATCATCAACGACATCAACTACCAGCCAGCTATCGACTTTGTGATTCACGGTGGTGACCTTACCGACACGGGCACCCACAAAGAGTTCGAATGGGTGCGCGACTTGCTTGGCAAGCTCAACAAGCCCTATGTGGCCATCATCGGCAACCACGACTTTCTGGGTACAGGCGATCAGAGCTACACGACTATTTTCGGCCGAACAGACTTCTGCTTCATCGCCAACCGCATCAAGTTCATATGCCTCAACACCAATGCCACAGAATACGACTACCTGGCCGCCGTGCCCAATTTCGATTTCATGGAAACGGCTGTCACGGCAGACTCTGCGTCGTTCGACCGAACCATCGTCGTCATGCATGCCAGGCCCTACAGCGACCAGTTCAACAACAATGTGGCCAAGGCATTCCAGCGTTACCTGCATTTGTTTCCCGGCATCATGTTCTGCATCAGTGCTCACGACCATAGCATACAGGCCGACAATCTCTACGGCGACGGTCTGATGTTCTACGGCATCGACTGTGCTGAGCATCGCAACTACCACATTTTCACTATTACCAAGGAGGGCTACAGCTATGAGGTGGTGCATGTTTAGTCTGATACTTCTCATTTGCTTCACGCGCATGTCAGCGGAGGAGATACAGGCCGACAGTTCTGTCGTGTCGCCATCTCACTATGACAAGAAAGTTGCGAAGTATCACCAGCGTTGGGACGCCCTCATTCCTACGCAGTTCATCATCCAGAATGCCGGCAACATGGGCAAGGTGTCGATGGGACTGGGATGGGACTACGGCAAGCGCAACCAATGGGAGACCCACGTGCTCTTCGGCCTCATTCCCAAGCACGAGAGCACTCGCGCCAAACTCACCATGACCATCAAAGAGACATTCATTCCCTGGCAAATAGACTTGAAAGGAGGCTGGGACATAGAGCCTCTTACCACAGGTGCTTATCTGAACACCGTCTTCGGACATGAGTTCTGGGGACACCAGCCCAGCCGCTACCCCGACAGCTACTATGACTTCCTTTCCACCAAAGCCCGTATCAATGTGTTCCTGGGGCAACGGGTGACATGGATGATACCCGACAAAAAGCGCAAAACGGCCAAGAGCATCACAGCGTTTTACGAACTGAGCACGTGCGACTTATACGTGCGGGCGATGGTTGTCGACCATTACATCAAGCCGAAAGACATTGTCGGTCTGTCGCTGGGACTTAAATTCCAATTCATGTAAGACCGGAAGGCTTTAAAACCTTGATGTGCCTTCCATCATAATCGATGATGCCCTCTTGCTTCAGCTCGTTCAGACAACGCTGCAGGGAATACTTCTGAACGCCAAAGCTCTCAGCCATTTCCTGTCGCGAGAGGGTCAGCATCAAATCGGTCGTGCCCTGCCGCACGATTTCCTCTTGCAAGTAGAAACACAACCGCTCTTTCACACTCATCGACAGCATACTCACACGCTTCGTAAGATGTGCGACGATATTGGAAATCACCTTGATAAAATTCAGGTACAACCGAGGCTCCACGCTGAAAAGATTCTCCAGGTCATCGGGCATCAGACGAAACACATAGGCCTCTGTCGAGGCTTCAACGGTTACCGGATAAACATTGTTCTTGGCATAGAGAAATGCTGGCGCCAGCATATTGCCCGAATGGTGAAGGCTCATGCGCACCGAATGGCCAAAGGGACTGGCCACTTTGGCTATCATCTCGCCTTTCACCACTATATCAATATGAAGGCAGGGGTCGCCGGCTATGGCAAATATCTCGCCCTTGGCATAGCGCACCACACGATATCTCACGGCATGCATCAGACTCATGATATCCTCAGCGGTAAAGCCTTGAAACAACGGACACCTCTTCAGTCCGTTCAATGTATCAATATCCATAGGTATATACTTTTCATGCAAATGTAAGGAAAAACACAGATAAAAGCCCTGTTTTAACATTAATTATACAAACGGATAACATTTGTTACCTTATAATATCCACATTAATGGGTATTTTTGCAAACGTAAGCATTAAAAACACAGAATCTGGTAACTAAAAACCGAAAGCAAAACAGATGAAAGCGTTACAAGACATAAAAAACATGTTCTCGTACAAGCAGAAGGTCTTTCTGATTGTATGCGCCGGTATCGTGATAGGACTGGGAGCCCTATTCCTTTATCTGCTGCGCGCGCATACTTACATTGCCGACGACCCGTCAGCTTGCGTGAACTGTCATATCATGACTCCCTACTATGCCTCATGGTCGCACTCCTCTCATGGTCGCGACGCCACCTGCAACGACTGCCACGTGCCTCACCAGAACCTGGCCATGAAATATGGTTTCAAGGCTATGGACGGCATGAAGCATGTGGCTTACTTCGTTACGCATTCCGAGCGGCAGGCCATCATGGCCGAAGACATGAGTGCGCAGGTCATCATGGACAATTGCATCCGCTGCCACACACAGCTCAACCAGGAATTCGTCAAGACCGGTCGCATGGGATACATGAAGACCAAGCGCGACGAGGGAAAAGCCTGCTGGGACTGCCACCGCAATGTGCCTCACGGCGGCATGAACTCGCTCTCGTCTACGCCCAATGCCGAGGGCGTCACTCCCCTGCCGCCCAGTCCGGTGCCCGAGTGGCTGCAGCGCCTGATGAGCAAGTAATCACAGCATATTGAGGAAAAAGACATACAACCGAAGGAATTTTTAAAAACATATATATTAAGGAAATTAAAAAAACAAATATATTATGGCAAAACAACTGAAGAAATGGCAAGGATGGACATTGTTCGGAGGAGCAATGGTCGTCGTCTTTCTGCTGGGTCTGCTCGTCTCATCGCTGATGGAGCGCCGCGCAGAAGTAGCAAGTGTGTTCAACAACAAGCGCACGCAGTTTACCGATTCTATTATCGCCCAAAACGAAAAGTTCAAGGCCGACTATCCGCGTGAGTACGAGACTTGGTCGATGACCGAGGACACCTCGTTTGTCAGCAAGTACAACAGCTCGCAGGAAGTCGACGTGCTGGAGCAGCGTCCCGAGATGGTTGTTCTCTGGGCTGGCTATGCTTTCTCGCGCCACTATAACACACCCCGTGGCCACAAGCACGCCCTCGACGACATGCGCAAGATTCTGCGTACCGGCAATCCGGGCATCGACGGCGACAAGGACATGCAGCCTGCCACCTGCTGGACTTGTAAGGGTCCCGATGTGCCCCGCATGATGCGCGAGCTGGGCACTGGTGAGTTCTACCACAAGCGTTGGAGCGAGCTGGGACACGAGATCCACAACACCATCGGATGCTCCGACTGCCACGACGCCCGCACCATGGACCTCAAGCCTGCACGCCCCGCCCTCTACGAGGCATGGGCCCGCGCCGGCAAGGACGTGAAGAAAGCCGGCCACCAGGAGATGCGCTCGCTGGTCTGCGCACAGTGCCACACCGAGTATTACTTCGACAAGGAGACCGACTACCTGAACTTCCCTCAGAACTACGGCCTTACCTGCGAGGATGCTGAGAAATGGTACGACGAGATTGGTTTCTACGACTATATCCACCCGCTGTCGAAGACGCCTATCCTGAAGGCTCAGCACCCGGGCTATGAGATTGCCAAGCAGGGCATCCATGCCCAGCGCGGCGTGAGCTGTGCCGACTGCCACATGCCTTACAAGAGTGAGGGTGGTGTGAAATTCACCGACCACCACATCATGTCGCCGCTGGCCAATATCGACCGCACCTGCCAGACCTGCCACCGCCAGGATGCCGAGGTGCTGCGCCAAAACGTCTACGAGCGTCAGGAGAAGTGCACCGAGGTGCGCAACCGCGCCGAGCAAGAGCTGGCCCGTGCCCACTTCGAGGCTAAGTTCATCATCGACAAGGGTGCCAGCGAGGCCGAGATGAAGCCCATTCAGGCGCTGCTCCGTAAGAGCCAGTGGCGCTGGGACTATGCCATCGCTTCCCACGGTGCCACCTTCCATGCCCCGCAAGAGGTGACCCGTCTGCTCGCCAATGCCGTTGACTATGCCCAGCAGGCCCGCCTCCTCATTGCCAAGGTGGCAGCCCGCCACGGACATACTGGCGACATCCCCGTGCCCGACTATTCGACAAAGGCCAAGGCTCAGATGGCCATCGGACTCGACATGCCCACGCTGAAAGCCAAGAAGCAGAAGTTCCTCGAGACCATCGTTCCCAAGTGGATTGAGGACGCCAAGAAGAATGGCAAGCTCATCGAGATTTAGTCTATCACTCTTCATACCCACGAATCGCGGATGAGATGGAGCCGTTTTCCGAGCATCCGCGATTCTTTATGCGACTGACGGAATGAGTTCTAGTAAGAAATGATCATCACCCAATTGAGAAACTACGTTTCATCCAACACACTCTAAATCTATGTGGACAAAACCTTGGAGACTGAGAGAGGGGTTTGTGATAGGAGCAGGACTGCTTGTCACCGGCCTGATGCTTCAGCTGAGCATCGGCCCCATAGACTGGCAGTCCTTCGCCTATCCGGTCAACGTCATCGTATTGGCCCTGCTCCTCGCCATCATCATACTGACCTATGCCATGCGCCCACGGGTGTATGCCTGCCGCTACATGACCACCACGACGGCCGCTGTGCCCGCCCTCATCTACACCGTTGTGCTGACGGCGGTCATGGGCCTCACCAAGCAGTTGCCCTCCGGACCGCTCATGCTGTCGGAGCCCTCCCTTGCCGATACCGTCGGCCTGACGCGCATGCTCTCCTTCTGGCCGTTCGTGCTGATATATGTCTGGCTGACCCTCTTGCTCGGCGAGGTGGTCATCCATCGTCTGTTGCACCTGCGTAAAGGCCGTCAGTTCTGGACCCGCGACCTTCCGTTCATCGTCAACCACCTGGGACTGTTCATCACCATCATCACCGCCACGCTGGGCAATGCCGACATGCAACGCCTGAAGATGATGGTCACCCAAGAAGGCCCCGAATGGCGCGCCACCGACGACCGTGGCGAGATGCACGAGCTGCCCATTGCCATCCAACTGAAAGAATTCCGCATCGACGAATATCCTCCTAAGCTGACACTCATCGACAACAGTACCGGTGAGCCTGTCGGCGGACAACAGGCTGAGACGCTCTTGCTCGACAGCACCTTCTCAGAGGGACAGCTGGGCAACTGGCGCATCCGGCTGAACCAGCATTTAGACCTGGCCACACCCGTCATGAAGGAAGACACCACCAACTTCGAGCCTTGGATGCATACGGGTGCCGTCACGGCGGTGAATATCGATGCAGAGAGGATTCTCGCAACGGATGCCCATCACACCGGCACGAAGCAGAGCGGCTGGATTACCTGCGGCAGTTACATGTTCCCCTATCAGATGCTGAAACTGGACGACCGCCAGAGCCTGGCCATGATGCCTCGCGAGCCCCAGCGCTACGTCTCACGCGTGGAGATACTCACCAAGAGCGGTAAGGACATCGAGACCGATATCCTGGTGAACAAGCCCTACAGCATCGACGGCTGGAAGATCTATCAGTTGAACTACGACACGGAGCGGGGCCGCTGGAGCGAGATCAGCATTCTTGAGCTGGTCAGCGACCCGTGGCTGCCCTTTGTCTACACCGGCATCTACATGATGCTGCTCGGTGCCATTCTCATGTTTATACTTGCACAACGCAGAAAGGAGGAACAGCCATGACCTGGAGCCATTTTGTCTATTTTGCCCTCAGCGCCGTCCTGCTTTGGGCTCTCGGTGCTTACGCCGCCTGGCGCGACAAGAGCCGCACGGCCTATGCAGCCACCGTCGTCGGCCTGGTGGTTTTCTTCGCGTTCATCCTTGCCATGTGGCTGTCGCTCGAGCGGCCGCCCCTGCGCACCATGGGTGAGACCCGCCTGTGGTACTCGTTCTTCCTCCCGCTGGCCGGCATCATCGTCTACAGCCGTTGGCACTACAAATGGATACTCTCGTTCAGCACCCTGCTGACCTTCGTGTTCATCTGCGTCAACCTCTTCAAACCAGAGATACACAACAAGACGCTCATGCCCGCCCTGCAGAGTCCGTGGTTTGCCCCCCACGTCATCGTCTACATGTTCTGCTATGCCCTGCTCGGCGCAGCTGCCGTCATGGCGCTCTATCTGCTGATCAAAAACAATAGGGAGAATGCACGGCTCTCAGCCGGCAACACCCGTAACGCAGAGGAGATTGCCCCCGGTGCAGCATTCCGCGTACAACGCTCCGAGATGGACATTTGCGACAACCTGGTCTATGTGGGACTGGCCTTCATGACCGTGGGCATGCTCTTCGGAGCCTTGTGGGCTAAAGAGGCATGGGGCCACTACTGGGCATGGGACCCGAAAGAGACCTGGGCGGCCATCACCTGGTTTGCCTATCTGGGCTATATCCACTACCGGCTGGGCTATCCCACGAAGACCAGAAACGCCCTCTGGATGCTCATCGTTGCCTTCATCCTGTTGCAGATGTGTTGGTGGGGCATCAATTATTTGCCTTCATCTAGAGAAATTTCAGTTCACACATATAATATGTAATATCAGCTAGTTACGAAAAGCCATGATTAAAGGAGTTTTGTTAAAATTAACTAAAATAGGTACAAAATAGGTACAACATAGGTACAAAATAGGTACAAAAATTGTACCTTTGTAAACACTAACAAATAACATTTTAGGAAATGGCAAAATTCGGAATTAGGACAACCAAAAAAGAAGGGAAAGCGACTCTTTATGTACGGGTGCAGAAATCGAGTATGAAAATCGATTGGAACATAAACACGGGTATAACGGTCAACGTGAAAGAGTGGCTGAGATACTACGTGAACGGCTCGCCTTCTGACTGGAACAGTTACACCACGGCAGGGAGTGCAGGAGCAGAGCTGAAAGCACAGATAGACAAGATAGAGCAAACCATCAATCTGTTATTCAATGAGGGACACATCAAGGGCAATGAAGATAAAAGCGTCCTGACGGATGCCTTGTTCAGGCTGGCCAATGCTGAGGCATATAAGGCACGTGAAGATATACGGGAGCGTGAAAAGGCCGAAAAGCTCAGGAGGCTGCATGAGATAATACCCTGTTGTGAGTCGTTCATCGAGGGCATCACGGACGGAACAATCAAAGACACCCGGACGGGCAGACGGTACACGGTAGGAACGATAAAAAACTGGGGGACGTTCTTGGCATATCTGAAAGAATATTCGCGTAAAGGCATGACGTTTGAGGATATAACCCCCGAATGGGTGTCCCGTTTTCGTTTGTTCATGGAGCGAAAAGGCCTCATGCCGACAACGGTAAACAAGCACTTCGGCACAGGGCAGAAACTGTGCAACTATGCAGCTATGAAGGGACTGAACAAAAACGCGGTCAGCCTGAGGGCATGGCAGATGCAGACGGTGAAAAAGAATGAAAAGCAAACGGAGATATACTTAAATGAAGATGAGCTGGACGCGCTATATAATATGCCACTAGAGGGGCAGCGTGACAAAGTGAGAGACCTTTTCTTCTTGTGTGTGTTCTCAGGGCAAAGAATATCAGACGCGAGCAGCTTTGCTAAGTATAATTTTGGCAAGACAGACCGAGGGACAAACGTTATCAGGTTGACACAGAAAAAGACGGGCAGTTCTGTTGAGGCTCCCATCTTGGACGCAAGATGTTATGAGATATTGGAAAAATACAATTATCAGGCTCCTGACGTACCTTTGCAACGCGTGAACCTATTGTTGAAAGAGATTTTGAGAGAGCTGGCAAAGACCGTCCCATCACTCATGACAGAATACCAAACGGCCATGACAAGACGTGAGAAAGACGCTGAAAAGACATATTTAAAACTATGCTTGAAGGCTATGCAGGGAGAGCAGATGACAAACAACGAGAAAGCAGACTATAAGCGGATGAAGGAATACGCGAAGGAGCATGACGGAGACCCTGTTTATAAGAGAGACGGGCGAGGCGGCATCATTAAATATAAATATGAGCTTATAACCAGCCACACAGCAAGAAGGAGCGCAATAACCAACCTTTCTAGGGAAGGCCTGCTGACAGAGCGCGAGATAATGACGATAAGCGGCCACAAGAGCCTCAGCAACTTGGAGCGGTACATTAAGACGGGACTAAGTGAGCAGGCGGATGATATTTTCGAGAAGGTCAGCTCAGCCCAAAAGGCCAAAGAAGTAAAGATGAACAGGAAGGAGGCTTGATATGGGCGAGTCTTTTAATTATATTGAGGTGCTTTGCAGGGTAGGCAGCGCGACTGTGACCGTCTCAGGGGACTGGGGGCAAAGCATCGGGAGCGTGAAGAAATACGCAGATATGCTGGCCGCGCTTGATTTTAATATAATGTACGGAGAGTCGCAACAACCCAACGCAAAAAAGACGCTGGAGAAGTGGAGCAGCAGAGAGGTGAGATGCTGGAGTCTGTGTTGGTTAATCAGAAATGCCAAACAGATGTATAAATGGCTGGATAAATTGTTTTGCAATGATTTGCGCGAGCTGGGCGAGGCACAGAAAGGCAAGGAAACGTGGACGTTTGAGCAATGGAGAGACTACCGGGTAATGTGCGATGATATGCTATACCAGTGGCAAGAAAGACTAAATGAGTTGCTATCTGCCTACGGGTATGAGGCTGGGGACTTCAATACAGTATCAGCCGAAAAGCCGCAAGAGATAGTGTCTTTGTTCCGTTCTGAAATTGACTGTGCGAGTTTTTTCCGTGTCGTAGAAAAAAACGCTAGCAAATGGGGGAAAAAGACAGGATGGTATATGGCAGATGGGCGGCTAAAAAGGGAATACGGTGTCGCACGAAAGATATTCAACGAGATAACGAAGGAACACCCGAAGATAACGGATAAGAAATGGGACTCCTTCAGGCGGTACGTTCCGAAGGTCAGGGAATAGAAGTTTTAAACGCTCTCTAATTGTGAGAGCGTTTTTTTTTTGGCATTAATTCACCTCCTTTTTTCACCTCCCAAAGAAAAAAACTCACCTCCCCAACTTTTATTTCACTTCCTATATGAAGGTATATTTGAACTACATACCTTTGCCATATCATAAAAAAATAGATATGAACAGACTAAATTTTCTTTTTCAGGAGGCATTGCCACTCATACAGGAATGGCTAAGAGATGTTATTAACGAGGAGGTCACAAAGGCTTTAGAGGCCGACCACGCTAAAAAACGACTCCCGAAGCAATACTCGCGGCAGGAAGTGTGCAAGATGCTTGGCATTAGTATGCCCACGTTATGGGCGAAAACGAAGTGTGGCGAAATAAAGGCCACCAAGATTGGCCGACGGGTTGTTTACGATGAGCGCGAAATACAACGTTTTTTAGCGCAGTAAAAAAACAGGATAACGAAAGAGAGACCAACTATGAAGAATAATTTTATATTCCACCGAAATTGGTGGGATGCCATCAGAGACGAGGACGATGGTTTAATCGGGGCATTTGTCAGGCATCTTTGCAGATACGCTTTCGATGGGAATGATAGCGAGCCGCGACCAGAGCTGAGGTTAACAGTTCGCCACGCTATATCAGAGATGAAAAGAGACATGGCACGGTACAAGGATACTTGCGAGAAGAACCGCCAAAACGTCATGAGAAGGTGGGAGCAGAAAAAAGATACCACCGTATACGACCGTATACCACCGAATACGAAACATACCGATAATGATAATGATAATGATAATGACTCTTTAAATAATAATAAAGAATATATAAGAAAGTCTGACGCTCTCCCAGACTATGTGTCCCCGGCATTTGCGCCCATCATGAAAGAATGGCTGGAGTACAAGAAGGAGCGCGGCCAAGCTTACAAGGCACGAGGACTAAAGGCTTGTTATACGAAGCTCCTGACGCTTTCGGGCAGCGACCCAACGAGGGCGCGAGCAATAATAGAACAAAGCATGAGCAATAATTATTCGGGACTTTTTAAACTAAAAAACGACAATGACAACAACTATTTCAGACGCTCTCCAGCGGACAACATCAGAGAGGCGCAGGAGCAGCACATCAAGCAGCTGGCCGAGTCTGTCAGTCAGGCAGCAGACAGAAACGGAAAAGTTTATGAAAGCCTTCCCTTCGATTGAGAAAGTTTACAGTTTCTTTTGTCCGGGGCGGTGGGAATATGCCATTAGGCATACTAACGAATGTTTGGCGTTCCCCTGTATCACGTTGAGCCAAGTCGATAGCCTCTACGATACCCTAGGAGCGGCAACTAATATAGTTAAAGGACATATCGTCGGAATCTTTGGTCTGAGTACGGCACGGGAGCAGATAAATGAACAGGCGGCAAATTTAGCGGCTGAAATGTTTGTGGCAAAGTATGGCGGTTATTGCACACTTTACGACACTATGCTTTATTTTGCGAATTATTTGCTCGAGTTTAAGCAGTCGTTTTCTGCCTTCGACATACAGGACATTTTGCAACAGTTTAGTAAAAAGTATCTCCCATGGAGGCGGCAGAGGGTACGCCCTGAGGAAGACCAGCAGCAACAAACTAAGGGCATCACACTAGCAGAAATGGTGTACAAATGGGTGGCAGATGGACGCACGGATGATGACTTTCGAGAGGGGGGACTGTATCAAAGTGGCATCATCACAGATGCTATGATACAGGCCACGAGAGCTGAATATCAGAAGGCCGCGGATGGCGCAGCATTTTAAGCGTTTTATTAACACTCAATGTCAAAAACAAGTTAATTCATGGAAGGGAAAAGAGATATTTCGCTAAATGACAAAATCGCGCTGGCGGCTATTGCCGTTTTGGGGCGAGATGTGGCCGAGACTGCCTACAGGATGGCGCACACGGTTACAACAACAAATAAAGCAAGTGTAGGAGTGATGCTTTCACGCTGGCTCAATACCCCGGCCAACAAAGAATTTATGGCTAGCGTCAGGCGAGGCACGGCCACCGTGCACGTTGATGGAGCAGCAGCCGACCTCACCAGCCGGGAAGGGATAATAGAGCAGCTCATAACGGCAACCAGGCAAACCACAGGGAGGGACGCGATTAACGGCCTCACCACGCTCGCTAAAATTCAAGGTTTAGACCGTCCACAGGAGCGCACAAATGATACGCATCGTACTTATGTCCTCAGATGGCTTTCGCTTTGCCGGAGTTGCGAGTTAATGAAACTATTTTTAGAAGTTCAGAACGAAACTAAAATATAATAGTCGAATGAAATCCCAAGTAACTAACCCCCTATTCAGGTGCATGGACTGCCCTTCGTTGATATGCCGTGTTTTATATGCGAAGACAGGCATCATTAGAGGATATTGCGCGCAGATCTGCGCGACGGTTACGGGCAGCGACCTTTGCCACCTTCCGCGCCAACCCACACCACCAAAGGAACAGGAATTGTCGTTTGACTATTAACTATTAAAGACATGGAGACAAAAACAACAACACCCCCGGCCGACCAAAAGTTTGTGCTAGCTTTCCCACGGGAACACCTGACTATTAGCTTTCCTTCTCAGAAGGCACTAAACAGATTTAGGGACGAGCATACCACAACAGGAAAAGACGGACAACTCGTTTTACTACACGGCCGCACAAATTTTATACAGTATTTTTGGGACGAGGAATATTTTTATTAACCAATTTCGACAAAATTATGGAGATACAACCAACTAATTTAAAACTATTCACCGCGCAAGTTGAGGCGGCAACTTACGCGCTTGACGAGCTGAAAGAGGCATCAGACAAGCAAGATATTTTCGACTCGCTAACCAGTCTTATAACGACTAGGGAGGCCGCTATAAACGCGCTAAAAGAACAACTAATAGAGAACGTTTGCAGCTTGTCTAGCAAAGGAGTTTCGAGTGCTACTATTGCCACCATCGGAGAAGGCTATCTATATGGGGCGAGAGTGATTTGCTCACAGATGGCTATTTTCGCGAGAGAGCTGGCATCTATCGGCCACGATGCAGATATACTCTATTATTACGAAAGCGTCTCAGAACGCACAGAAAATGCCTTTAGTGAGATATTACAACCATACAGAGAGGCAGCAGGGCGAGTGATTGCCGACCAAGAGTTTGCAGCCTACTCAGAAATCTATCATACTTTTTCAAACTTTAAAAAACAGAACAATGACTAATATTAAAAACACAACCGAAATGCCAGAGTCGATTTATTCACAGGCAAAGGAGCAGAAAATAACTACCACACTTAATGAGGCTCTATCCGACCTTCATTTTGCTATCGCTGACATCAGGGCAGCTGGCGCGAAGATAGAGACCGTGCAAGACATCGAGGCCACCACCCCTGAGAAGGTACGGCAGCAGCTGGCAGCAGACAAGGCCGCATACTTCGCTAATATGAAGTTTGTGCCTAAGGCATTGAGGCATCAGGCAGACGAGCAGTTTTCTAGCATGGAAAGAGAGCTTGTGCCATTGGCGGAGGCATTGCAGAAGGCCGCCAAGGCCTGTCCCGTTCCTGTAACCATCAAAGAGACATCAGGCGCGACGGGTGATTATTGTGTCGAGTACAATGAGCAAGAGTATCAAGAATACGTCAAAGCAGCCTCAACGGTTGTTATCCCTGAGAATATACGCACGTATTACTCTCACCTTCTCTCTTTTGTTGCAGCGTGGGACTCGTTGAAAGATGCTGCCGCAAAGCTAGGTATCACAACTCCTGACGGTAACTTAATCAAAGAGTTGATGGACTCCCGCGACATCATTCTAAATGGCGAGGCGGTCAGCAACTTCGGCAAAGCTACTGATATGAGCATCAGCACGGAAAAAATGTTCACTCTCCTGTCTGACGGAGTTATTTCATCCACTAATATATAATTCAGTTGGTTTTCTCTCTCTTTTTTGTGGGAGCGTGTTACAAGTCTGTTTGTTTCGCGCTCCTTCTTTTTCGTTCTGCTGGCCTATCCCAACAAAAAGGCATAACTTATCAGCATAAAAAATTTGGCCGTTCTGAGCGCATTTTCAGATTTTATTTATATCTTTGCAGCAGACACAAGCCGAGAAAGCCTGAGGCAAAAGTATAAAATATTTACAATTAACACTAGTTGTTAATTTCTGTTTCCAATATTATAGCATATTTAAGCATTTAACACACCTTGCAAACTTGTAACTAGCTGAGTACAAGCTAGATAAAAATATATTTCAATAATAGTTATTATGATAAATACAAACTTATCTTAAATTCGGCTGAAATATCGAACAAACTGTAAATAAACCTTTAAAATCACAGGCATAAGCAAATGAAATGTTAATAAAGATAGCAGAAATGGCCAAGTAACAGATGTTTACAAACGTGCATCTTTCAGCGCATCTTCTCTCCCTTCTTTGTCCGGGACTGCCGCATCACGAGAGACACCCCCACCCCCCCAAATATATAATATATACCCTGCTTTCATTCTCTCCCAAAATTTTTTTTCTTTTTTCCGGCCTGTTTCCAAAGGTTAAAAATGTTAATCTTTTTGATACCAATATGATACCTTTTTGGGGACGCATTTTTCAATGTTCGTAAAATCAGTTGCTTCGGGTAGGCAGTTCGATTCCATGGGGGAATCGAATTGTTAAAGGCCATTTTGCGGAAAGCTACAAGTGTGCTATCTTTGCAGCATCATTAATCAATAAAGGATAAGAACATGAAACAAGTATTACTATGCAAACAGGCGGCAAACCTTGTGGCTGACCTGAGAGACCCGGAAGCGGACATATATATGAGTACATTATCGGACATCAACGGAGCAATCAGGACGGTTATATCTGTTGCAAGGGATCTGGGGGCGGGCGGACTATGTTTGCAGGATGTCCTGGATGTCATTGATATTCTCAACGACTATTCAGAACGACTCACGGCGCTGGCAACTACATAATATTAGGTTATTTGGAATATTTTTCGTACCTTTGCAGCGTTCTAATACAAAGTTTTGCCGGCTGCCTTCGTCTGTGATGGATGGGGGCAGCTTTTTAACGTCAAAAACCTAGGTACAAAACAGGTACAAAAATTTAATCTCAAAAATGTTAAAATGGCGTATCTTTCTGTTATTCAATTATTTATAAAAAATAGTGTTGGTGGGGCATCAACTACCTGCCAGCAGCCCAAGGCTCCAGCGTACATACTTATAATATGGGATAGCAGACTTCTAATATGGGAATAGCTGACTTCTAATATGGGATAGTTGACTTCTGATAGACATCCAGCCTGAAACGCGCCACGAGCGGCAGATGGTCGCTATAGCCGTGATGATATTTGAGACCCTTGTAGTTGCGCTTGGGCTGTACGCCGCCATATCGCTCGTCGGCTTCTAGCAGGAAGGACTCGTCGTTGATACGGCAGTCCACCAGCATGGCCGCCAACGGCTGACTGGCCAGAATATGGTCGATGCTCCCCCACTCTCCCTTATAACGATAGGTGCCACGGGCTCCGTGCGTGCCCTTTGCCCCACGTGAGACATCGGTCATCTGATGGCTCTCAATGCGCTGGATGGCGGCATCGGAGGTATAGTCGTTGAAGTCGCCAGCCATCACGATATTGGCATGGGGCGACAGCCGACGGATGGAGTCGACGGCAGCGCACAACCGGTCGGCCACCCTCAGACGGTAAGGCCTGGAAGCCCGCTCGCCACCATAGCGGCTGGGCGCATGAACGACAAACACATGCAGGGTGTCGCCCGAGGCCACCACCCCCGATGCATAGAGAATGTCGCGTGTAGGCCGGCGGTTGCCATAGGGCTCAATGCCCAGCGAGTAGTGACGGAGCAGGGCAAACGAATAAGGCGAATAGAGCAGGGCCACATCGATGCCGCGCAGGTCGGGCGAACGGGTGACCAGATAGTCGTAGCGGGCATTGCGCAACAGCGAGCGGCGCGTCAGGTCGGTCAGCACCGAGTCGTTCTCCACCTCGCAGAGCGCCACCAGGTCGGGCACCTGCCAGCCATTCTCCTGCCGGCCGCAGGCAATGATGGTGCGCCCGATATTGTTCAGTTTCGTCCAATACCTGCCCTGGTTCCAATGGCGAGTGGCACCGGGCAGATACTCATAGTCGTTTTTCAGCGAGTCGTGCCGGTAGTCGAACAGGTTCTCGCAGTTCAACTCGACCATCGTAAACATACTGACCAGAAAAACAGATAACGACATCATAGCAGCTATAAAGGTTAAAAAGATTTCAGAGGCAAATATACGGAAAATATTGGAAACCGACCATCTATTTGTCGGAAAATTTCAGAAAACACCCGTCTATTTGCCCGAAAAATGTTGGAAGCAGACCTTCTATTTGGCGGAAAATGTGTATTTTTGCACGCAGAAAACAACATGATTCAACCCATGACCCACGACCCTGTAGAGCGCCATCCGCTGCAGCCTTTCCTGCCTCCCCATGCCCGCATGCTGATGCTGGGCAGTTTTCCTCCCGCCCGCAAACGATGGTGCATGGACTTCTTCTATCCTAACTTCATCAACGACATGTGGCGCATCTGGGGACTGGTGTGCTTCGGCGACAAGCAGCATTTCGTCGACGAGCAACACAAATGCTTCCGCCGCGAACAGATCATCCAGTTTCTAGAGCACGAGGGCATTGCGCTCTTCGACACCGCCACGGCCGTGGTCCGCACCACCAACACCGCCAGCGACAAAGACCTGCTGGTGGTCGAGCAGACCGACGTGGCCGCCCTGCTGCGCCAGCTGCCTGAATGCACGGCCGTGGTGACCACCGGACAGAAAGCCACCGACCTGCTGACCACGCTGTTCCATATCGAGAGCCAGCCCAAGGTGGGCGGCTACGTAGAGTTCACCTTCGAGGGACGCGCCATGCGCCTCTACCGCATGCCCAGCAGCTCGCGCGCCTATCCCATGAAACTGGAGCGCAAGGCCGAATTATACAGCGTGCTGAAACAATAAATCGGGCGACGGCACGTTAAAAACAAAAAAGCACCGATACAAACATGAGACATTTCCTCACATCCATCCTTCTGCTGGCAGCCTCGCTCACAGCCCACGCCCAATACCAGGCCGGCGACATGTTCGTCTATCCGCGCATCGGCTTCGCCATCACCAACCTGACCAACAACAACATCTACTACAACATGGACAGCAAAGAGCTGGACTCGAAGGCGAAGGCCGGGCTCACCGTCGGCGTCGAGGCTGAGCGCTTCATCAGCGCGCCTCTCAGCGTGTCGGCAGGCGTGATGTACACCAACCAAGGATACAAATACCCCGACTACGGAGTGGACGACAAGAACGCGAAGACCTTCTGGAACTGCGAGGACAGCAAGGTCACCATGCACTATCTGCAGGTGCCGGTGATGCTCAATCTCTATGTGGCCGACGGACTGGCGCTCAAGGCGGGCGTCGAGATGGGCTACCTGCTCCATTCGAAGGCGCAGAGCGTGATGACCGATGGCATCATCGACAGCGACAACAACTATGTGGTGAAGACCACGAAAAGACAGTCAGCGAAGAACACCGACATCTATCGCCGCTTCGACCTGTCCATCCCCATGGGCGCCTCCTACGAGTATATGCACTTTGTGCTCGACCTGCGCTACCATCTGGGACTGGCCAACCTGTCGAAAGTGGAAAAGAATATGCACAGCAGCGTGGTTACCTTCACCCTGGGCTACCAGTTTGAGCTCTAAGCAAGAGACGTTTCGCGCAAAAACAAACATAGAGACCATTCCCGGTTGAATAGAAAAAAGCTTTTCCTATCGGCCTGAGAATGGTCTCTATACGTGAAATATCCGTTCTATCAGATTACTTATTCCTGAAGTACTCGGCCTGCTGGCGAATGAGCTCAGCATCGTCGAAGTAGTCGATGCGCATGGCGTGGCGCACCTCGCTCATGGTCTGTGCGGCCACCTCGCGAGCCTGCTCGGTGCCTTTGCGCAGAATGTTGTAAATCTCGGGAATGTCCTGCTCGAACTCATGACGGCGCACGCGCATGGGCTCGAGGAACTGGTTGATGACCTGATTGAGGAATTTCTTGCACTTCATGTCGCCCAGTCCGCCACGCTGATAGTGCTCCTTCAGCTCGTCAAGATTCTGGTACTCGGGCCAGAACGTGGCAAAGTCGGCATCGGTGGCAAAGGCATCGAGATAGGTGAACACGGCGTTGCCCTCCACATGGCCGGGGTCGTTCAGGTTGACATGCGTGGGGTCGGTATACATCGAGCGCACCTTCTGCCACACCTCGTCGGCCGAGTCGCTCAGATAGATGCAGTTGCCCAGGCTCTTCGACATCTTCTCCTTGCCGTCGGTACCCGGCAGACGACGGGCGGTCTGGTTCTCGGGCAGCATGATGAACGGCTCTACCAGCACCTCGGCATAGGTGTTGTTGAAACGGCGCACCAGCTCGCGCGTCACCTCGAGCATCGGCTCCTGGTCCTCGCCGGCAGGCACCGTGGTGGCCTTGAACAGCGTGATGTCGGCAGCCTGGCTCACGGGATAGCAGAAGAAGCCCAGCGGTATGTTGGCCTCGAAGTTGCGCATCTTGATCTCGGTCTTCACCGTCGGGTTACGCTGCACACGGCTCACGCTGATGAGGTTCATCAGATAGGTGGTCAGCTCGGCCAGCTCGGGAATCATGCTCTGGATGAAGAGCACGCACTTCTCGGGATTCAGGCCGGCAGCCAGATAGTCGAGCGCCACATTCACTATGTTCTGCCTGATTTTCTCAGGATTCTCGGCATTGTCGGTCAATGCCTGCACATCGGCCATAAACACAAACATACGGTCGTAGTCGCCTGCTTCCTGCAGCTCCACACGACGGCGCAACGAACCAATATAGTGACCCAGATGCAACTTACCGGTAGGACGGTCGCCTGTCAATATTACTTTTCCCATTGTTCTGTTTTTTCTTTCTGTTCTGTGATTTGGGTTGCAAAATTACTATTTTTCTTCCACAATCTGCCCATAATCAGCGGAAAAATATTAATTTTGCACGAATTAAGTCGGAAATTATGATTGGAACCATTGTCAACACAACAGCTATCATCGTAGGCACCATCGCAGGCTCCATGCTCCACAGGGGCATCAAGCAGAAATACAAGACCACCCTTTACGACGCACTGGGACTGGCCTCGCTGGCCATCGGCCTGAACGCCACCATCACCCACTTCCCCAAGAGCCAGTATCCCGTGCTCTTCATCGTCGCCCTGGCCGTGGGCGGAGTCATCGGCACGCGCCTCGACATCGACGGCCGCTTCCACCGGCTCGTCGACCGCAAGCAACGGGCAGCTGACGGCGAGCCAGGCGATGCCGACAACGGAGAACAAGTCAACGGGCGAGCCAACGAACAACATAGCAACGGGCAAGTCAACGGGCGACGAGGCTCGCTGGCCGACGGACTGGCCACCGCCATCCTGCTCTATTGCATCGGACCGCTGTCGATGCTCGGTCCTGTCATCAGCGCGCTCAAGGGCGACCACACCTTTCTCTTCACCAATGCCACGCTCGACTTCGTCTCGTCCACCATCTTCGCCTCCACCTACGGCATGGGCATGATTCTGGCGGCGCCCGTCCTGTTCTGCTGGCAAGGCATGTTCTACCTCGTGGCACAACTGTCGAGCACGGCGCTCAGCGAGGCACTCATGGCCGAGCTGCTCATCGTGGGCGGACTGATGATCACCGGTTCAGGTCTGTCGCTGCTCAACCTGAAAGACTGCAAGGTGCTCAACTTGCTGCCTGCCCTGTTCGTGCCCATACTTTGGTTCATCGTCTGCGCGGTGGTTTGAACCAAAGCGGGAGTGTAGGAGTTGGGAACCCCTATAGGAGTTTGGGAGTTTAGGAGTTTGGACAATACTCCGTCTCTTGCGATGCCAGTTTGTTCTTCAATTTTGAGCTTCAGGGGGTAATTTGTCCCTCCCCTTAGGGGAGGTTAGGAGGGGTCTTTTCCTACTACAAAGTTACTCATTTTTCCAGTGTTATGCAAGTGTTTTCCGCATTATTTCGGGGGTCGCAAAAAAGTTTTCATTTTTCTTGACAAAACAGATGAAGGGAGTTTAGGAGTTTGGGAGTTAGGAGTTAGGAGTTTGGACAATAGCAAAGGTAATCATACCTCTCAGTTCTCCGCTCTCAGTTCTCAACTCTAAATGCGCCGAGCAGCACTCGGGAAACTCAGAGGGTGTTCAGAGTTTTCCAGACGGCATCGTTGTGCGCGCGGGGAAAGCGACGGGCTCAGTTTTGAGCCGGTTAAGCCACCGGAGGCATATTTGAGCAGACTTAGGGGTATGTGGGCTCGAATCTGAGCTGACATCGGCAAACCGTCCACAAACCCGGGAAAAGGGACAAGAAAAGCAG
>DEFO01000052.1:0-268 GCA_002350805.1 Prevotella sp. UBA2850
ACAAGTGCGACATGGTTGACGATGAGGAGATGTTGGAGCTCGTTGAGATGGAGGTTCAGGAGATTCTTGCTCAGTATGAGTTCGAGGATAATACTCCTATTATCCGTGGTTCTGCTCTTGGTGCCCTGAACGGCGTTGAGAAGTGGGAAGACAAGGTGATGGAGCTGATGAACACTTGCGACGAGTGGATTCAGGAGCCCCCACGCGCTACCGACAAACCCTTCCTGATGCCTGTTGAGGACGTGTTCTCAATCACAGGTCGTGGTAC
>DEFO01000052.1:375-63388 GCA_002350805.1 Prevotella sp. UBA2850
GGTCTGCTGCTCCGCGGTATCGACAAGAACGAGATCAAGCGTGGTATGGTGCTCTGCCATCCGGGTCAGATCAAGCCCTTCAAGCGCTTCAAGGCTTCTATCTATGTGCTGAAGAAGGAAGAGGGCGGACGTCACACTCCATTCGGAAACAAGTATCGTCCTCAGTTCTATCTCCGCACCATGGACTGCACAGGTGAGATTTCTCTCCCCGAGGGTGTTGAAATGGTAATGCCTGGTGATAACGTAGAGATCACTGTTGAGCTGATTTACGCTGTTGCTCTGAACCCAGGTCTGCGCTTCGCTATCCGTGAGGGCGGTCGCACAGTAGGTTCTGGTCAGATCACAGAGGTTTACGAGGACTAATCAGTGTCCCCTGAGTATTCCGACTGCTCTGATTGTTCAGAAGACTCCGGTTACTCAGAATCTCAAAACAATACAAAGCCCCCGCACATCGGGCGGGGGCTTACTTACGGGAATAGCTCAGTTGGTAGAGCATCGGTCTCCAAAACCGAGGGTCGTGGGTTCGAGTCCTCCTTCCCGTGCTAAATAGAAAGATAATATGTACAAGAAAATAGTTAATTATTGCAAGGCTTGTTACGACGAACTTGCGCATAAAACTACTTGGCCAACACGTCAACAACTTACTCACACTGCGATGGTTGTATTATCTGCTTCCCTAGTCATCGCAGTTGTGGTGTTCGCGATGGATTCGTTGTTCAGATGGATCATGACGATGGTTTATCCAGGTTAATTCGTTTAAGGAAAAATGGCTGAAACAGGTAAGAAATGGTATGTGCTTCGTGCTGTGAGTGGTAAAGAGGCTAAGGTGAAAGAATACATCGAGGCTGAGATCAAGCACAACCCGTTGCTCCAGCAGTATGTTTCTCAGGTGTTGATACCTATGGAGAAACATGCTACACTGCGTAATGGAAAGCGCGTGGTGAAAGAGAAGATTGCTCTTCCCGGTTACGTGCTTGTTGAGGCAGAGCTGGTTGGCGACGTGGCTCACACGTTGCGTTTCATGCCCAATGTTTTAGGCTTCCTTGGCGGATTGGACAAACCGACTCCTGTCAGACAGTCTGACGTGAACCGTATCCTTGGCACTACCGAAGAGACCGAGTTGGAAGAGGATGTACAGATCCCATTCTTGGTCGATGAGACGGTGAAGGTGACGGACGGTCCATTCAGTGGTTTCAGTGGTGTGATTGAAGAAGTCAACGCCGAGAAACACAAACTGAAGGTGATGGTCAAAATCTTCGGACGTAAGACTCCGTTAGAGTTAGGTTTTATGCAAGTCGCAAAAGAATAGTATGTTGTTACGGGCATACTGATTCTTTTATAATCATCATTTAATAACAAACAGAAAAATGGCTAAAGAAGTTGCTGGATTAATCAAATTACAGATTAAAGGTGGCGCTGCGAATCCCTCTCCCCCCGTGGGACCTGCTCTGGGTTCTAAGGGTATCAACATTATGGGATTCTGCAAAGAGTTCAACGCCAGAACCCAGGATAAAGCAGGAAAGATTCTTCCTGTTGTTATCACTTACTACACCGATAAGTCATTCAGCTTCGTCATTAAGACTCCTCCCGCAGCAGTACAGCTGTTAGAGGCTGCCAAGGTGAAGAGCGGCTCTGCCGAGCCCAACCGCAAAAAGGTGGCTTCTGTGACATGGGATCAGGTGCGCGCAATCGCCGAGGACAAAATGTCCGACTTGAACTGCTTCACCGTTGAGTCTGCAATGAAGTTGATTGCTGGTACAGCTAGAAGTATGGGTATCACTGTTAAAGGGGACTTCCCTGGTAAATAAATCATAAACTTCAATTAAGAACATGAGTAAACTGACAAAGAATCAGAAATCAGTCGCTGATAAGGTTGAAGTAGGGAAAGCATACTCTTTACAAGAAGCCGTTGAGTTGGTAAAGGAAATTACTACTACCAAGTTCGATGCTTCTGTGGATATTGACGTACGCTTAGGCGTTGACCCGCGTAAAGCCAACCAGATGGTTCGTGGCGTTGTGTCGCTGCCGAACGGAACTGGTAAGGTCACCCGTGTGCTTGCGCTTTGTACACCTGATCAGGAAGCCGCTGCAAAAGAAGCCGGCGCTGATTATGTTGGTCTCGAAGAGTATATCGAGAAGATCAAAGGTGGTTGGACAGATATTGATGTCATTATCACCATGCCCTCTTGCATGGGTAAGATCGGACCTCTCGGCCGTATCCTCGGTCCCCGTGGTTTGATGCCTAACCCCAAGAGCGGTACTGTAACTATGGACGTTGCTAAGGCAGTGAAGGAAGTGAAGCAAGGTAAGATTGACTTTAAGGTCGACAAGACCGGTATCATTCATACCTCTATTGGTAAAGTGAGTATGACTCCTGAGCAGCTCTACGGAAACGCTAAGGAATTCATCGCTACCGTTGTCAAACTGAAGCCCGCTGCCGCTAAGGGTACATACATGAAGAGTATCTTTATTTCCAGCACTATGAGTAAGGGTATCAAGGTTGATCCGAAGACAGTTGACTAACTCTAAAAGACGTGTAAACAAATGAAAAAGGAAGTAAAAGATACTATCATTGTCGAACTTGGTGAGAAGCTGAAGGAGTTTCCTCATTTCTATCTGGTAGACGTTACCGGTCTGAATGCAGAGGCAACCTCTAATCTCCGCCGCAAGTGCTTTAAGAACGAGATTCAGATGGTTGTTGTGAAGAACAAACTTCTGCACAAGGCTTTCGAAGCATCGGACATTGACTATGAACCATTATATGGTTGCTTGAAAGGTAACACAGCCGTGATGTTCTGCAACACAGCCAACGTACCTGCCAAGTTGCTCCAGGAGTATAAGAAGGAAGGTATCCCCGCCCTGAAGGCTGCCTATGCCGAGGAGAGCATTTTCGTGGGTGCCGACCGTCTTGATGAGCTTGTGGCTATCAAGAGCAAGAACGAGCTTATCGCAGATGTTGTTGCATTGCTGCAGTCTCCCATCAAGAATGTTGTTTCTGGCCTCAACGCCGGTGGCAAGATTCATGGTCTGCTTGACGCTATCGCTGAGCGTAACAATTAAGCGAAGAAGTAATACATTAACATTAAAAACAATTAAAAATTTAGAATAAAAATGGCAGATATTAAAGCTATTGCTGAAGAGTTGGTAAACCTTACAGTGAAAGAAGTAAATGAGTTGGCAACAGTCCTGAAGGACGAGTATGGAATTGAGCCTGCTGCTGCAGCTGTTGCTGTTGCTGCTGCTCCTGGTGCAGCTGATGCTCCCGCAGCTGAGGAGAAGACATCGTTCGATGTTGTCCTGAAGTCAGTTGGTGCTGCTAAGCTCCAGGTTGTAAAGGCTGTGAAAGAGGCTTGCGGTCTTGGTCTGAAAGAGGCTAAGGATCTCGTAGACGGTGCTCCTGCTACCATCAAGGAAGGTCTGTCTAAGGACGAGGCTGAGAACCTGAAGAAGGCCATCGAGGCTGCTGGTGCCGAGATCGAGCTCAAATAATCATTGATTAGAATATCACACGAGGTTAGGATTTCCTAGGTAGGGGAGTCCTAGCCTTTTTGTGTCTAATGATGCACCTATAGGTCCTATGGGGACATATAGGACTTATAAGGACCTGTATTTAATTATTCAAAACAAAGAAGAATGGCTTCAAAAATTGTTGATAACAGAGTAAACTTTGCCAGTGTGAAGAATCCGATGCCCTATCCGGATTTCCTCGATGTGCAGTTAAAGTCTTTCAGAGACTTCCTACAGTTGGATACTCCGCCTGAGGAACGCAAGAATGACGGTTTGTATAAGGTGTTCGCCGAGAACTTCCCTATCACCGACACTCGTAATAATTTCGTTCTTGAGTTCCTGGATTACTATATCGACCCGCCCCGCTACACCATCGACGAGTGTCTTGAGCGCGGTCTCACTTATAGTGTGCCTTTGAAGGCCAAGATGAAACTGTATTGTACTGACCCTGACCACGAGGATTTCGGTACGTTCATTCAGGATGTGTTTCTGGGCACTATTCCTTACATGACGCAGAACGGTACCTTCGTTATCAACGGAGCCGAGCGTGTTGTCGTATCACAGTTGCACCGCTCTCCCGGTGTGTTCTTCGGACAGGGCGTTCATGCCAATGGTACAGTGCTTTACAGTGCACGTATCATTCCGTTCAAGGGCTCATGGATTGAGTTTGCCACCGACATCAATAATGTGATGTATGCCTACATCGACCGTAAGAAGAAGCTGCCCGTGACCACTCTGCTGCGCGCCATCGGTTTCGAGAGCGATAAGGAGATTCTTCAGATCTTCGACCTTTGCGAGGAAGTGAAGGTGAACAAGAAGAACATGAAGGAGGCTATCGGCAAGCGTCTGGCAGCCCGTGTGCTGAAGAGCTGGAATGAGGACTTCGTTGATGAGGACACCGGTGAGGTGGTTTCCATCGAGCGTAACGAGGTCATCATGGACCGTGAGACCGAGATTACAGCCGATAATGTGGAGGATATCCTCGACAGTGGCGCTTCTACCATTCTTCTTCATAAAGATGCAGAGGCAGCCAACAAGTATGCCATCATCTTCAACACCCTGCAGAAAGACCCCAGTAATTCCGAGAAGGAGGCTGTGCTCTATATCTATCGTCAGCTGCGCAATGCCGATCCTGCCGATGATGCCAGTGCACGCGAGGTCATTCAGAACCTCTTTTTCTCCGACAAGCGTTATGACCTGGGTGATGTAGGTCGTTACCGTATTAACAAGAAACTTGGTCTGAACACCGATATGGATGTTCGTATTCTGACCAAGGAAGACATTATAGAGATTATCAAATATCTCATTCAGCTGGTAAACTCGAATGCAACCGTCGACGACATCGACCACCTGTCGAACCGTCGTGTGCGCACCGTGGGCGAGCAGCTGAGCAATCAGTTCTCTATCGGACTGGCCCGTATGAGCCGCACCATCCGCGAGCGAATGAACGTCCGCGACAATGAGGTGTTCACCCCGACCGACCTGATCAACGCCAAGACCATCTCGAGCGTCATCAACTCGTTCTTCGGAACCAACCCGCTCTCTCAGTTCATGGATCAGACCAACCCGCTGGCTGAGGTCACTCACAAGCGTCGTCTCTCGGCTCTGGGTCCTGGTGGTCTGTCGCGTGAGCGTGCCGGATTCGAGGTACGTGACGTGCACTACACACACTATGGCCGTCTGTGTCCTATCGAGAGCCCTGAAGGCCCGAACATCGGTCTGATCTCGTCGTTGTGTGTGTATGCCAAGATCAATGAGCTCGGCTTCATCGAGACACCGTACCGTAAAGTGGAGAATGGTGTCGTCGACCTGAAGAACGAGGATGTGGTCTATCTCACCGCCGAGGAGGAGGAAAGCCATATCATCGGTCAGGGCAATGCACCGCTGAACGACGATGGTACCTTCATCCGCGACGTGGTGAAGTGCCGTAAGGATGCCGACTTCCCCGTTGTGCCTCCTTCGGATGTCGACCTGATGGACGTTGCTCCACAGCAGATCGCCTCTATCGCAGCTGGTCTGATTCCTTTCCTTGAGCACGACGATGCCCACCGTGCCCTGATGGGTTCGAACATGATGCGCCAGGCTGTGCCTCTGCTCCATAACGAGGCTCCTATCGTGGGTACCGGTATTGAGAAGCAGGTGTGTGTTGACTCTCGCACCATGATTACTGCCGAGGGCGACGGTGTCATTGAGTATGTCGACGCCACCACCATCCGTATTCTCTATGACCGCACCGAAGACGAGGAGTTCGTCAGCTTCGAGCCCGCCCTGAAAGAGTATCGCATTCCTAAGTTCCGTCGTACCAACCAGAATATGACCATCGATCTGCGTCCTATCTGCGACAAAGGTCAGCGTGTGAAGAAAGGCGATATCCTCACCGAAGGTTATGCCACCGAGAACGGTGAGCTGGCACTGGGTCGCAACCTGCTCGTGGCTTACATGCCTTGGAAGGGTTACAACTACGAGGATGCCATTGTGCTCAACGAGCGCATTGTCCGCGAGGACGTGCTCACCTCAGTGCATGTCGATGAGTACTCTCTTGACGTGCGCGAGACCAAGCGCGGTATGGAGGAGTTCACTGCCGATATTCCCAACGTCAGCGAGGAGGCCACCAAGGACCTCGACGACAACGGTATCATCCGTGTCGGTGCCCGTGTGGAGCCCGGCGATATCCTCATCGGTAAGATTTCGCCGAAGGGCGAGAGCGATCCCTCACCCGAGGAGAAACTGCTGCGTGCCATCTTCGGCGACAAGGCCGGCGATGTGAAAGACTCTTCGCTCAAGGCCAACCCGTCGCTCACGGGTGTCGTCATCGATAAGAAGCTCTTCTCGCGTGCCGTCAAGACCCGTGAGAGCAAGAAGCAGGACAAGATCATCCTGGCCAAGATCGACGAGGAGTATGAGGCCAAGAATAACGACCTGAAGGATATCCTGGTCGACAAGCTGCTCGTTCTCACCAAGGGCAAGACCTCGCAGGGAGTGAAAGACTACACCGGTGCCGAGGTAATCACCAAGGGCAGCAAGTTCACCGCCGCAGCCCTGAAGAACCCCAACATGGAGTACGATGGCATCCAGAGCAACAACTGGACCAATGATGAGGCAACCAACGAGTTGATTCAGAAACTCATCATGAACTACATCAAGAAGTACAAGCTGCTGGATGCAGAGCTGAAGCGCCGCAAGTTCGCCATCACCATCGGCGACGAGCTGCCCTCAGGCATTCTGCAGATGGCAAAGGTATATGTAGCCAAGAAGCGTAAGATTGGCGTGGGCGACAAGCTCGCTGGTCGTCACGGTAACAAGGGTATTGTCTCGAAGGTGGTACGCCAGGAAGACATGCCGTTCCTTCAGGATGGCCGTCCCGTCGACCTCGTGCTCAACCCGCTGGGTGTGCCTTCACGTATGAACTTGGGACAGATTTTCGAGGCTATCCTCGGTGCTGCCGGTAAGCGTCTTGGCGTTAAGTTTGCAACACCTATCTTTGATGGAGCCAAACTCGAAGACCTCTCCGAGTGGACCGACAAGGCAGGTCTGCCGCGTCTCTGCTCTACCTACCTCTACGACGGTGAGACCGGTGAGCGCTTCGACCAGCCTGCTACGGTGGGTATCACCTACTTCCTGAAGCTCGGCCACATGGTTGAGGATAAGATGCACGCTCGTTCCATCGGTCCGTACAGTCTCATTACCCAGCAGCCGCTCGGCGGTAAGGCTCAGTTCGGTGGCCAGCGTTTCGGAGAGATGGAGGTGTGGGCCCTTGAGGCATTCGGCGCCAGCCATGTGCTGCAGGAGATCCTGACCATCAAGTCCGATGATGTGGTAGGCCGCTCAAAGGCCTACGAGGCAATCGTCAAGGGCGAGCCCATGCCCACACCGGGTATTCCCGAGTCGCTCAACGTGCTGCTACACGAGCTCCGTGGACTTGGTCTTAGTGTGAAGCTGGACTAAGCGAGTTGATAATTGAAAAAAAGACAATTGATAATTACGAGATATGGCTTTCAAGAAAGAATCAAAGATCAAGAATAATTTTACGAAGATTACCATCGGGCTCGCTTCGCCCGAGGAAATCCTCGAGAGTTCGTTCGGCGAGGTGACCAAGCCCGAGACCATCAACTACCGAACCTACAAGCCTGAGCGAGACGGACTGTTCTGTGAGCGCATCTTCGGTCCTACCAAGGACTACGAGTGTGCCTGCGGTAAGTACAAGCGCATCCGCTATAAGGGTATCGTCTGCGACCGTTGTGGTGTAGAGGTCACCGAGAAGAAGGTCCGCCGCGAGCGTACCGGCCACATCGAGCTGGTGGTGCCCGTAGCCCACATCTGGTATTTCCGCAGCCTGCCCAACAAGATGGGCTATCTGTTGGGACTGCCCACCAAGAAGCTCGATGCCGTCATCTATTACGAGAAGTATATTGTCATCCAGCCCGGTGTGGTGGAAGGCAAGAAAGACCAGGACGGCATAGAGATCAACGGTTCCCACAAGATGGATTTGCTCACAGAGGAAGAGTACATCGAGATCATCGAGAACCTGCCCAAGGACAACGAGTATCTTGAGGACACCGATCCCAACAAGTTCATTGCCAAGATGGGTGCCGAGGCTATCTACGACCTGCTCGCCGGCCTCGACCTCGACGCTCTGTCCTACGAGCTGCGCGACCGTGCCAGCACCGACTCGGCCCAACAGCGTAAGACCGAGGCCCTGAAGCGCCTGCAGGTGGTCGAGGCCTTCCGTGGCAGCAAGGAGATCAACCGTCCCGAGTGGATGATCATGAAGATTATCCCCGTCACACCGCCTGAGCTCCGCCCGTTGGTACCCCTGGATGGCGGCCGTTTCGCCACATCCGACCTCAACGACCTCTATCGTCGTGTCATCATCCGTAACAACCGTCTGAAGCGACTCATGGAGATCAAGGCTCCCGAGGTGATTCTCCGTAACGAGAAGCGCATGCTGCAAGAGGCCGTCGACTCCCTGTTCGACAACTCGCGCAAGGCCAGCGCCGTGAAGAGCGACTCCAACCGTCCGCTGAAGTCACTGTCCGACTCGCTGAAGGGTAAGCAGGGCCGCTTCCGTCAGAACCTGCTCGGTAAGCGTGTCGACTACTCAGCCCGTTCGGTAATCGTCGTAGGCCCTGAGCTGAAGATGGGCGAGTGTGGTCTGCCCAAACTGATGGCTGCCGAGCTCTACAAGCCGTTCATCATCCGCAAGCTCATTGAGCGCGGCATCGTGAAGACCGTCAAGTCGGCCAAGAAGATTGTCGACCGCCGCGAGCCCGTCATCTGGGACATCCTGGAGAACGTGATGAAGGGCCACCCCGTCCTGCTCAACCGTGCACCGACGCTGCACCGTCTCGGTATCCAGGCCTTCCAGCCCAAGCTCATCGAGGGTAAGGCCATCCAGCTGCATCCGCTGGCATGTACAGCCTTCAATGCCGACTTCGACGGCGACCAGATGGCTGTCCACCTCCCGCTGAGCAACGAGGCCATTCTGGAGGCACAGATTCTGATGCTCCAGAGCCACAACATCCTGAACCCTGCCAATGGTGCACCTATCACCGTTCCGTCGCAGGATATGGTGCTCGGCCTGTACTATATTTCCAAGATTCGTCCGGGTGCCAAGGGTGAGGGCCTGACCTTCTACGGTCCCGAGGAAGCTATCATTGCCCACAACGAGGGCAAGTGCGACCTCCACGCCCAGGTGAAGGTGCTTGTCGACGACATGGTCGAGGGCAAGCCCTGCAGGCGCATGGTCGAAACCTCTGTCGGCCGCGTCATCGTGAACGGCATCATCCCCAAGGAGGTAGGCTACGTCAATAAGATTATCTCGAAGAAGTCGCTGCGCGACATCATTGCCGACGTCATCAAGAACGTAGGCTTTGCCGAGGCTTGCGAGTTCCTCGATGGTATCAAGAACCTCGGTTATCGCATGGCCTACGAGGCAGGACTCTCGTTCAACCTCGACGATATCATCATCCCCGAGGCCAAGAAGGGACTCATCGAGAAGGGTAACGAGGAAATCCGCCAGATTACCGAGAACTACAACATGGGATTCATCACCGATACCGAGCGCTACAACCAGGTCATCGACACGTGGACACACGTCAACAACGACCTTGGCAACGTGCTCATGAAAGAGATGACCGAGGCCGACCAGGGCTTCAATGCCGTGTTCATGATGCTCGACTCCGGTGCCCGTGGTAGTAAAGACCAGATTCGTCAGCTCTCAGGTATGCGCGGACTGATGGCCAAGCCGCAGAAAGCCGGTGCCGAGGGACAGCAGATCATCGAGAACCCCATTATCTCTAACTTCAAGGAAGGAATGTCGGTGCTCGAGTACTTCATCTCCACCCACGGTGCCCGTAAGGGTCTGGCCGACACCGCCATGAAGACAGCCGATGCCGGTTATCTGACCCGTCGTCTGGTCGACGTCAGCCACGACGTGATCATCACCGAGGAAGACTGTGGTACCCTGCGCGGACTGGTATGCTCGGCCCTGAAGAGTGGCGACGAGGTCATCTCCTCACTCTACGAGCGCATCCTCGGCCGTGTGTCGGTGCACGATATCATACATCCCTCTACAGGCGAGCTCATCGTCGCTGCCGGTGAGGAGATCACCGAGTCGGTGGCCCAGGCCATCGAGGACAGCCCCATCGAGAGCGTCGAGATCCGTTCGGTGCTCACCTGCGAGAGCAAGAAGGGCGTCTGCATGAAGTGCTATGGCCGCAACCTGGCCACCCGTCGCATGGTGCAGAAAGGCGAGGCCGTAGGCGTCATTGCCGCCCAGGCTATTGGTGAGCCGGGTACACAGCTCACGCTCCGTACGTTCCACGCTGGTGGTGTGGCAGGTAACGCAGCCGCCAATGCCAGCATCGTGGCCAAGAACGACTCGCGTGTCGAGTTCGACGAAATCCGCACCGTACCGTTCCTGGAGGACGGCGACGAGGGTTCTCGCGAGTGCGAGATGGTGGTCAGCCGTCTGGCCGAGGCCCGTTTCATCGACCCGCACACCAATATTGTGCTCTCCACGGTCAACGTGCCCTACGGTTCGTCACTCTATTTCAAGAATGGCGCCAGCCTGAAGAAGGGTGACCTCGTGGCCCGTTGGGACCCGTTCAACGCCGTCATCGTCACCGAGTATGCCGGTAAGCTGAAGTTCAACGATGTCATCGAGGGCGTCACCTTCCGTGCAGAGACCGACGAGACCACCGGACTTACCGAGAAGATCATCATCGACTCCAAGGACCGTTCAAAGGTGCCCACCTGCGACATCATCAATGCCGAGGGCGCCGTTGTCGGAACCTATAACTTCCCCGTAGGCGGCCACGTGGTCGTCGAGGACGGACAGGTCGTCAAGACCGGTACCACCCTGGTGAAGATTCCGCGTGCCGTAGGTAAGGCCGGCGATATCACCGGAGGTCTGCCCCGTGTTACCGAGCTCTTCGAGGCCCGCAACCCCAGCAACCCCGCTGTAGTGTCGGAAATCGACGGCGAGGTCACCATGGGTAAGGTGAAGCGAGGCAACCGCGAGATCATCGTCACCTCGAAGACCGGCGACCAGAAGAAATACCTCGTCAGCCTCTCCAAGCAGATCCTCGTGCAGGAGCACGACGCCGTGCGCGCCGGAACACCGCTCTCCGACGGTGTCATCACTCCCAACGACATCCTGGCCATCAAGGGCCCCACGGCCGTACAGGAGTACATCGTCAACGAGGTGCAGGACGTCTACCGTCTGCAAGGTGTGAAGATCAACGACAAGCACTTCGAGATCATCGTGCGTCAGATGATGCGCAAGGTACAGATCAACGATCCCGGCGACACCACCTTCCTCGAGCAGGAAGTAGTCGACAAGCTCGACTTCGCCGAGGAGAACGACCGCATCTGGGGCAAGAAGGTAGTTGTCGACGCCGGCGACTCAGAGAACTTCCAGAAGGGTCAGATTGTCACCTCCCGCAGACTGCGCGACGAGAACTCCATGCTGAAGCGCCGCGACCTCCGTCTCGTGCAGGTGCGCGATGCCGTGCCCGCCACATCCACCCAGATACTGCAAGGTATCACCCGTGCAGCCCTTCAGACCAAGAGTTTCATGTCGGCCGCATCGTTCCAGGAGACCACCAAGGTGCTCAACGAGGCTGCCATCCGCGGAAAGGTCGACACCCTCGAGGGTATGAAGGAGAACGTCATCTGCGGTCATCTCATCCCCGCCGGTACCGGACTGCGTGAGTTCGATAAGATTATTGTTGGTTCGCGTGAGGAATACGAGCGCATGCAGGCCAACAAGAAGAATGTGCTCGACTTTGCCGAGAAGGCAGACGACTAATCATAGAATCATCCTGTTCTAGATAGAAAATGCTCATGTCGCAAAGGCATGAGCATTTTCTTGTCCTACTTCCCCATCTCATCCACTTCATCCTATTTAAAGAGAAAATCGACCATTAGACCCCAAAAATGTGGTCTTCAAGGTATCCGTTTCCAATTAATGCCTAATTGGGTTGTAATTAGTCGACTAATTAAGGTCTAATTAATGCCTAATTACAACGTAATTAATGCCTAATTGCAAGGTAATTAATGCCTAATTAGAGCCTAATTAATGCCTAATTAATGCCTAATTGGAGTCTATTTGATGATGAATTGGAAAACACCTTAAATCTGAAACTCCGACAATCTGAATTCTAACGATGGTAACGACCGTTTTAGGATAATAACGAAGTGCCTTTGTCACAAAAACGAAAACCGCTTTGTGGTAACTGACTTTACGGATGATCTTATACCAGTATCATGGTGATGAGGAGCTGCATCAGGTCGTTTTTCTTGAATTGCTGGCGCAGGGTGTCGATGAGTCGCGACTTCTGCCTGGCCACTGTGGTGGTGGAGACATTCAGCACGGCGGCTATCTCGTGTCCTTTCAGCCGTCGCTCGTAGGTCATCTCGTAAATCTCCCTCAGGTCGTCGGGCAGCTGGCGGATAGCCTGGTAGAGCAGGTCGAGCGTCTCTTGCAGCAGGAAGGAGTCGATGGGACTGTTCTCCACCCACTCCTGCGAGCTGGCGTATTGCTCCTGGCGGTCGTTCTTGCGGAAGATATCGACAATCTCGTTGTGCACGGCAGAGAACAGATATGCTTTCATCTCGATGGGCTTGTTGAAGCGGGTGCGCTTCTGATAGACCTTAAAAACGGCCTCCTGCACGCAATCCTCGGCCATGAAGGCCTGATCTTCGCCCAGCACACGGGTGGCATAGCGCAACAACGACGGGTACACGTCCAGATAGAACGACTCCATGTCGCCCTTTTGGAAGTGCTCCATCATGTTGACGTCTATCCTCATTTATAAATAAATTTTTTTTAAAGGTCGCTGCAAAAATAATACTTTTTATTCTACTTTCCTAGCATGAATATAAAAAAGTTGTGAAAAAGGTGACAAAAAAACGAAAGTTTGTCGTGTTAGAGTTATAAAGACTTAGATGATGATGAATCAACAAATAGAAAACCTTGAAAACAAGGCGCGGCTTCTGGCCAAGTTGGGGGCAGGCGCATTGACTCCTGACGAGCTGCGGCAACTCGACGCGCTGATGTCGGAGGATGCTCGTTATGAGGATATTAAGAAGCGGTTGGGCGATGCCGCCTTTGTGGGCAGCGAACTGGCTGCCATGCAGCAGATTGATGGCCGGAAGGCATGGGCCGACATGCAGCAGCGTATCGCCTCGGAGGGTGGCTCCGGGCAAAGGAGCGCCCGTCGTATTCGCCTTTTCCCGCATCTCGTGAAGAGAATAGCCGCCGTGGTACTGCTGTTCCTGCTGGGCGGTGCCTGCTGGTATCATCATGACTACACGCGCGTCACTCCGCCGATGATTACCGAGGAGGTGGAGCTGGCGATGAAGGAAAGCCGCGAGAGCGGTCATATGGCTGCCAACGTGGAGGCTATCACCGCGCAACACCCTTCGCCCATCACGCAGGAGGTGCGCCAGCTGTACCACGTGGACGACCAGTTTGCCGAGCAACTGGCAGAGGCGAAACGAATAACTACTTATCAAGATAAAGAGTACTGGGTGACGTTGGACGACGGCACGCTGGTACACCTGAACAACAACAGCCGGCTGATCTACCCGGAGCGTTTCGGCGACCGCCGCGACGTGATTCTCGACGGCGAGGCTTACTTCATGGTGGCAAAAGACAAAAGCCGCCAGTTTGTGGTGCATACGCTGCAGGGCGAGATACGGGTGTACGGTACGGAGTTCTGGGTGAAGACGGATTATAAGGCGACGGCTCCCCGTGCCACCGAGGACGCCGCTGCCGGTGAAGCCACAGGACAGGCTGGGGAGACGGTTGTCGCCCTGGTGCGCGGAACCATCGGCTTCACGCCTGCCGACGGCCGTGAGCAGATGCTGAGACCCGGTCAGGAGCTGACGGCGGTGAACTCGCAACTGACGGTCACGGACGTGGACACCACCCCCTACACGGCGTGGAACACGGGTCTGTTCGTATTTGAGAACAGCACGCTGGAGCACCTGATGGACGTGCTGGCACAATGGTACGACATCAAGAAAGTGAACTACACGGACGACAAGCTGCGCAAGATACACTTCACGGGCAACCTGAAGCGCTATGGCAGCGCGGAGCGCATCATGAAGGCCATCATGATGGCTTGCGAAGTGAAGATTGTGCTGCAAAATGATACGCTCTTGGTGAGCAACTGAAACGAAAACAAAAAGTTATCCATAAAAAACACTCAATGAGATGAAGAAAAGAAATGTAAAAAGTGTGCTGGCACTCTTCCTGATGATATTCATTGCCCAAGTGCTGCCGGCTCAGACCCTTGACAAGTCTCGCGTCACGGTGACCATGGAGAATGCCACGGTTAAGCAGTTTCTCGACGAGGTGGAGCGCCAGACAGGCATCGAGTTTCTCTACAACGCCGACGAAGTGAAGAATCTGCGCGTCACCGTGAGGCAAACCAATGCTGTGGCCAGACAGGTCATCACACAAGTGATGGCCGACATTGGATGCGAGATCAGAGAGAACAATGGCATCGTGGTCGTCCGCTTGATGAAGGACGCCAAGGGACGGCACACAGTGAGCGGCTATGTGCTCGACGAGGACAAACAACCCGTTATCGGTGCGCAAGTAAGGATTATGGGCACCAAGATGATGACCGTGACCAATGCCGACGGTGAGTTCTATTTCGACCAGACAATGCCTGAGAAGGCCCGCGTGCAAATCACCTACATCGGCATGCAAGCGGTTCATCTGCCCGCCCGCAATAATATGGTGGTCAATATGAAAAGCGATACCCAAATGCTTCAGGGCGTGGTGGTTACAGGCTATCAGCAGCTCGACCGCCGCAACCTCACCAGTTCGGTCACCAGTAAGGACATGAGCGAACTTGAGATTCCCGGTGTGGCCGACCTCTCGAAGATGCTCGAAGGTAAGATTCCCGACCTGGTGTCGCTCAGTAGTAGTGGAGAAATCAATGCTACCAACCGCATCCGTATTCGCGGAACCAGCACGCTCATCGGCAACCGCGAACCGTTGTGGGTGCTCGACGGCATCATTCTTTCCGACCCTGTAGGCTTGTCGCCCGATGTGCTGAACGATCCCGACTACATCAACCGCATTGGTAATGCCATCGCTGGCATCAACCCGCAGGACATTCTGCGCATCGACGTGCTGAAAGATGCCGCCGCCACTGCTCTCTACGGAACGCGTGCGGCCAATGGCGTGATTGTGGTGACTACCAAGAGCGGTCGCGAGGGCAAACCCACTATCACGTATTCCGGACAGTTCACCTTTCGTAAACGTCCCTATTATACAGACGATAAAATCAACTTGATGAACTCGGTGGAGCGCATCCAGTTCTCGCAATATCTGGCTGAACAACATTACATCTATCCACCCAACATGCCTAAGGTGGGCTACGAGCAGGCTCTGAGCAACCTCTATCTGGGCATTTACGACCAGCAGACTTTCGATGAGCAAGTATCTAGGATGCAAACCATGAACACCGACTGGTTCGACATTCTCTGCCACAACTCTTTCTCTCACGACCACTCCGTGTCGGTCTCTGGCGGTTCGTCGAAAGTGCGTTACTATACTTCTATAGGTTATACTGATCAGGACGATGTCATCAACAACACCATGAACCGTCGTTATACGGCCATGGCGAAAATTGACTTTGACCTGACAAAAAAGCTGAAGGTGCAATTCAATCTGAATGGCTATCTGAACAATCGCCAGTATGCACAGTCGGACAACAACCCCATCAACTATGCTTATAACACTAGCCGCGCCATTCCTGCCTACAACAGCGACGGCAGCTATGCCCACTATCTGAAGGCTGGCAACAAGGGATTCTATAATTTCAGCATCCTTAATGAATTGGACAACAGCTATAACAAGCAGGAGACGAATGCCGTGACCGCTACGGCCAATGTCCGTTATCAGGCTACCGACGATCTTTTCTTCAATGCGGTGTTCTCGGCCAATATCTCTAATTCGAACCTTGAAGGGTGGTGGGGCGAAAACACGTTCTATGCCTCAAACCTGCGTGAGGCAGAGATGGGTGAGGAACCCTCACTGACCAGCACCATGCCTTATGGTGGCGAGCTCTCCTTGCAGAAAAACCGCAACGTAGGTTGGACGGCCCGTCTGCAAGGAAACTACAATAAGTATCTGGGCGAGAACAAACACCATAACATCAATGTGGCGCTAGGTCTTGAGGCGTCCAGCTCGAACTACAAAGGTGACAACTATACGCAGCGTGGCTATTACCACGACCGTGGCCGCACTTTTGCCAGCAGCATCCCTCTCGACTATGCCAGTTATTGGAGTTGGGTGAGGACCAATGTGCCCCATATCACCGACACAAAGAGCAACATGGTGTCGGCTTATGCCACATTGTCGTATTCTTACAAACAACTGTTCACGCTCAATGCCAACGGCCGTTACGATGGCTCCAACAAGTTCGGCAGCCGCAGTAACGAGAACCTGTTGCCCATCTGGTCTGTATCGGGCAATGCCAATCTTCAGGAGATCTTTGGCATCAAGGCCAACTGGCTGACCTTCCTCCGAATGAAGGCATCGTATGGTGAGCAGGGAAACATGCTCGACAACCAGACGCCGGAAATGATTATCAAGAAAGGAAACATGTCGGCTTACTATAATGAGATGACATCTACTGCCGCCTATTTTGCCAATCCCGACTTGAAATGGGAGAAGACACACTCTACCAACCTGGGATTGGAGATGGGATTCTTCGACAACCGCCTGCAGCTGGAGGCTGAGTATTACTTCAAGAAGACCACCGATGCCTTTATGAGCAAGAAGATTTCCGACGTGAACGGTTTCGAATCATATATCGTAAACTCGGGAACCATCGAAAACCGAGGTTACAACATCACGCTTACGGCTACTCCTGTCAAGTTGAAGGATTTCTACTGGATTGTGTCGGGCAGCATGTCTAAAATATTTAATGAGGTGAAAACTGTTCCTGGCGCAGAAACCTATGAGCTGAATGACTTCCTCTCGGGTACTACCGTGGTTGAGGGGCAGCCTGTGGGCACATTCTATTCTTACAGGTTCGCCGGACTGAGCCCCGTGGACGGAGGTCCCTATTTCTATGACTGGGAAGACCGCTGGAACGAGTTGAAAGACCGGGGCAACTACTTCATCTATACCAGTGTGCTCACACCTTCAGGCCGTCGTGAGCCCGACATTACCGGCAGCTTCAACAACACGATTACTTATCGCCAATGGCGTTTAGGTTTTACGCTGCTTTACAATCTGGGAGCCAAAACCCGCTTGTTCCGTCTTTTCGACGGATTGAACGGCACAAGCTATTCTTCCGAGCAGAATGTCAGCCGCGACATGCTCGACCGTTGGATGAAACCCGGTGATGAGCAACACACCAACATTCCGGCTATTCTTGGCTATGGCAACCCGGCCAATCAGTACTATAGCAGTCACTGGGCCGATCCGGGTCTGATTGGCTGGTCGGGCAACCCTGCTATTGCCACAAACTCATGGACAATGTATGACTACAGTGATGTGCGTGTGGTCAGCGGCGACTACCTGAAGTTGTCGACCGTGAACCTGACCTACGAGCTGTCAGAGAAACAACTGGCAAAGCTGAAACTCCAGCGTCTGGCCATCACGCTGAGTGCCTATAACCTGAAGACATGGTGCGACAGCAAGCTGCGGGGTCAAACTCCCACTCAGGGAGGATTCAGCCAGGTGCAGCTCTCCGACACACCGAGCTATACATTAGGCATCAATATAAATTTCTAAATTAAGGAGGATAGAACGATATGAAAAAAGTCATATATCAATTGTTCAGCATGCTGGGACTGCTGGCTGCCACTGCCTCATGCGGTAGTTTCCTGGAGGATTATTCGCAAGACGTTGATTACATTCGCTCATGGAAAGACCTTGACGAGTTGCTCATCGGCGACTGCTATTTGAGTGCTCAGGGGACTGACGGATTCTATTATCAGCCCAACTATGCCCAGTTCCTGCATCTGATTGCCGACGAGGTGGAAGAAAACAACTGCGCATACAACGGTTCGAGTGCCGACTTTGACCACCATCCGGCCGAGTTTGGCTATTACACCTGGCAGCAGCGTGTGGGTATCAACGAGACCTATACGGGTTTTGCCACTGAGAATACCACTTGGACGAAGATTTATAAGTGCATCAATATTGCCAACAACGTGCTTTTCAGCATCGACAAAGTGCCACAGAACAAAGATGCAGAAATAGAGGGAGCAGCAAAGGTGACCGGCGAGGCTCATTTCCTGCGGGCATACTACTATTTCTTCCTCGTCAATTTGTACGGAAAGCCTTACAACCCGTCGACGGCAAGCACCGACTTGGGAGTGCCATTGAAAACCAATGCGGAAGTGATAGACATCAAGTACACCCGCAACACGGTGCAAGAGACCTACGATTTGATTCTGAGTGACTTGCAGGCTGCCGAGGAAGCTTTCGGAAAGGTAAAGGCAGAGAAGAAATCTATCTATCGGGCAGACCTGACAGCGGTCTATCTGCTGCTGAGCCGTGTGCATTTGTACATGCAAAACTGGCAGAAGGCTGCCGAATATGCCCAGAAGGTTATCAGCAGACACTCGCGCTTGGTGGATTTGAACACAAATACCGACAAATTTATGCTCAAGAGCAATGCCGAGAACATTTTCTCGATGGGCGGCGATGACCTGCCTGTCATGTTTAAATACATGTATCAAGGACTGCGGGTGAGCAAAAGCCAGTATGACATTTATACCAACAATGACTTGCGCCGTTCGCAATGGTTATGGAAATCGGGTATATTCCAGGGACTGACCATGCGCGAGGTTACCAGGACCTACAATCCGCTGCCCGAAAAGACAGAACCCCGTTATTATTGGTATGCTTATAGCGAGGGATTGAGAGGATATATCCCTGAAGTGTCCTCTATCTTCTGGATGCGGTCGGCCGAGGCCTACCTCAATCTGGCTGAGGCTGAGGCTTATCAGGGGAATGAGGATGCAGCGCGTTCTGCCTTGAACAAACTGCGCGCCGCAAGAATCAAGAAAGACGCAGCAGAGCTGAACATTACTTCTAACGGCAGTCAACTGATAAAAGACATCCGGTTGGAGCGCCGTAAAGAGCTGATGCTGCAGGGACACCGTTGGTTCGACTTGCGTCGCTATCGTGTGTGCAGTGTTGAGCCCGAGAAGATTTCAATCACTCACGACTACACCATCTATGCTGAACGTGGAAGGGCAGAAGTGAAAGAAACCCATCGGTTTGTCTTAACCGAGAACGATGCCTCGTGGACGCTGCCCATCCCCAACGAAGTGTTGGAATACAACACCGACATGCAGAACAATGGCAACCAGTGGCGGGAATATACGGTTGTTCCCACTAGCGAGTAATCCTTAAAACATTATATATCAGAAAACATCATGAAACGATTATTCTATTCATTCGCAATCATATTGTCGGGCATTTGCCTCATATCGTGTGAGAGTGAGGATGCTTTGGAGCCAGACTACAAGAATCCCTCCGACTATTTCCAGCCCGCTGCCGACGACAATAGCGAGGAGGCGCAACTGCGGCGCAAGTTCTTCGCCGATCATGGGTCGTATCTGCTGTTCAACGATACGCTGCAGAATGTGTATCTGGGGAAAGATATCAATGGCGACCCGCGCTATTTCGTCGAGACTGTCGACTTGACTTATACCGTAGGACAGACGGGCTATGGTACTTCGCAGTCGTCATACACATTTACTTATATTCCCAATTTCGAGCAAAAACTCGCCATGACGGAGTATTTAGAGACTTATATCCTTCCGCATTTCAGCGGTGCCATGCGTCCCTACTCATGGCTGCTCACGAAAACCATCATTGGGAAGATGGGCAAAGACGTCTCGGCACAGACCATCAGTCCCTATGCCGTGGTGAACCAACGGTGCGTGGCAGTGGCCTGTAACTATCTGACGCAGCGTGAGCGCACCGAAGCACAGAAAAACAATTATGCTTCGCGTGTTCTGAACATCATGGTCAGCTCGATGGTGAAAGCCCAGACCGATGCCTTCGGAGAGTTCGAGGCTGTCAGCCATGACTATTACGGACGTTCGTACAGCAGTCTGGGACTGGAGAATGTGAACCAGGAAAAGCTCTACCAGTATGGCTTCCTGGTGTCAGGTAGTACGGTTGGCTACATGACCGACCTCTCGACCGACATTTCGTCGTATGCCGCCAATGTGGTCACCTATACCGACGAGCAGCTGGAGCAGCGCTATAGCAAATACGAGCTGGTGATGCTGAAGCACAGGCTGATGAAACAGACTTTGGAACGACTTGGTTATATTTTTTAATTGAACGAGACATGAAGAAATATCAATCTATGGTTTTGCCCCTGCTGGCATGGGTGTTGCTCCTGACTGTCGCTGCGTGCGACAAGGACGATGAGGAAGTGATGGGAAAAATTGCTCCCTCGGCATCAGGGACCTTTGTTGACGAACGCGACGGACATGAATATCGTTGGGTGAGATATGGCAGTCTGGACTGGATGGCAGATAATTTCAGTTATGATTTGAAAAACGAGCAGAGATGCCTTGTCTATCTGAATGCCGAAGACTATGAGTATAACCGGGCAAGCACCAAGAACCTGGCTAAGTATGGCAGGCTGTACGATCTGCCCGGAGCATTGGAGTCTTGTCCCGAGGGTTGGCGCGTGCCTACCGATGCCGACTGGCAGAACCTAGAGTGCTGTCTGGGCATGTCTCCCGATGAGGCTGCAAAGATGGACTGGCGCGGAAACATTGCCCATCGCATGTTTTCGCTGGAAGATGATCCGTGCGACCTGAACCTGCGGTTGGGAGGTTATTGGACCACAAACATCAACATGAGCCGCTCGCCCTACCGCATGATGGGCCTTTTCGGCTATTATTGGTCGTCGAGTCTTGACGAGCAGAAAGAGGGCATGTATTATCTCTATCGCAAATTTGCCTACAACCGCAACGAGGTGTGCAGGCAGAGCATCGAGTCGGAGAAAGTGAAACTATACGTCAGATACGTAAGAGATGCTCACTAGGCTGCTTCTTCTTTTGACCCTGTGGATAGGCTCGCTGACAGCGAGCGCCCAGGATGCCGACTCCATCAACCAGGCAGCTCAGCATCCGGAGTTCATCCATGTGTATCTGGTCACCATCGGTCCCGGCAACGATGCTGTGTCGGCTTATGGCCATGCGGCCATACGCTTGCAATGCGAGTCGAAGCAACTGGACTTTTGTTTCTCGTTTAACATGAGCGACACCGGCCTAGCACCGTTGAAATTTGTTGCCGGTACGGCCAAGGCTGGATTCCAGGCCGTCCCCACCGATCGGTTTGTTGAGCAGTACAGGCAGGAAGGCCGTGCCGTGAGCGAGTATCAGCTGAACTTACTGCCGCTGGAAGAACAGCAGCTGTGGCGGTTGCTCGACGAGGAAATCATGAAAGGGGCCTACTGGAAGTATGATTTCATCACCGTCAACTGCACGTCGATGTGTGTGTGGATCATTCAGAGGGCACTCACGGGCGAGCGTCTTGTCTGTCGCAACATGCCGCCAGCGCTGAGTCTGCCCTACAAGGAGTTGCTGCATGAGATATCGGCCCATTCGCCGTGGATGGAGTTGTTTTTCAACATCAGGCTCTTCTCCAGGCGCAACGATATAGGTACACCCGATGCGAAGATGGTGCCCGATGTGCTGGCAGCGGTGTGGTCTGACTCGCAGATAGAGGATTCTGCGGGCAACCAGCGCCCGATGATTGTCGGCAGCAGAACAATCTGCCAGCAGGCGGTGGCCTTGACCAGTCCGCTTGTCACGCCCGGCATGGCGGCATGGATGGTGGCAGTAGTGGTACTGGCTGCGGGTGGCATGCTCTGGCGCAAACGAAAAAGAAATGTTTAACCATTTAATAGAAAGGTTTATATATGAAAAAGTTCTTTACCAATTTGAAAGCTAAGCGGCTGATGGTTTCAGCATCGCTGATAGCTGTGTTCTCACTCCCGGCATCAGCCAGTGAAACATGGTATGCCTATCATGCGCAGGTAGAAGCATACCCCACGGGTGCCGGACAGGTGTATATCTCTACAGAATCTGGGGTTCCCGAGTCGGAGCGCCAGTATAGTGAGCGACAGACCAAGGAGATTGTTGCTAAATATGGCACGCTGTATGTCTATCCCAAGGCTAATGAGGGATGGCAGTGCATTGGTGTGACGACCGACGAGCTCAACGAAAACGAAGAGTGGGTATATGTGGAGTCACTGTCCAGCATTGTTTACCCTGATCAGGAATACATCACTGTCAACATGCCCAATGGCATCAATACAAAAACCATAGACCCGGTTACGGGCACGGAGCAGGATGCCGACTCTGCCACTACAGCGACACTGATGCCGTTGGATCCGAACAACAGTTTCAAAACCATCTTCACCCATGTGGCTGTCGATGAGTTTGACGATCAGGATGCTCTGGGCTCAACGACAATCAGCAAACTGGCCAACGATATTGGCGACAAGGTGACACTGACGGCCACTCCGAACGATGAGCGCTGCCACTTCGTGAAATGGACACTCGACGGCAAAGACGTGTCGACAGAGGCCTCTATCGATGTGGATGTGACAGGCGTTGCCACTTATCTGGCACATTTCACTGCCGACTCTGCCGAGGTGCTGCACTTCGCTGAAGAGGGTGAATATAAGATGTGGTATAGTCCCGACACCCGCATCTCTATTCCTTCGAACGTGAATTACTTCTTCCTCTATGCCGACAGCGTGCAGAAAGAGGGTGACGAGATTGTTGCCAAGCCCAGTCCTTATCGCTACAGCGTGAGCCCTGGCATTCCGACAATCCTCTACGGAAAAGGCGATGCCCAAATTGTGAAGACTCCTGCCAGTCCTTACGGTCTCGGCGACAACCTCTTTGCCTATTCGGGTGCCGACGGTGTGAAAATCGACACACTGGATGTGGAGAAAAAGTACTACACCTTCGACACCAATGCGGTCGTATTCAATCAGGTGAGCGGTACTATCGCCCCCAACACGGTTTATGTGGGAATACCCGACAGCGTGTTCACCAACGCCGGTAAAGAGGTGCCTGCCACCATTCCTTTGAAGAATCTGTCGAGCATCGCTACAGGCATTGCCGCACCTGTGGCCAAGCCCGTTGCCATCAGAAAAGGCATCTACACCATTGACGGCCGCCGTGTCGACGCCATGGAGCAGAAGGGTGTCTACATCTACGATGGCAAGAAAGTGCTTTATCGTAAAGGAAAGTAATCTCTCTGACGCAGAACAATGAAAAAGTTCTTTTACTTACTGACCCTTCTTCTGAGCTTCCATACCATGCAAGCCCAGGAGAAGGGTTTTATCATTCATGGACAGGTCAATTTGCCCGACGGCTATTCCGTGGGCATTGTCTGCCATACCGACACCAACTTCTCCGTGTCTATAGCCGACAGCTATATCAAGGACGGCAAGTTCGTGCTTCGTGGTAAGCATATCGAGAGCCCTGCTCAGGGCACGCTCATGACCAACAATCTGGAGCTGGTGGATAAAAACCACTGGCCCACCGACTCTATCCGATGGACTTATAACGAGATTTTCCTCTCCGACGGCAATCTTACCTTTACCCCCGACTACCGGCTCATCGGCACACAAGTGCAGAGCGACTACAACGACTTGCTCGACATGGGCGGCGAGATGCAGGCCGACGGCTTTGCCTTTATCGACAAGCATCCGCAGTCGGTCGTCTCGCTCTATCTCGCCAACCGTCTGCTGCAACGCGGTTACAACCTCACCGACGAGCAGGTGGCTCATCTGGAAAAGACCATACAACTATCTGGCATAGACCCTGTGCGCGAGAAAGAGTATGCCAAGCGCATCCGCGCTGCCAAATATACGACGAAGGGCAGCGGCGTGGCCGACTTGTCATTGTTGGATATCAATAACAAACCCTGCCAGTTGGTGGATGTGGTGCCCCGTGGCAAATATGTGCTCATCGACTTCTGGGCATCGTGGTGCGGCATGTGTCTGCATGCCATGCCCGAGGTGGCAGAGATCGCCAAGGATTTCAAAGACATTTTCTGTGTGATTGGTGTCTCCATCGACACGAAAGATGCCGCATGGCGTAAGGCAATGGAGAAACATCCTGAGCCTTGGCCGCAGTACGTCACCACCAAGCAAGGCTATCAGGACCTCTTCGACAAGTATCAGGTAGGCAACGGCGTGCCTTACTATCTGCTTGTGGCTCCCGACGGCAAGGTCATCACCTCGCCCAGCCATCCATCGGATGTGCGTGAGTACCTAAACGGAATTGCAACGAACAAAAAATAAAGACGATGAAAAAACTATTATTGACCATCATGTCGGCCATGCTGCTGACAAGTGTTTCTGCCCAGAACGGTTATACGATTACCGGTACGGCAGAGGGAACAGAGAAAGGTGATACCATTTTCCTTTGCGAGATGCAGGGGTGGTTCTCCATGGTGCCCATTGATACGGCTATTGTGAAGAAGGGGAAGTTCGAGTTTACCGGTAATTTTGACGGCTGCGCCCATCGCTACCTGCTCGCCATACACAAGGGTGATGCCATTTGCACGGCTGCCATCCTGTTGGAGAATGCACCCATCAACGTGCAGATTTTTAAAGACGAGAAGAAAAACATCATCGTGGGCGGACCCAGCACCCGTCTGTGGGATGAGTATGAGCGCGGTGCCAAAGAGTTCGACGACCGAATGGCTGCCGACTGGGCCGTTTGTCTCGATACGACCGTAGCTGAGAAAGACAAGATTAAGGAGCGCTTGGTGGTAAGTACCTATTCCGCTGATCGTACGAACTACACCAAGCGTTTCATGTTGCAGCATGTGGGCACACCCGTTGCCGACTATCTGTTGCAAAGTGTCTTCAGGGAGTTCCCCGAGAAAGAACAGGAGCAGTTGTTGGAACTCTTCGGACAACAGAAGAACCAGTATTATGTGTACAAGGGGATGATGAAAGAGCGTGCCGCCGAGGCTGCAACGGGTGTTGGCGCAATGTATACCGACTTCAGCATGCCCGATCCAAACGGGAAGGTGATTAGCATCTCCGACTATGTCGGCAAGAACAAATATACGCTCGTTGACTTCTGGGCTTCGTGGTGCGGACCGTGCCGTGCGGAGATGCCTACCGTGGTGAAAGCCTACGACCTGTATCATGCCAAGGGCTTCGAGGTAGTCGGCGTTTCTCTCGATAACAACAAACCGGCATGGGTGAAAGCGATAGACCAGCTGAAGATGCCGTGGCCGCAGATGAGCGACATCAAGGGATGGGCATGCGAGGGTGCCGCCCTCTACAATGTCAAGGCCATTCCTGCCAACGTGCTCATCGACCAGCAAGGTAAGATTGTTGCCAAGAACCTTCGTGGCGAAGACCTGCTGAACAAGATGGCTGAGTTGCTGAAATAAATTTATGAATAAAAGGAATAATATTCTTATGCTCAGTTTGTTTTTCTTGCTGAGCATAAGTTTCTTTGTTTCTGAAGCCTCTGCTCGCAATCCCAAATATGAGAAGATGCTGAGGCACCTTGTGCGCCATCAGAAAGAGTATGTTGGCATGGATGCAGGTGCTTTCTACCAAAAGATACAGGAAGATAGCTTTCCTATCCGGTGGATATGCTTACACGATGGATTTCGATGTAATCGGCGGGAAATAAGTGGTATCGCTTTATACTCCGAGACACAATTCCAGATGATAGGTGAAAATGATTTTTATACAGTTAGAATTGTATTCGAAGAGAACACTATGCTCCGTGAAGGATTTTTCTTGGATATTCCCCGTGACTCGTTTCCCAAAGAGATGCCAGATAACAATCCTTTCGTAAAAGGTGTTCTTGAGAAGACGAAATCCTTCAAAATTAAGTCAATTGAGTGTACTTTCAAGTTTTCTGAACCATTGGAGGGGATGAAAAAGCCAAAGAAAAAAAAGGAAAAGAAGAAGATAATGATTAATGGTTTGGAATTTATCCCCCTTTATGAACCATGTCATTAAATTGTATAATGATGAAGAAATCATTATTTATTACCCTTTTAATAATATGTAATCTGACACTCTTTGAAGCGAGAAATCCCAAATATGAGAAGATGTTGAAGCACATTGTGCACCATCAGAAAGATTATGATGGGATGTTTTTCTTCTTTAGGAGTGTGTTTTATCCCAATCGTTATTTGGCCGGAATGTGCCTTCAACCGTATCCGTTTCCAATTAATGCCTAATAGGGTTGTAATTAGTCGACTAATTAAGGTCTAATTAATGCCTAATTACAACGTAATTAATGCCTAATTGCAAGGTAATTAATGCCTAATTGCAAGGTAATTAATGCCTAATTAGAGTCTAATTAATGCCTCATTGGAAATTACTTGAAAAACTGCTGACTTTTTCCCTCTCCGTATGTTGAATGCTCACAGCCTATTTTTCTTGTAAAAAATTTTGCATTCATTATTTTTTTTCCTATCTTTGTCGCATTCTAGACAACCTATCTGAGTATCTATATCGCATGAAAGGGCACGAAATGATCGACATCGAGGTGGTGCATCGCTGGGATGATGCTTCGCTGAAGATGCTTTATAGTCATTACTATAAGGCATTGGTGGCTTTTTCTGCCCAGATGGTTGAGCATCAGGAGGCTGCCGAGGAACTTGTGCAGGATGCCTTTGTCAGTTTGTGGCAGCAGCGCAACACCTTTCAGAGTGCCGCCACCCTCAGGGCCTACCTCTACAACACCGTTCGCAACAAGAGCATCAGCTGGCTGCGACACGAGCGGGTGGAGCGCAGCCGTATAGAGGCGTTCGAGCGCGACTTCCGCCTTATGCAGGCCGACGGCGGCGAGGAGCCCGACCGCGAGGAAGTGTTCCGCCAGCTGTTGCAAGGCATCGATGCCCTGCCGCCCCGTCTGCGCCAGGTGTTTCTCATGGCTATTGAGGGCAAGACTTCTGCTGACATTGCCGCCGAGCTGGGTGTGGCTCTGGAGACGGTGAAGAAACAACGCCAGCGCGGACTGAAGCATCTCCGTAGGATGCTTGCTCCTGAGGCCATGCTCCTCTTCTTTGTATTGGCCGACTGAGTGTTCTACCGTATTCCTTTTTCTTCGCACTCTCGTTCAACTCGTTTCACGGGTCTGACTGGTGTTTGCATGCTGTCTTCGTGTGGATGAAAACACGGAGTCTTTGTGTGCCGTCGCGGGCGGATGGACAGTCTTCGCAATGATGTCGGGGGAAGGAGTGAAGGTTGTGAAGGGGCGGGGGTGTGCCCCCCTCGGAAAAGAACCCCGAAAGTGGGGAAACTCTCGGGGTTCACGATATGATTTTGGCAATTCTATTTCGTTTCTTCTTTCCGCTCTCGCTTACTCGCTGGTGGGGAAGATGGGCATGGCGCGGCTCTGGCCGGGCGAGGTCATGATCATATTGGTGACCTGCACGGGTGTGACGCGGCGGATGCACTTCACACGGCCTGTGCCTGAGGCTGTGTGGTAGGCTTCCTTGGTAGGGATGCCTCCGACAAGGCTGTCGAAGAAATAGAGTTTGTAGTTGCTGCCGCTGTGTACTCCTACGATGAGATTGTCGAAGTTGTAGCTAGTGTCTCCGAATCCGGCTACCCAGAACCACTGGTTGGTGACGAAGTCGATGGACTCTGTGACGCCTGGCAGTGCGACCTCTACTTCGGTGTCGTTGGCCCAGCCGTAGGCATAGAGCTTGCCATTGTCGACGGAGTAGATGTAGGAGGCGCTGCCGCCGCATGCCGCCACGACAGATGCCTTAGAGAGGTGGAGCGAGGCGCTGAGCTCTTTCTTCTCGGTGAGTGCTCCCATGCCGGTGATGCGGTAGAGGTAGCGTTTGCCGGCAGACTTGTCCTCAGAGAGAAACCAGATGGTCTCGACGCCTCCGATGCGATTGATGCCGCTGGCGAGGCACTGCTCTTGTCCGGTGGGGTCGGAGGTGACGTCGGTGGCATAGGAGCAGTTGTTGTCGGTGCGGCGGATGCCGTGCTTCAGGTTGCTCCAGTAGGCCATGCCCATGCGTCCGCAGCTGAGCATCTGGATGTGCTTGGTGACCTCGTCGTCGATGGCGGGCAGCGAGAACTTGCCTGTGGAGAGGATGTTGGCTCCTTGCATGCGCTTGCTGCTGATGCCTTTCTTCGACATGAGGAAGCCGTAGTTGGCACCGTTGGAGATGTTGTAGTAGACATCGTCGTTGGCCTCGCCGGCATAGCAGATGGTGCTATGGTCGAAGGTCTGCTGCATGTCCTCGGTGCGGTAGGCGCGGTAGTCGGCGGTGGTGAAGATGTTGAGCATGTTGCTGACGCCCATCTCCTTGGTGTCGGGGTTGACATACTGCTGCATGTACATGACGGCAAGTGAGACGGGTGTGCCTCGCATGGGCTCTCCTGAGACCTTGGTGATGAGGTTGCTGGAGAGACCGTTGTCGGAGACCATGTCGAGCTCGGTCTGACCGCCGTCGACTTCCTTGAGGATGTAGAACCCGTTGGAGAACTCGGTAGAGACGTTGAGCGACGTGCGGGTGTAGCGGGCATAGCCGGTGGTCAGTGATTTCACCTCGAGGACGATAACATAGGCGCCCGAGGCTAGGTTCACCTCGTAGTTGAGGGTGCGCTCATGGCCGATCTCCATATCGCGGAAGCCGGCGCCGTCGAACGAGTTGGCCACATAGAGGTACCAAGTGTACTGGAGGTTGGACTCGGGATAGTCGGTGGTGATCTCCGGAGTGATGCTCAGGATATTGCCAACGTAAGAGATAACCGATTGTGCCGGTATGTCTGTTATTTCTATGGACTGCACGCTGGAAGGGTCGCCCAGCGAGCTGTCGTCGCTGTAGCAGCTGCTGAACACCCAGGGCATGACAGCCAACATCAAGATTGGGAAAATATGCTTTTTCATTGTTTCTTTACCATTATTCGTTGCTAACAATCATTACATTCCTGGCAAGGCCGGACTGAAAACGACGGCTGTGCCATCTGCCTCACGATAGACATCCTGTCCGGCGGCCTGACGCCTCGCGTTCTCCTCTGCCAGGCGCAGGGCGAAGACCTTAGCCAGATAGTCGAAATAGGCTTTGTCGGTATCGTACATCTCCTGAATCCACTCATCGCTCCACGATAATTCGCTCCAGTCGATCATCAGCTGGAACTTCACGTCGCCGTAGGTGCCGAAGATGAGGTTGAGGTTGCAGCTGTCCCAGGTGGTGGGCTTGGAGAGCTTGTCGGTGAATGATATGACGCGTGTCTGCATCATGGTGAAGCCGTTCTTGAAGTTCTCGTTGGGCTTGAAGCGCACCTTGAGGATGGCGTTCTTGGTCTGCAGTCCTGGACTGCGCAGCATGACGACGGGCACACGGAAGAGGCTCTCGCCGGCCTTGACCACTTGTATGCGGCGGGCCTCAGGACTGTCGAAGGCTACGTAGTCGACGCCTGGCGTGGCGTTCTGCGCACCCTCGACCTGTATCTGCTCGAGGGCATACTCGCGGTCGGCGTCGGTGACGAAGCCCACGGTCTTGGCCTGTATCCAGATGGTGTCGGTCTGTATGTTGCCATGGGTCTTGAAGTTGTAGAGCAGGGGCACGTCGACCACTGCCTGGTCTTTGGCAATATCATCGTTTTTCAGCTCGTCGCCGCCCGCATTGAAGAAACGGAAGTTGAGGTAGGCGTCGGGGTGGGAGTAGGGCTCGAGCTCTTTCTCGCACGAGGCGAGCAGCAGGGCAAGGGTGCCTAGCAGCGCCCAGACGCACAGGTGGCCCTTGTGAGCTGACACTGGTCGTAAAATATGCTTATATGAAATCATAGTTCTCAGGTTTTTCGTTTGTCGTTTTTACTTCATTGTCAGATTCCCGGGTCGTATTCGGTCTCGGGCAGCGGGATGATGTAGGTGTTCTCGTCGGCTGGTGTCTTGAGCCACTTGATGGTGGTCTCGCCGAGCCGCTTGTAGGTGAAGAACATCTGCCCCTCGCCGTAGAACTCGCGCCGGTACTCGTTCACTATCCATGTGCGGACGTCGGCCAGACTGCTGAACTCGGTCATGTTGGCAACGTCGTGGGCTATCATGTAGTCGCGGTAGAGCTGGTTGATCTCGGCAAGGTCAGTCGATGTCTCCATGACGATGAGATACATCTCCGAGGTGCGCAGCATGGGCACAATCTGATAGTAGACAGAGGGGTTGGTGACCTTCTCCTCGTCGTAGCAGTAGCGCATGAACCCGCACCACAGGGCGCTCGACGAGTCTTTCAGCCGCGGGTTCCACAGGTTGGCGTAGCGGTTGTGGCTGTTGATGTTCTCGCCCTCGAAGAGTTCGTCGAGCATGGTGTTGGTGAGCGCCAGGTGGGTCTCGGGGGTGTAGGTGCCGATGATGCGCTCGACGTTGTCGGAGAAGTAGGCGGCGGCAATAGACTGGATGTCGTACTTGCTAATGCTGAAGTAACACTCGTTAGGACATGCCAGATAGCCGGCCTTGTAGTCGCTCTGTCCGCTGAGGCGGCGCACCGGTGTGCCGTCGGGCAGCTGGGCATTGATGAGCTCGCGGGCCACGCTTTGAGCCTCCTGTTTGTCGCCCACATAGAGTGACATACGGGCATGGAGCGCGCGCACGGCCCAGTAGTTGAGGCGCATCTGGCGGTACTGCAGGAAGGCGTGCTGCTCGTACACCTCGTTGGTGGCGTAGGTGCGGTTGAAGGGATACTGCATGGCAGGGTCGCTGTCTTTGAGCAGCTGCTCGGCCTTGGTGATGTCGCTCTTCAGCTTGGCAGCATAGTCGGCGAAAGAGTAGTAGGCCGGCATGTCGTAGATGCTGGTGGTCTCAGAGTAGGGCAGCTTCACCTGTCGCGATCCGTTCTGCGGCATCTGTCCGAAGAGTCGCAGGATGTCGAGCTGACAGTAGGCGCGGATGGCATAGGCCTCGCCCAGCACAATGTTGTAGATGCGCTTCTCGGTGAACACGCCCGGGTTCTCCTCGGCGTTCTTGATGATGAGGTTGGCCTGTGCGATGGTCTTGAAGAGCGCCGTGTAGATGCTGCTCATGGCCGACTTAGAGTAGTCGGACGTATAGTTGTGGTTGCTCAGGTCGCGCTCGGCATAGCGCTTGGAGGAGGGATGGACATACCAGAGGTTGGCCAGGCACTCGACGCTTGTCATCGAGAGCTGCATGCCGTAGGCACTGGTCGAGGCCATCTGAATGTAGCAGCCGGTGAGGGCTGTCTGGAATCCTTTCTCGGTGCCGAACTGCCCGTCTTCCTTCTGTTCGGTGTCGGGGCGTACGTCGAGCCAGTCGTTACACGAGGTGAGCATTGCCGATGAGCCGACGCTGAGTGCCAGGGCGAACAGCCAGCCACCTCTTTTGAATATATGTTTTTTCATCTTGATGCTGTATTTATGCATAGTAAAATGAATGATGGGTGCACATTAGAACAAGAGTTTCACGCTTCCCTGGATGTTGCGGGCATACGGGTAGTTGATGCCTCGCTCCTGCTTGACAGTCCCCCAGTGCACCAGGTCGCTGGCGTTGAGGGCGAAGATGACCGACTGCATGCCCAGGTTCTGGTGCAGCCACTTGCCGTCCCAACGGTACTGCAGGCTGGCAGTAGAGAGCTCGAGCACATTGTCTTTCATGACGAAGCGCGAGGTGGCGCGTGTGGCGGTCTCGCTGTAGCCCTTGAAGAAGGTGACGTCGCCGGGTTTCATCCACCGGTCGGTGAGGGCGCGGCGGTCGACGTTCTGCGACATGAGGGCGGCGATGGGCACCTCCACCTTGTCGAGCAGGGTGCTGTTGTAGGTGTAGCCGCCCCAGTAGTAGGTGAAGGTGAAGTTCAGCGTCCATCCCTTGTAGCGGATGATGTTGCCGAAGTTACCGCGGTATTTCGGTTCGGCCTGTCCGCAGAACACCTTGTCGCCGGGCCGCCACGAGTCGGTGACGTTGCCGTTGCGGTCGACATATATCTCGTCGCCCGTCGATGGGTTGACGCCCAGCGAGCGCACGGCATAGATGCTGTTTTGCGGTTTCCCCTCGTAGAAGAGTGTCGACACATCGACATTCTGCTCGCGGTAGGCCTCGTTCTGTGCCTTTACATAGTCGGAGAGTTTGGAAATCCAGTTTTTGTTGTAGACCAGCTGTCCGGTCATCATCCACGTGAAGCTGTGGCGCATGTCGCGAATGGGGTAGCCGCTCAGGGCCAGTTCCCAACCGCGGTTTTTCACCTCGCCCACGTTGGCGATGTAGTTGTTGATACCCATGCTCGATGGCAGGTCCATGTTCGAGAGCAGGTTGGAGGTCTTCTTGTCGTAGAAGTTGAACTCGCCCTTGAGCAGTCCCTTGAGCAGTCCGAACTCCATGCCGAGGTTCAGCTCGCGGGTGGTCTGCCATGTGAGGCGCGGGTTGCCCCATGCCGATAGCTGCGAGCCAATCCAGTTCATGTATTTGCTCGAGGTGATGGAGCGGAAGATGGTGTTGGCGCCCGTGCCGCTGCCCATTTGCGAGCCCACCTCACCGATGGAGGCCTTCAGGCGCAGGATGTTGAGCACGGGGTTGCCTTTGAGGAAACGCTCGTTGTGCACGTTCCATCCGATGCCTGTCGACCAGAAGGGTGCCCATTTCTTCTCGCTTCCGAAGGTAGAGCTGCCGTCCACGCGATAAGAGAAGTCGAGGTAGTAACGGCCGTCGTAGGTGTAGTTCACGTTGCCCGTGAAACCGATGCGGCGCGACTTGCTCTTGCTGCCGCCGGGCGTGCCGTCGTGCAGATACTGGCGGGCATTGCCCAGGAAGGGATTTTCGCTGTCGGCGATGCCCTCGGCGGTGAACGAGTAGGAGAGGTTGTCGCGGGCCGACACCGAGTAGTCGGCACCTACATAGAGCAGATGCTTGTCGGCAAAGAGATGGCTGTAGGAGAGCGTGGCGTTGCCGTCGTAGCTGTAGCCGTTGCCCGTGCCGTAGCGGTAGAGTCCGCGGCGCAGGAAGCCCTCGTCGGAGTTATACTCGTAGTAATGTCCGTAGCTGTTGGTGGTGAAGTAGGAGTGCTCCGCCGGCAGGAAATAGTCGCTGGTGTTGTTCAGCTTGCTGATGCCGAACTGTCCGCGGAAGGTCAGGTCGGGAATGATTTTCCACTCGATGGCGAAATTGTTGGTCAGCGTCTCGTGGCCAGTCTTGTTGATGGTGTTCAGCTCGGCATCGTAGAGCGGGTTGGCGCGGCCAGTGCCCTGTGACGGACCGAGGAACGCCTCGAAATACTGTCTCAGTGCGCCATTCTCGTCGTAGGGGATGTCGTAGGGCTGCAGCGCCACATACTGGCTGAAGTTGCCGTAGTTGCTCTCCTGCGAGCGCACCAGTCCCAGTGTGGTATAGTTCTTAAAGGTGATGTTCTTCAGGTTGTACACCAGCTGGATGCTGCCGTTGAACGACCGGCGGAATGAGTTCTTCATCGCACCCTCGGTGTCTTTGTAGTTGGCGCTGACGGCCCAGCGGAACTGGTCGCTGCCACCTTCGAGTCGCAGGGCGTAGTGTGAGCCCACGCCCGTGCGTACGGGTTTGTTCAGCCAGTCGGTAGTGGCTCCCGAGAGCACGCTCTTCAGTTTCTTGTTGTAGTGCTCCTGGAAGTTGTAGTCGTTGGGCGCATAGTCGGCCGAATAGAGGTTCAGGCGGTTCTCCAGCTCCAGCTTCTCCTTGGCGTTCAGATAGTCGTAGCTCGTCAGGTCGGGAGCCTCGATGTCGATGCCCACCTCGGCGTTGATGCGCAGGCGGCCGGCCTCGGGCTGGCGCGTGGTCACCACGATGACACCGTTGGAGCCTCGCGAGCCGTAGATGGCGGTGGCGGCGGCATCTTTCAGGATGTTGATGCTCTCAATCTCCTCGTCGTTGTAATCCATCAGTTTCTCGAGCGACATCTCGAAGCCGTCGAGGATGATGAGCGGTGTGTTCACCGCATTGCTGGTTGTGCTGTTGAACTCAGCCACGCTCATGGGCAGGCTCGAGTTACCGCGGATGTTGATTTGCGGCAGGTTGTTGGGGTTGCTGCCCGCGAGGTTGTTCACCTGGAAGTTCATCGAGGCGTCGATGGTCTTCAGTGTCTGCAGCAGGTTCTGTCCCTTGTGCATGTTCAGCTCTTCCTTGCCGATGGTTGTCACGGCACCCGTGTAGCTCTCCTTGGCTTTGTTGAAAATACCCGTCACCACCACCTCGTCAATCAGGTTGTCGGCCTTCATCACGATGTCGCGGGTGATGTCGCTCGTACCTTGCGGCACCTGCACATACTCATTGGCCAGTCCCACGTACGAAAACTTCAGGGTGGTGGCCTCCACGGGAATCTTGAAGCTGAAGAAGCCGTCGGCATCGGTCACCGTGCCCACACGGTTCTCGCCCACCGACACCGGCACACCCACCAGCGGCTCGCCAGTCTCGTCGGTCACGTGGCCCCTCACCGTGCGTTCCCGTCCGCTGAGCTGCTGTCGGGTGATGGTCACGATGTTGCCCTTGATAGTGTACGAGCAGCCAATCAGGCTGGTCAGCTGTCCCACCACCTCGCTGGCACTCTTCCTTGTGGCGCGGATGGTGACCTTCGGCCAGCGGGCTGCCTCCTCGGTAGAGTAGACAAAGCTCAGTCCTGCCTGTTTCTGGATGGCGTTGAGCACAGTCACCACAGGCACCGACTTGAAGTCTACGCTCACTTTCGTGTCTGCCGGCATGGCGGCATGGCTCACCGTTGGCAGCAGCCATGCCATCGCCCATAGCAGCAGGCAGACACGTCTTCGAATGTCTTTGCTTTTTTCCATGAGATGAATAAAATTATTTGTTGATACTAATTGAGTGTTGGTTCTTTGTGATAGTTACGTTTAGCACGGCTTCGATCGACTCTAGGATGTAGTCTATTCCGTCGTAGCGGCTGAAGTAGCCGTCCAGCTGCTTGGTGCGCAGTTCGTCGGAGGCAAAGCTCACCTCCACGCCGTACCATCTCGACAGTACCTCCATCACTCGCTCGAGCGGCCATGCCTGAAACAGGAACTTGCCTTCGTTCCACGCCACGTAGGGCGTTGTGTCAACCTCGTTGATGGATAATTGAGAATTGACCACCGACAATTGCTGACCGGGTGTGAGCATCTGCTCCCGTCCGTTGTTGGGCGTGAAGCCGATGGAGCCTTTCACCAGCACCACGCTCAGATGGCCAGTGGCATTCGCGTTGTCGTTTTTGCTTCCGTCTCTTGTGTTCACCATGAACTCGGTGCCATGCACCCGCACGTCGCCCTGCGGTGTGTGCACCACAAACTGGCGGCTCTTGTCTTTGGCCACCATGAAGTAGGCCTCGCCGTCGAGGATCACGTCGCGGCGGTCGCCGAACTGCTCCGGATAAATGAGACGGCTGTTGTCGTTCAGGTGTACCAGCGTACCGTCGTCGAGAGTCACCCAGTACTCCTTGTTCTGGTAGGTTGTGATGCGGCGGGCCTCGGCCAGCTGCTCGGCAAAGTCGTTGTCCACATGGTAGAGTGTCCGTTCCTCTTGCGTGATGGCCGCTGTGTGCTGTGCACCGATGCTCACCACCTCGGCAGCCTGCCGGCCACTCTCACGACTCTGGCGCATGGCTGTCTCTATCTCTTCGCTCACCACCGGCGGGGTCACCTTCGTGTAGTCGTGGTGGTACCAGAACGCGCCGCCCACCATTAGCAGCACCACTACGGCAGCAGCCCGCCACAGCATCGAAGGGCTTCTTGAGGAGCGTGCTGCGCGCTGGGTGGAGAGCTGGGCTTCCGTGCAGGGAGATTCCTCTGTGTCCGTTGCGGTGGCTATCCTCTCTTGTATGCTGGCCAAGCCTGCCTCCTCGTCGATGCGACTGTACACCCTGTATCTGTGCAACAGTTCATCGCCGTCTATCTGTGCAAGAGCCATTTGCTCTTTCAGTTCGTCTATTCTTTTCTGATCGTCCATTATTCCCCTGTTTTACCCTTAATACGCAAGAACAATTGTGTAGGGGACATGCAGGGAGAGAAAAAAGAAAGCGCTTCAGCATGCAAAACAGTTTCCCGATTATTCTGAATATTCTGAATATTCCGAATACTCTGAATACTCTGAATATTCCGAATACTCCGATTACTCCGATTCCTCCGAAAACATTCTTTGAATAATGCTGCCGGATGGGCTACTCCTCTCTGGCAAGGAACTCCTTGGGCAGCATGCCGAACTCGCGTTTGAAGCACTTGGTGAAGTATTTAGGCGTATTGAAGCCCACGGCCTCGGAGAGTTCGTTGATGCGGATGTCGGGCTGCTGGCGCAGCATGCGGCAAGCCTCCTTCAGGCGGATGCTGTTGATGAACCCCGTGACGTTCTGTCCGGTGAGGGCGCGCAGTTTGTTGTAGAGGGTGGATGAGCTGACGCACATCTCGGCGGCAAACTGCTCGCGGTCGAAGTCGCCGTCGGTGAGGTGGCGGTTGACGGTGTCGATGCATCGCTGGAGGAACAGTTCGTCGGGTGATGAGTAGTGCTGCTCCTCGACGCGGAAGTCGGGCTGGCGGGTGAACTTGCTGCGTATGCGCTCGCGGTTCTGGATGATGTTGTCGATGCGCAGCTGGAGGGTGGCCAGCTGGAAAGGCTTGGTGATGTAGGCATCGGCACCGGTCTTGAAGCCGGCGGCCTGGTCTTCTTCGCTGGTCTTGGCGGTGAGCATGACAACGGGCAGCTGGCAGTAGTCGGGCGACTCTTTGATGGTGCGTGTGAGCTGTATGCCGTCGACGAGGGGCATCATGACGTCGGTGATGACGATGTCGAGGTCGCGGTGGTGGATGATGTTGAGGGCCTGCTGTCCGTTGCGGGCGGTATAGACGGTGTAGCGGTCGGCGAAGTGGTTGCGCATGAGGGTGAGCAGTTCGCTGTTGTCCTCGACGATGAGCATGGAGTAGTCTTTGGCTTCGTCGTTATCGGCGGTGTGGGCGTTGCTGTCGTCGGACAGGATACTGACGGGTGCGGCTTCATTGGCAAGGGCGGCGTCGGCAATGGCACCGGGGGTGTCGGCAGTACGGTCGATTTCGCTGTCGGCATAGCTGTCGCGGCCAAGGGGCAGGCTGACGGTGAAGGTGGTGCCCTGCTGTTCGCGGCTCTGGCAGTGGATGGTGCCGTGATGGAGGCTCACGAGGTCGTGGGTGAGCGAGAGTCCGATGCCAGTGCCGAGCGTGTTCATGCGGCGGTAGTCCCCGTCGAGGAAACGGGAGTAGAGATGGCGCATCTTGTCGGGCGAGATGCCGATGCCCTGGTCGGCAACAGCGAGGATGGCATTGCCGTCGGTGGCGGTGAGGGTGACGTCGATGCGGCCTCCCTCTCGGTTGTACTTGACGGCATTGGATAGCAGGTTGTAGAGTATCTTCTCGAGTTTGTCGGGGTCGAACCATCCCTCAACAGGCTCGGGGGGAAGGCTGACGTGGAGGCTGCCGCCGCGGGCTGTGGCCATGGGACGGATGCTCTGACAGACATGGTCGACGAAGGTGGAGAGATCGGAGCGCGAGACGAGGAGGCGCAGCTGGCCGGCCTGCGACTTGCGTACCTCAAGCATCTGGCGGAGCAGACGGGTGACACGCTGGATGTTGTCGTGGATGAGATGGTGGTGGGCGGAGAGCTGGGGCGCCTGCTGGTGCATCTCGTCGGCAGAGACGGAGATAACGGTGAGAGGCGTGAGCAGCTCGTGGGTGAGATTGGTGAAGAGCACGCCCATGGCGAGGCGGTTCTGCGTCTGCACATAATGCTGATACCACCTGAAGAGGGCATAGACGGCTAGAACGGCCAGCAAGGCATAGAGCAGCCAGGCCCACCACGTGAGATACCAAGGTGGCAGCACGCGGATGGTGAGGGTGTAGGGCAGCAGGGTGGAGTGACCATAGCTGTCGGTGGCCTTGAGGTGCAGGCGGTAGGTGCCGGCGGGCATGTTCTGGAAAGTGACGCTGTGCTGCTGCATGCCGGCAAAGTGCCATTGGTCGTCGTAGCCCTCGAGCTGGTACTCATATCTGATTTGCTCCTGCCGCTGGTAGGTGAGCAGGGCGAAGACGATGGTGAACTTGTTGACGCTGGCGGGGACGACGAGGCGGTGGGCCTCAGTGGGCGTGGCGGTGAGCAACTTGCGCTGGAGGGCTGAGTCGAGATACTCGTAGGGGCGGTCGTCGACGAGCAGGTCGGTAATGACCAGACGGGCCGAAGTGGCGCCTGAGGAGGCCGACAGACGTTCCGGGGTGAAGGCGAAGAAGCCTTTCTGACTGCCGAAGAAGAGTTCGCGGCCATAATGGAACGAAGTATTGGGCGAGAAACGCAGATCGCTGAGCCCGTCCTCGGCTCCGTAGCTGGTGACTACGGCCGTGCCGCTGTTGTCGAACGACAGGCGTACGAGCGACTGGTCGGTGGTGAGCCAGAGGCTGCCCAGAGAGTCTTCCTCTATAGAATAGACGCTGCGGCCTTCGATATGGTAGAGGTGGTTGACCGGCTCGAAGCGGTCGGCGACGGCATCGTAGCGGAACAGGCCGCTGCTGGCTGAGATGGCCCAGAGACGCTGGTGGCTGTCCTCATAGCAGGCTGTGGCATCGACGACGGGGTAGTTGCCTTGCCGCGGACAGTAGTGGCGGTAGGTGAGCGACTGCGGACGGCGGGCGTCGCCGCTGACACAGATGATGCCGTTGTTGGCGGTGGCTATCCACATGCGGCCGTGCACATCCTGGACGAACGACTGCACATCGCAGGTGGAGAAATCATCGCCGGCAGAACGCATGAGGAGCCGTTGACCACGGTCGGCGGCGGTGGCCACGCTGACCTGCGAGGCCTGCCCAATCCACACCACTCCGTAGCGCTGGCGATAGAGCGCATTCACACGGTCGGAGCTTAGATGGCGTGCATGGTCGGGCTGATAAAGGCGAACGGGACTGCCGGGCTGCCATACGAGCAGTCCGCGGTTGCTGCCCATCCATAGCTCACGGCCTACCTGGACCATCGACTGAATGGTCTGCAGGGCAACATCCTCGCCGCTCTGCATGCCGCCGAATCCCTCTATCTGGCTGCCATAGGTGGTATGCCCCGACAGACGGTCGTAGCGTGCCAGACCGTAGGGCTTCAGCCCGAGCCAGAACGTCCGGCCGTCGGTGGTGAACAGCGAGTTAATGCAGTCGACGGGCAGTTGTTGTCCGCCGGGTGTGAGGACATAGTGGCGGAAGGACGGCGGTAGCGTGCTCATGTGGGCCACGCCGTCGTGCTGGGTGAGCACCCACAGGTTGCCGTGGTTGTCGGTTTGAATGTCGTTGCAGAAGCGTAGGTCGTTGCCATAGTTGCGCAGGCTGCCGTCGTCGGTGCCCACGCGTGTGATGCCCTCGAGACAGCAGCCCCAGACGGCATGGCTTGCAGAGTCCTCCACCAGACGGTAGTAGGTGCGGAAGTCCTGCCGTCCCTCGTTGAAACGCACCATGGCCGGAGCATGCTCGTCGGCAGGTCGGTCTAGGCGCACGATACCACTCTCCCAGGTACCTATCCACAGACGGTCGCGGCTGTCGACCAGCATCGAGAAGACCGTGTTACGGCTGCTCAACGGTGGGTAGGTTGTGAAGCGACCGGTGCGACGGTCGTAGCGCAGCAGTCCGCCCTCCCACAAACCTACGAAGAAATGGCCTTGCGAGTCTTCGGCAAACGACATGACGGCATGGGGCAGCAAACGGCCTACGAAACGGTCAGCCTGGCGGTCGTAGCGGAACATGCCGCCATTGGTGCCTGCCCATACCGTGCCGTCGCGGGCGGTGAAGAGAGTGTTGATGATGCGGTGCTGCTCGCCCTTCAGACGATAAGAGCGGAAGACGCCCGACTGACGGTCGAAGCGAGCCACACCATTATGAGTACCAATCCACAGACTGCCTGCGCCGTCGTCGGTGAGCGTGCGCACATAGTTGTCGGGGAGAATGGAGGGCGAGTAAGCATCACTGCGGTAGTTGAGCGTCCGGTAACCATCATAGCGCAGCAGTCCCTGCTCAGTGCCCACCCACATCATGCCCTGTCGGTCAAACAGCAAACAACGGGCAGCCACAGAACCAGCCAGTGGGGTCTGCGACATTTTTCTCAGCATCATATCCTCTGCCGCTGCAAAAAGGGTGCAACAGGCAAAAACTATGAATAACAATCTTCTCATTCTCTCGTCAGGTTAGCTGTACGACGGCAAAGATACAAAAAAACAAGAGAAAAGCCAAAAAAAGTTGCTATTTGTTGCTGAACGAGAAAAAACTTCATCAATGGATGACAGATCTATGGATCATTGAAAATGGATAATTGAAAATTGAAAATGGAAAACTGATCATTGAAAATGGATTATTCTGAACTGCGCTCAGATATTCAGATTTGTCTCAACTGCTATGTCATCTTTTTATGGGTGAATAGCGATGTGATTGCGTTTTTTTTTGTATTTTTGCGGCCATGAAACAGATTACTGACATAGCAGAACTGAGACAGTTGCAGATGGGAATCCTCGACGAGATTGACCGTTTCTGCAAGGAGCAAGGACTTGTTTACTTCCTTTCCAGCGGAACCCTCATCGGGGCGGTGCGCCACAAAGGCTATATTCCCTGGGACGATGATATAGATATTTATATGCCCCGTAAGGACTATGAGGTGTTTCTGACGACCTTCCACGACCGGACAGGCCGCTTCCGCGCCATCAACCCGCAACAGGAACCACATTATTATTATACGTTCGCGAAGGTGGTCGACCAGCGCACTCGGATGGTGGAGGCCGAGACGCAGGGCTACGAGATTGGCGTCTATGTGGATGTGTTCCCCGTGGACTATGTGAGTGACGACCCACAAGAGCGGGAGCGCGTGTTCAAGAAAAAGAAACTGCTGTATAAGATTCGCCGCTGTAAAATATCAAACGGCAATCCGTTGCGGTCGGCTCTGGCTTATTTCGTTTATAAGCACTGGCCGATGAGCACGAGGCAGATAGAGCGGAGCATCAGACGGCTCATCGTGAGGGAGACACCCACCCGCACCGTGTGTAACATGACAGAGGCCGGTCCCTCGCTGAAGGGCTGTTTCCCAGCTGAGGATATCGCTTCGTCGGTGGACATTCTGTTTGAGGGGAAAACCTACCAGACGATGGTGGGCTATAAAGACTATCTGGAGCGTACCTACGGTGACTATATGACGCTGCCACCCGTAGAACAACGGGTGACTCATCACTTTGAAGCCTATTGGCTGGACTAAAGCCACTTGTGTTTTAGAAAGCCGATAATTTGCTCTTTCCCCAAGCCAGGATCTCGGAAATGAGCGGTGTGCTGACGCCATGTTGTTGCGCCAGCCGGTGGACAATCGACAGTCCGTAGGGGAAATCTTCTGTGAAGTAGCGACTCTGAAAGTCGGGCACATAGCCCCCCGGCACTTGCCGCATGGGGGCCTTGATGCTTTGAAAGGCTGTGATGGAGCGCAGCTTGTGGGTCAGTGACAGGGCATCGGTGCTCTCGTAATAGTCGAGGACGGTGGGGATGCTTCCTTCGCTGATGGGCAGTTGCTTGAGCAATTGCTGAAACTCGTCGTCCATCGTGAGATAGGCCTCCGAAGCCTCCACTGTCCAGTCGGCATAAAACTTGCAGCAGTCATCGTAGACCACACCAGGCTGCCAGTCGTGCCACATGGTGAACAGACGGGCGGGATGCAGCAGCGGATTGCTGTTGGTGAGGCTGGCCTCATAATAGTTGTCAAGTAGGTGGATGGGCGTCTTCAGCAGGCTCTCCAGTTGTTGGCGCAGAGGCTCTTTGGCGTCGGTCCGCTCGATGCAGACCTTTAGGAGCGGCTTATAGCCCATCAGACGGGCTGCGCGGCCATAATCGACGGTACGTGCGATGAAAGGCACTCGCTGGAAACCGAACAACGGAACATCGGCAGGCAGCAGGTTCATGGCCTCGAAGAAGTACCCCGTGCTTGAAACAATGCTGCCCACAGCCGTTGCAGAGGACAGGTATGGACGGATGTGGCGCAACGTATCGCCGATGGCATAGCCTGGAAGGCAAAGTAGTACGATGTTAGTGCCGAGCATGGCACGCTCGGCATCAGAGGTGACAAGGCTCAGTGGCCCATGGAGCGTGCCCCGGTCGGGTGTGGTGATGTTGAGCGTGTCAGCCCATCGCTCAGGATGGCGGGTGAGCAACCGCACCTCCACTTCCTCTTGGGCAGCCATAAAACCAGCTACGACATGTCCCAAATTACCTCCGCCGCAAACACAAACCGTCACTCCCATATTCCTGTTCTTTAGCTCAGAGAGTTTTTAATGCCTCCACCAGTCGTGAGTTGTCGGCATGGTCGCGCACGGCGATGCGCATGTATTGTTTGTCGGGGTTGAGGCCCGTTTTCCGGCTGCAGTCGCGGGTGAGGATGTTGTGCTGTTTGAGCATGCGAGCCACAATGTCGCTGGCAGAGTAGGGGGGCTGCACCTCACAGAGGAAGTAGTTGGCCTCTGACGGCATGACGCGCAGGAAGGGAATGGTGCGCAGGCGACTCTCAAAGTCATCGCGCTCCTCAACGAACTTGGCACAGGCTCTGTGGTAGTCGCTATCATGCTTGTTGTAAATCTGCATGAAGAACTCGGCGAAGGAGTTGAGGTTCCAGATAGACACCTCTTTCTTCATGCGGGCAATCATCTCTTTGTCGGCCGAGGCGAGGATGCCCAGTCGGAGTCCTGGCACACCATAGCTCTTCGAGATGCTCTTCATTACGGCCATGTGCGGATAAGTCTCGAGCGTGGCGTCGCTGAGCAGTGAGTTGGTGGCATAGTTGTGGCTGAAGTCGACAAAACTCTCGTCGACCACCAACCTTATATGGCGCTCTTCGCACCATGATGCCAGTCGCAGCACATCGTCTTTGGCAATGAAGTTGCCCGAGGGGTTGTCGGGATTGATGAGCAACAACTGCCGGATGTCCTTGTCGGCGAAGAAGTGCATCAGGTCGTCGGCACCGTAACGGTAGTCGTCGTTCTGTGGCACGAATGTCACATGCTGCTCAGGGTCGTAGCGGTTGGGATACTCCTCGAAGGTGGGTCGCACGAAACCTGTCTTTCCCTGCTGATGCTCCATGAGGATCTTGATGAGCTCGGCGGCTCCGTTGCCGGGGATGAGGTAGTGCTCGCTCACCCCGAAGCACTTGCTGGCGATGAGCGTGTTGACCTTCATGCCCGATGGATACTCGGTGAGCAGCGTGTCGAAGTTGGAGCGCAGTTCGTCTTTCAAACGCTGGGTGGGGAAATAGGGGTTTACCAGATAGCAGAAGTCGAGCATCTGCGGGAAGCGCCAAAATCCACCGTAGCGGCCGTAATACTTGCGCAGCACATCTTTCTCGTCGGCAAACAGCGCCTCGGCGATGTCGAGGTCTTGTTTGTCGTCTATCTCATACCATTTCTCGGTGCCGATGGGCAGTGCCTTCAGGTCGTTGCTGTTCAAGAGCGAGATGATGCGCAACACGTTCTCATAGTACTCGTTGTTGCCCACGGCTTTGGTGTAGGCCTCCAGGAAGGGCACGTAGCGGTTGCGGGCGAACTCCTTGCTGAACTTATAGATGTTGACAGTCTTGTAGTAGGTGTCGATGTCGCTGTAGTTGAAGGCCGATTTCGGCACAAAGTTCACGATGTTGTGGTCGGAGTCGATGCACACCATGGTGCCGTCCATCCAGCTCTCATACTTTGCCACGAGAGCCACGTTGGGATTCTTGTCTTCGGTGATGAGTTGGAACAGCCGGTCGCTGAAGATGAGGTCGCTCTCAATGAGTAGCGTGTCGTCTTCCTGCAGTTGTTCCTTCACGAGCGACAGCGAATAGATGTTGTTGGTCTTATCGTATACGGGATTCTCGGCATATTCGATGTTCAGCCGGTCGGCATAGCGGTCGCCGATGTGGTCGATGAGGCGCTGTCCCTGATAGCCCACCACGATGAGTACCCTCGAGAGGTTCAGTTGCGAGAGCTGGGTCAGCAGCCGGTCGATGAGCCGCACACCGTTCACCGGCACCATGCATTTGGTGTTCTCTTTTGTCAGTTCGCCTAAGCGGCGGCCCATACCTGCCGCCAAGATGATAGCTTGCATATCTTTTCTGTTTGTTAGACTATTGTCAGTGAACTACTTTTTTACTTTCGTCGGAACCGGCTACCTGATAAACAGCAGTTCGCGGTATTTGGGCAGAGTCCACAGTTCGTCGGCCACGGTGAGTTCCAGTTTGTCGATGTGATAGCGAATCTCCTCCATCTTCGGGGCCACCGTGTCGTGGTAGGCAATGGCCTTCTCGCGCTCGGTGGTGATTCTGTTGGCCACCTTGCGCGACTCTACCAGTTCCTCCACCATGGTCTCGATGGTCTGCACACGCTCTGCAATCTCGCGAATGATCTGCATGTTGCGGGCACAGAGCTTCAAAGCCTCGTCTTTCGGGAAGATGTCGAGCATGCTTTTCACGTTCTTGGCCAGCCGTGACTGATAGTGGGTGGCCACCGGGATGATGTGGTTCATCGTCAGGTCGCCCAGCACGCGTGCCTCAATCTGTATTTTTTTGGTGTAGGTTTCCCATTTCACCTCATTGCGGGCACGCAGCTCCTTGCGGTTCATCACGCCCATGCTCTCGAACATGCTGATGGTTTCCTCGTCCAGGTAACGGTCGAAAATCAGCGGGCACGACTTCTCTACATCCAGTCCGCGGCGCGTGGCCTCGAGTACCCACTCGTCGGAGTATCCGTTGCCCTCGAAATGGATGGGCTTACATGTCTTGATATCCTCGCGCACCACCTCGATAATGGCGCGGAACACTGGTCCGAGTTTTCCTCCTGCTGGCTCAGAGTGTACCGACAACTCTGCAATTTTCTCGTCCACTCGTTTCTTAAACGACACAAGTGCCTCGGCCACAGCCGTGTTCAGGGCTATCATCGCACTGGCACAGTTGCACTCCGAGCCTGGCGCGCGGAACTCAAAGCGATTGCCCGTGAAGGCGAAGGGTGAGGTGCGGTTACGGTCGGTATTGTCAATGAGCAGTTCGGGAATCTCAGGAATGTCCAGTTCTACGGTCTGCTTGCCTGCTACGGCGAACAAGTCCTCCTTGTCGGCCTTCTCGATATGCTCCAGCAGCTCGCTCACCTGTTTACCCAGGAAACTCGAGATGATGGCAGGCGGTGCCTCGTTGGCTCCCAGTCGGTGGGCATTGGTGGCACTCATGATGCTGGCCTTCAGCAGTCCGTTATGCTTCCACACAGCCATCAGCGTCTCGACGATGAACACCACGAAACGCAGGTTCTGCTCGGGCGTCTTGCCCGGGGCGTGCAACAGCACTCCCGTGTCGGTGGACAGACTCCAGTTGTTATGCTTTCCACTGCCGTTGATGCCGTCGAAAGGCTTCTCGTGCAGCAGCACGCGGAATCCATGTTTGCGCGCCACCTTCTTCATGAGCGACATGAGCAGCATGTTGTGGTCGACGGCTAGGTTGGTCTCCTCGTAGATAGGCGCCAGCTCAAACTGGTTGGGCGCCACCTCATTATGTCGGGTTTTGCAAGGAATGGCCAGTTCCAAAGCCTGCACCTCCAGGTCTTTCATGAACGCCTGCACACGGTCGGGAATGGTGCCGAAGTAGTGGTCGTCCATCTGCTGGTTCTTGGCCGAGTCGTGGCCCATCAGCGTCCTTCCGGTCAGCATCAGGTCGGGACGGGCTGAGTAAAGACCCTCGTCGACGAGGAAATACTCTTGTTCCCAGCCGAGGTTCGAGATGACCTTCTTTACGTTCGGGTCGAAGTAGCGCACCACACCGAGGGCTGCCTCGCCCAGGGCGCGCAGCGACCGCTTCAGAGGTGCCTTATAGTCGAGCGCCTCGCCCGTATATGAGATGAAGATGGTGGGGATACACAAGGTGTCGTCGATGATAAATACCGGTGACGTGGGGTCCCATGCAGAGTAACCTCGTGCCTCAAAAGTAGCTCGGATGCCACCGTTGGGGAAACTCGAGGCGTCGGGCTCCTGCTGCACCAGCAGCTTGCCGCTGAACTCCTCAATCATTCCTCCCTTGCCGTCGTGCTCGATGAAGGCATCGTGTTTCTCGGCAGTGCCCTCTGTGAGCGGCTGGAACCAGTGCGTGTAGTGCGTCACACCGTTTTCCTCGGCCCATTGCTGCATGCCACGGGCCACATCGTCGGCTATCGAACGGTCCAGCGGAGCACCGTTGTCGATAGCATCCACCAGTTTCTCATATACGTCGCGCTGTAGATACTTATACATCTTCGAGCGTGTGAACACGTATTTGCCGAAATACTCTGAGGGTCGTTCTGCGGGGGCGGCCACCTCCAGCGGCTTCTTTTTAAAAGCCTCCTCAACCACCTGAAATCTTAAATTAGCCATCGTTTTGTTTCCTTTATCGTTGTTCTGGCTGCAAAATTACACATTTTTTCTGAAAAAACACCGTGCACCACTTCTTTTAAAACTGCTGGCATCATAAAAAGCTACAGAGTGAAAGCTAAACACACTTGTTGGCTGACAAGCCGCCGACTGAAAACAGCCAGTGGCAGCTTCATGCTGCATAAGAGTGATGGGGCGCTTTTCAATCAGCTTTTCTGGTATTTTGATGGTGTCATTCCGAAATGCAATTTGAAACAGCGACTGAAATATAAGGGATCGGAGAAGCCCACCTGATAGGCCACCTCGCTGATGTTGACGGCACCACCTTGACGAAGCAGTTCGGCGGCACGGTTCATACGCTGTTCGCGGATGTACTCCTTAGGTGTTTTGCCGGTGATCTCGACCATCTTGCTGTAGAACTGGCTACGCCCGTAGCCGGTGGCGTGGGCCAGGTCGTCGACGAGGAAATCGGGATTGGAGAGGTTGCTATGAATCTTCATGTCGACAATCTCGCGGAACTTCCGGTCGCGGTCGTTGGTGATAAGGGCCTCACTATGAATGGAGGATGCTTCGTCCTTGTTGTTATTGGCATAGGCGGTCTTCAGTCGCTCGTGCTGGCGGAGGAGGGCTAAGCTACGGCTGACGAGCAGCGTGGGACTAAAAGGCTTGGGCATGTAGGTGTCGGCTCCGTAGCGGATGCCCTGCAACTGTTTCTCGACATTGCTGATGGCGGTGAGCAGGATGAAGGGGATATCGAACAACTCGTCGTCGTTGCGCACTTGCTTGAGCAGTTCGATGCCATCCATCTGGGGCATCTTGATGTCGCTGACAATGAGGTCGACGGGTGTGGAGTGCAGGATGTCGAGGGCCTCGACACCGTCTTGCGCGGTGGTGACATGGAAATACTTGCCGAGCTCGGAAGCCACAAACTCACGCACATCCTCGTCGTCATCGACCACGAGTATGTTGCGATTGTTAAGGGGCTCGCTCTGCACTTCTCTATAGGCAGCGATAGCATCAGCCTGCTGTGTAGTGTCCTCATCATCGATGGCCTCTACCATGTTGAGGTAGTCCTCGGGCTGGTAGACCTCCTGGCTGGCAGGCAGTGTGACGGTGAAGATGCTGCCTCCGGCGGGATTGTCATGGTATTCAATAGTGCCGTGGTGGGCGAGTACAATCTGTTCGGTGAAGTTGAGGCCGATGCCGATGCTGTCGGCGCTCATGTTGGTGTTCATGAACCGAGTGAACAGCTGGTCTTGCTTCTCACGGGGCACGCCTACACCGGTGTCCTCAATGAGGATGGCCAGTTTACGCTTTGCCTCGTCGTGGCGCACCCTGACAACAACAGAGCCCTTGCGCGGTGTGTACTTGAAGGCATTGCTGAGCAGGTTGTACATGATTTTGTCGACGTAGCCGCGGTCGATGTACATGATGAATTTCTGGGCGAAAGGCACGAACTGAAGACTCATCTGGCGGTTTTGAGCCATGTCGTTGAAACTCATGGTGATGTCGCGCAGGAATTTAATGATGTCGGTCTCCTGGAGCTTGAGGGTGAGTTTGCCGTTCTGCAGTTTGTGGAATTCGAGCAGTTGGTTGATGAGGCGCAGCATGCGGTCAGTGCTACGTGCCATATTGCTCACTGGCTGGCGCAGGGCAGCGGGCAGGTCGCCCACTTTTCGCATGCGTTCCATCGACCCTTGAATGAGGGTGAGCGGGGTGCGGAACTCATGGCTGACATTCATGAAGAAACGCTGTTTGAAGTCGTTGATCTCATGATCCATGCGGATGCGGTTGCGCATGGCATAGGTGATGTGCAGCAGTCGGATGATGTACCAGCCAATGCCGCCGACAACGATGAGGTAGAAGAGCCATGCCCACCACGTGTTCCACCATGGCTGGGCAATGACCACGCGTACCATGGCCTCCTGGGCCTCACGGCTGCCGGAGATCCTGACGCGGAAAGTGTAGTCGCCGGGGCGCAGGTCTTTATAGACGGCCTCGTTAGAGCGGGTAGGAAGGCTCCAGCGGCGGTCGAAACCCTCGAGGCGGTATTCGTACTCCGTGCGGTGAGGGAAGTCGAAGCGCATGTCGGAGAAGCGGAAGGTGAGCGAGTTTTGCCGGTGGCTGAGGCGCGTCACGGCACCGTCGGCCTGTGAGGCTTCAAGGTAGGGCGAGCCGTTGACCAGCAGGTTGGTAACGGCCAGCGTCCCCGTGCTGTTACCGCCAAGACGTGTGCTGTCGGGATTGAAGCACACAATGCCGTTGTTGGTGGCAAACACCAGTGTCCCGTCGGCCAGGCGGCACGACGAGTTCTCGCTGTAGACCTCGCCCAGGGGATCGGTGGCGAGGAAGTAGTTGGTGAACTGCATGTTCTGCACGTCGAGTTTCGAGAGTCCATAGTCGGTGCCCATCCACAGGTTGCCATGCTTGTCGGAGATAAGAGAGTTGACAGTGTTGTCGGTGAGGCCCTCATTGGTGGTGAGCTGTTCGAACTGCAAGTGTGCGATGTCGGCGGCATCGGTGATGCGGTAAACGCCTCCTCCCACGGTGGCGAGCCATACACTACCGTTGTGGTCTTCGTAGATGTCGCGTATCTCATAGTAGCCGAGGGCGCTGTTTCTGGAGTTGTAGTAGTGGAAGGCTTTGGGGTTGGTGGCCAGCTGGTCGGGGTTGAAGGCCACTAGTCCGTTGGCACAGCCGGCGAAAATCATACCTTTGCGTGTTTCGTGGAGCACGGTGAGGGTGCGGAGGAAAGGGTCTTCGGTGAGAAAACGGCTGAAACGGTAGCTGCCGTCGGACTGCTGATGTGCCAGACAGAGAGCGCCGGTATTGACGGTGATCCACACACGGTGCCGCTTGTCGCAAAGAATGTCGAACACCTTGCCTGGGGCAATGCTGCCGGGGTCGTCGGGATGGTTGGTGTAGAATCGTCCGTCGACGCCGACTCCCTTGTGGCGTGTACCTATCCAGGTGTGCCCGCTATGGTCGATGCATACAGCCAGCAGATCGTCGTCGGTGCCGATGTCGGTCTTCTGCAATTGCAGAGTGCGAGTGTCGAGGCGGTAGGAGCCTTTCATGAAGTCGCCCGCCCACACCTGGCCGTCGGCGGTCTGTCGCAGACAGCGAAAGAAGTTGGTGTAGTTAGGTGTGTCGTGGCCGGTGGCAAAGACACGTCTGACGCCCTGCGGAATGGTGGTGATGACGCTGAGTCCCATATTCTCTTGCGACACCCAGATGTTGCCGGCATTGTCGCAGAGCACACCATAGAGATAGTCGGTACGCACAGGACTGGCATCGCCGTCTTCAGGGCGGTAGTGCTTGATGCGGTTGGTGGCGGGGTTGAACATCCACAGTCCGTTGCCGATCGTCGATACCCACACATTGCCGTCGTGGTCGGTCATGACCTTGTAGGCAGGTCCGCCGCGCTTGTTGAGCATCTTCTTATCGAGAATGCCGAACATGAAAGGCTCATTGTGCTTCTTGTCGATGTAGCAGAGGTTGACAGTCTGGTCGCAGATGTACGAGTTGCCTACATTGTCGGTGTAGACACTGCCGTTGGGCAGTTGCCACCGGCTTTTCTCGAGTGTGTGTCGTTGCGTGTCGTATTCGTAGGTGTTGCCCGTTGTGATCACCATCAGTCTGTTGCCCAGGGCGGCTAGTGCGCGCATGGGTGTGGTGGCCAGGGTACTGACGTACGAGCTGGCATCGTCGTGCAGGCGCCCTTGCCGGTCGGCATGTACCAGATGTTGGTCAGCGGTGATGAAATACACGTTATCGCCTACCTCGGCAGCGGTGGCCACCATGGCTTTTGTGGTGATGCTGTGCAGCCCGCCTGCATCTTTCATGTACAGTCCGCCGTCGGTACATATCCATACGCGCTGCCGGCTGTCGGCATAGATGTGGCGCACGTGGTTGGAGCGCAGCTTTCCGTTGCGCTCGCTGTACTCATGGGCTTCAATGCGGCCATCGTGATATTTGATTTCAATGCATCCCGTGTAGGTATACCACAGCCAGGTGTCGCCCCAGGGCGTGATATAACAGTCGCAGTAGTTGCGGGCATAGTCGCCCGTGGTGGTGAAGTCGACAAACTGACGCCGGTTGGTGTCGTAGCAGCTGTAGCGCTCGCCCTGCAAACGGATGAAGAGCAGTCCGTTGGGATTCTGGTGCAGCTCGCGGATGCGGTTGTTGAGCAGGAGGGCATTGTTGCCTTCTTTCGCATGCTTGAACACATCGAACGAGTAGCCGTCGTGTCGGCAGAGACCGTTGCCCGTGGCCAGCCAGATATAGCCTTGCGGGTCTTGCACCATATTAATAATGTAGTTGCTGGGCAGTCCGTCTTCGGTGCTCAGATTGCGGTATTTCAGTTCTGTCTGGCTCCACGCGCAGACCGATACTGACAGCCATAGAAACAATAATAATCTCTTCATAGGTTAGCAACTCGGGCAAAGATAGGGATTATTCGGCGAACGGCCAAATATTTTTCCAGTTTTTTTACACAAAAAGAAACGGTGGCTATCCCTCAACGGACAACCACCGTACAAACTACTAATAGCTAAAATAACCTAAAACTTTAAAAGACTAACATAATACCTAATAGTGGTCTTTATCGATAAATAGTAGTCTGCTTCATTGTAACCCAAGTGCAGAGAGGAAGCTGCCTTGTGTGAGGCAGCTCCTTGCTATGCCTTGAATTAATAACCAGGATTCTGCCATGCCTTCTTCTCGGCATCGCTCAGGTTGGTTCCGTCGGGATTCTGCAGTGTGTCGATGAACTTCTGAGGAATAGGACGGTAGTTGTGGCGTTCCTGAACGTTAGGTGCAGCCTCTGGGTTGAAAGCCTTGGCACGCTTTACCAGCAGGTTGGTACGGCTCAGTTCTTCCCAGCGGTTCCACTCACCGAGCAATTCACGAGTACGCTCGTTGAAGATGAAATTGATGAGCCGTTCCTTTGTGTCGGTAATGCCCAGTTGTGTCAGGATGGCCTCATCTTCTGCTGGCAGCTGACTGTAGCTGGTAATCTGCAGGTTAGACGCATCGGTAGTACGGTCGATGCCAGTTGACAGATAATAAGTGTTCTTGGTGAGATAAGAAGCCTCGAAAGCTTGGATATTCGTCAGCCGGTCTTCTTTCTTGTTGTCGGCATTGGGATAGCATTTGCCAAGAATAGCAGCACCAGTAGAGTTCTTTGTGAAGGCCTGTGTACCATCAGAATAGTACTCGCGGTCCTCACCCTTTTTCCATTGGGCACGGGCGCGCAACTGGTTGACAGTGGCAATGGCATCGTCATAGGCTCCCAGACGAACCTGGCACTCGGCCTTGATAAGATAAGTCTCACCCGAGCGGGCCATGATGACATCGCGGTGGGCGTCGCCTTTCTCTGCGGTACGCGAGCCGTCGTCGGTCTTGTTTATACCGCAGAATACATTCGACTGCGCGGGGTTACCGTTCACACCGTAAGTGTTGAGCACATACTTGCCGCCCAGATAAACGGGGAACACATTGGGAACCCATTTGCCTGTCTCAGGATGAACGAAAGAGTGGGCCACGGCTCCGCGTCCGAAGGTGCCGTAAGTGCTCTCGTCCTTGAAGCGTGGGTCGTCTTTCTTGTTCAGGATGAACAGAATACCATTGTCGCCTAGACCTGGCACTTGACTCTCTTTTACGCCGTTATCCTTAGCTACTACGGCAGGAGTCTTGCCCTTTGGAATGTTGTTCAGACCATAGACGGTCTTATAGGTTTTCCACATGCGTGAGTCATTCACGTTGTCGAAAATCTCGTAGGCATACTCCGTGGGTCGGCAGCGCTGGAAGTCCATACCACCAATGTATTGTCCGCGCTGTGTCCATCCGCCTGAGAAGTTGGAGAACTGCGGGTTGAAATAGTTATAGGTGCGGTTTCCAAAACGTCCCTGTGTAGAACTGGCATCGTTGTGCTCAGCCACCATAAGAATCTCGCTCAGTCCCTCGTTTGCACAGTCAACACCAGTCCAGTCGGCATAGAGCGAACGGTAGTCAGGAGCCAGTGGACAAGCCTTAATGACTTCGTTACAAAGCTCAACAGCACGGTTAAGGTCGGCTGCGGCGGGATATTTACTGTTCCAGCTGCTGCAACGCTCAGACTGTCTGTATAGCAGTGCCTTGGCCAGGAAGTGTGCTGCAGTGTAGCGTGTCCACGATCCATTGCCACGGTTTTTCTTGGTGGGGAGTAGCTTATAGGCATTGTCAAAGTCGGATATAATCTGTCCGAGTGTTTCCTCCTCAGTGGCGCGCGGATAGAATCTTATGATAGAGTCAGCCTTCGTAGGCTCTGTTTGGATGGTTACAGCACCATACTGTGCAAAAAGCCTGTAGTAGTTGTATCCACGAAGGAAATAGGCTTCGCCCATGGCCTGGTTACGCTTGCTCTCGTCGGTAACGAGAGAAGCTCTCGAGAGCACTAGGTTGGCAGTAGATATACCATAATACATCTCGTCCCAAAGTGCAGATACGGCCGGACAGTTCTTGTTGGCGGCACCGAGCGCAGGTGTCAGGTCGAGTGGGTTGAGGCGGTTGTCATAAGTGTTCCAGCACTCCGAGGTGAGGTCTGCACCGTTGGTAAACTCGTCGGTTCCGTAGAGTGTGATGCCGTAAGCCCACTCATAGCCGAAGTGCCAGCGCAGGTTGGCATATAGTCCGGCGGCCATTGAAAGCGCACCTTCGCCCGTCTCTAGCAGTTCGTCTGTCAGCATGTGGCCAGAGTCTTCCTCCAAGAAACTGTCGGAGCAAGATGTGGTGCCGCTTAGCGATACGACACATAGGGCCGCAATCATTAATTTATTCATATATTTCATAGTCATATACTTTCTTTTGTTGAACATTGATTGTGAGAATTAGAAGTCGAGTTGCAGACCTACCGTGAAGCCCCTGTTGAAGAAGGTGGCACCCGTATCCAAGTCCATGAAGTCAACCGAAGAGTAGAGCATACCCAAGTTCTTGCCCTGAATATAGAGTTTTGCGCCGTGAATGCCAATCTTGTCACAGAGGTTCTTGTCCAGGCGATAGCCCAGTGAGAGGTTGCGCACCTTGATGAATGAGGCATTCTTGAAACCAAGCAGACCTGCGTATGGATCGCCGCCCGACTGATTGTATATTGGTTTCTGCCAATCAGCATTGGGGTTGTCGGGAGTCCAGTAGTCAATCTCGCGCTGCTGATACATACCTAGCTGGCCTTCACCACCAGTACTGATCTTATACTTGAAACGTCCGAAAAGGTCGATGTTCAGTTCAAATCCCTTCCAGGTGAAAACATTGCTCCAACCGAGAGTCCAGCGCGGATTGCGGTTGCCTAGAATCACACGGTCGTTGGCATCAATCTTGTAGTCACCATCTTGATCGACAGGCTTTACGTTACCCACACCGAACTTGGCACCATTGGCATTGAATTTAGCCATTTCCTCGGCATCGCTCTCCTGCCACAGACCATCGGACTCGAAACCGTAGTAAACTGAAATGCTCTCGCCGATGAACCAAGCATTGTTGATATCGTCCTGCTTACCGTTGGCCAGCTCAACAATCTCGTCTTTCTGCCAGGCGGCATTGAGGGTAGAGTTCCATTCGAAGTCCTTGGTCTGAACGGGAATGAAATTCAGCGTCAAATCGAAACCTTTGTTTTTGGTCTTACCCACATTGTCCATCATGGCAGGATAACCCGTCAGTGAGGGCAGCGACATCTGCAATAACAGGTCGTTGGTGCGAGAGGTATAGATATCGAGGGCACCATTGATGCGGCCGCGCAAGAAGCTGAAGTCGACACCAAAGTTCCACTGTGTGGTCTTCTCCCACGACAGATTCTTGTTTGGCAGTTTGTTGGAACCTGACGAGTAGTAAGGCTCGTTGGTCACGAGGATGAACGAATTGCCAGTGCTGAATGGCATCCAGTAGCCGCTGATGACACCCAGTGTTCCGTAGGGGCTTACTGAAGAGTTGCCGGTAACACCTACACCGAAGCGGAGTTTCAACTGGTCAATCCAACTCACGTCGCGCAGCCATTTTTCCTGTTCCATGCGCCAACCCAGGGCCAACGAGGGGAATGTACTCCACTTATTGCCTTTCGAGAGTACTGACGAACCGTCGCGGCGCACACTGGCGGTGAGCAGATAGCGGTCCATGAACGAATAGTTGATACGTGCCATGTATGACATCAGCTGGTTTTCGGTCAGACCAGTGCCAATGCCTACGCCATAATTAGTTTCGGTAATATCGACACCTGTTCCCATGTTGTTCCACTTGAAGGTGGGGAATGGATTTCCCTGTTCGCTCAGGCTGCTGCTCTCGGCATTGTATTTCGAGGCACTATGCAGCAGGGTGAGGCCGATAGTGTGGTCGCCCAGTGTCTTGTTGTACATCAGCATGTTGTCGAGTGTCCACGAGAAGTGGCGGTCGTCGTTGCGGCGGATGTAGTTCTTACCGCCCAGACGTGTAGCCGATGTGGCATCAAGGAAAATACCGTTGCGGCTGTAGCGGAAATCAGGACCGAACTGCATCTTATATACCAGTCCCTCTACTGGCTCGAAAATCTTGCCGAAGTCGATTTGTCCGTAGAAACTGCCCAAAGCACGGAAAACCTCGCGGTTATCATTCGATTTCTCCCACTCGTCAATCACTGTGTAGGTGTTGGTGGTCGAACCGCCTGGCATATTGATAATCTGCCCGTTCTCATCATAAGGCAGCGTGTAACGAAGAATAGCCTTTGCTGCACCGTAGATGTCGGTCGGACCGCTGCTCGACGACTGTCCTGTGCGCGAGAATCCATAGTCCTGTTTACTCCATGATGCATTGATAGATCCACCCATCTTGAACCATTTGGTGGCCTGGACGTCGGCAGTTACGGCAGCATTGTAACGCTTATACTCCTGACCTTTCTGAGTTCCTTCATTCTCAAGGTAGCCAAATGAGAAACTGCCCTGTAGGTCTTTGGTTCCACCTTGTGCGCGCACAGTGTGCTCCTGAGTAACGCCAGTGCGTGTGACGAAGTCGGTCCAGTCGGTATCTGTCACTTTCGAACCGTCCCATGAGCCGCTGGCCCATCCTTGCTCAATGTTTTTCCATGCCACATCGTCGCCAGTGAAAATCTTCTTGTCGTTCTCCAGTGTAGGCTCGTCGCCTCTTGGATAGTTGTTGTTGTTTGAGTTGTAATAAGCCCAACGGCGCCATGTAATGTAATCGCTGGCATTGAAGGCAGGACTCTTGTCAACTATCTTCTCGAAGGTCATCGAGCCCGTGTATGTAAGCTGCAGCTTACCTTCCTTACCGCGCTTGGTAGTGATGAGTACTACTCCGTTGGCACCACGGCTACCATAGATAGCTGTTGATGAAGCATCTTTCAGAATGTCGATGGCCTCAATGTCACGTGAATTGAGACTCTCAATGCCGCCTGCACTCAAGGGAACGCCATCGACTACATATAACGGCTCATTGGAGGCATTGATAGAGCGGTTACCACGAATGCGGATAGACCCTAACGTACCAGGTCGCTCGCTGGTGGTGATGTCCACACCGGCAGCCTTTCCCTGCAAAGCCTCTATGGCATTGGCAACTGGGCGGGTGTTGAGCTGTTCCTCATTCACACGGGTCAATGCGCCCGTCACGTCCGATTTACGCTGAACGCCGTAACCAACGACCACCACTTCTTCAAGCTGGGCGGCATCTTCTTTCATGACGATGTCTAGGTTGCTTTTACCGGCTACTTTTACAATTTGTGACACGTAGCCCACATAACTGAACGTAAGAGATGCGTTGGGCGAGACAGTGATACTGAAGTTACCGTCTAAGTCGGTAATGACACCATTGTTGCCAATACCGTTTTCGGCCACCGTCACGCCAATCAGAGGTTCGCCACTCTCATCTTTCACGACTCCTGTAACCTTGTGCTTTTGCGCACCTTGCGCAAAGGTCTCTGCCGGTATGCCCATGAGCATGCCCAGACAAAGCATCAGCACGATGAAACTGTTTCTTTTTAGCATAGGTTTTTTTATTAATAGATGATTAGTTATATAATGAGATTTTGTTTCTTCGTTTTAGGTTTCTGTCGCAAAAGTAAAGAGTTTTCAAGTTCTTAATATATGAAAAATGTCCGATTATATGTCAAATTTGTCCTATTTACATAAAAATCTTTTTTTTGAAGCACGGATTATCGGCAATGAGAGTTGAAAGAGTTGAGAACTGAGAGTTGAGAACTGAGANNTGAGAGGTATGATTACCTTTGCTATTGTCTAAACTCCCAAACTCCCATAGGCTATTGTCCAAACTCCCAAACTCCTAAACTCCCAAACTCCCATAGACTATTGTCCAAACTCCTATAGACTATTTGCCCAACTCCCAACTTTTAACTGAGCGGAAGTCCCCTCCAACTCTCCAAAGATGAGAGCCAGTTGCCCCTGAAGCTGGGGAACATGCTGGAGAGCTAATCAAACTTTTTACTTTTCACTTGTCACGGGTGAGATTTGTTAGCATTTTTTTTGCTGTTTCATGGAAAATGACTACTTTTGCGACGTAGAAACTGGCAGAGATGAAGAACTTCACATTATTATATATATAAATAGGAGAATAAAGCGATATGAGTTTAGAGAATAACAATCAGGGACAGCTGCAATTTGAGCTTCCTCAGAATGTTGCACAGGGCGAATATGCCAACTTCGCCATCATCACCCATTCGAGTAGTGACTTTGTGATTGACTTTGCGCGTGTGCTGCCGGGTGTGCCCAAGGCACAGGTGAAAAGCCGCGTGATACTGGCTCCTGAGCATGCCAAGCGTCTGCTGCTGGCCCTTCAGGAAAACCTGATGCGCTATGAGAGCGAGTTCGGTGTCATTAAGGTCCCCAACCAACAGCCTGCCCCGATAGCTCCCCTTAACTTCGGGAAGGGCGACGCCTGAGGGCTGGGACCATGGAATGATGATAATAGAAAGTTTCACTTAATTATTGAATAGTTATGAGAAAGATTTTTGCTTTGATGGCTGTGTGCGTCATGACGCTGACGGCCAATGCACAGGATGCTGTGGGTACGCTTTCGCTGAAGCCCATGGTAGGTATGACCATTGCTAACGTCGTAGGTGAGGATGCCGACGGTACCGATCCCAAGCTGGGACTGATAGCCGGTGGTGAGCTGATTTACCAGGCTTCAGAGATTTTTGCCTTGTCGGGCGGACTGCTCTATTCGATGCAGGGCTGTGCCGGTGACGGTGGCCTGAAGATGAAGCTCGACTATGTGAATGTTCCGCTGATGGGTAACCTTTATGTTGCCAAGGGCCTGGCTCTGAAGGCCGGTTTGCAGCTGGGTATCCTGACCAAGGCCAAGGCCTCGATGAAGGAAGGCGGTGTCAGCGCTGACGTGGACGTAAAGGATGCCATGAACTCGCTCGACCTGTCGATTCCCATTGGTATCAGCTACGACATCAACAACAGCTTTGTCATTGAGGGACGCTATAATTTCGGCATGACCAAGATAGGCAAAAAGTCGTATTCATTCATGGGTGAGCACTTCACCGACGACGAGAATAACGTGCGCAACAGCGTTATTCAGCTCACATTGGGCTATAAGTTTGCCTTGTAAAAGTCTAAAATATTGTTAACAAAGTCTATATCTTGCAAATTTCTGTAAGGTATAGACTTTTTCTTTTCCATTTAATTAGGTAAATTCGGAAATAGTTTGTACCTTTGCAGCCCAAATGCGGCCTATATACAGAGGGGCGCAGTGTAACTGTTTGAATATAAACACAATAATATATAAACAATAAAAATTAAAAAACTATGCCTACAATTTCACAATTGGTAAGAAAAGGCAGAAAGGATCTTGTAGACAAGAGCAAGTCGCCCGCGCTGGACGCATGTCCTCAGCGCCGTGGTGTTTGTGTTCGTGTGTACACTACAACCCCGAAGAAGCCTAATTCGGCAATGCGTAAAGTTGCCCGTGTTCGTTTGACAAACCAGAAGGAAGTGAACTCTTACATTCCCGGTGAGGGTCACAACCTGCAGGAGCACAGTATCGTACTGGTGCGCGGCGGTCGTGTAAAGGACCTGCCCGGTGTGCGTTATCACATTGTACGCGGTACATTGGATACTGCCGGTGTGGCCAACCGCACTCAGCGTCGTAGTAAGTACGGTGCCAAGCGTCCTAAGGCAGCTAAGAAGAAGTAATCTGCCGAAGCGCAACAAAACAAAAGGCTGCGGCTCTAATCCGGAGATGGCAATGAGCCGTAGGCCTTTACAAAACAAAGAAACCCAATTATCGTTTTGCTGGAGAAATAAGTTGACAGGTTGAGTAAATGCCCGGGTGTGGGCGTTGAAGAACAAAGAGTAACAGACAGCCCCAAGCAGAATTAACATTCAAAACAAAATGAGAAAAGCAAAACCAAAGAAGCGTGTGATCCTGCCGGATCCCGTCTTCAACGACCAGAAGGTCTCGAAATTCGTGAATCACCTGATGTATGACGGAAAGAAAAACACGTCGTACGAAATCTTCTACAAGGCCCTTGAGACCGTTGGTGAGAAGATGAAGAATGAGGAAAAGTCAGCTCTTGAGATTTGGAAGCAGGCTCTCGACAACATCACTCCGCAGGTGGAGGTGAAGAGCCGTCGTATCGGTGGTGCCACATTCCAGGTACCCACTGAGATTCGTCCTGACCGTAAGGAGAGCATCTCGATGAAGAACATGATTTCCTTCGCTCGCAAGCGCGGTGGTAAGGGCATGTCGGAGAAGCTTGCCGCAGAGATCATGGATGCTTTCAACAATCAGGGTGGCGCATTCAAGCGTAAGGAGGACATGCACCGCATGGCTGAGGCTAACCGTGCATTCGCTCATTTCAGATTCTAATGGTATTAATATTAGGTAAAAAGATAAAATGGCAAAGCACGATTTAAGATTGACACGTAACATCGGCATCATGGCCCACATCGATGCCGGTAAGACTACTACTTCAGAGCGCATCCTTTTCTATACGGGTAAGACTCACAAGATTGGTGAGGTGCACGATGGTGCCGCTACAATGGACTGGATGGCTCAGGAGCAGGAGCGTGGCATTACCATCACCTCGGCCGCTACTACATGTAACTGGGACTGGAATGGTGAGAAATACAAGATTAACCTCATCGACACTCCGGGACACGTTGACTTCACTGCTGAGGTAGAGCGCTCGCTGCGCGTGCTCGACGGAGCCGTAGCTACTTACTCTGCCGCCGACGGTGTGCAGCCTCAGTCGGAGACTGTATGGCGCCAGGCCGACAAATACATGGTTCCGCGTATCGGTTACGTGAACAAGATGGACCGCTCGGGTGCTGACTTCTTCGAGACAGTACAGCAGATGCGCGACATTCTGGGTGCTAACCCTGTGGTGATTCAGGTGCCCATCGGCGCTGAGGAGAACTTCAAGGGTGTGGTTGACCTGATTAAGATGAAGGCTATCCTCTGGCACGATGAGACCATGGGCGCTGAATACGACGTGGAGCCGATTCCCGCCGACCTCGTGGACGAGTGCGACGAGTGGCGTAACAAACTGCTGGAGGCAGCCGCTGATTATGATGAGGCACTCATGGAGAAATACTTCGACAATCCCGAGTCGATTACCGAGGAGGAGATCATTGCCGCCATCCGTAAGGGTACCGTGGCTATGGAGTGCACTCCTATGATCTGCGGCTCATCGTATAAGAACAAGGGTGTGCAGCCTCTGCTCGACTATGTTTGCGCTTTCCTTCCCTCACCCGTTGACGTTGAGGTGGTGAAAGGTACCAACCCCAATACCGACGAGGAAGAGGACCGCAAACCTTCTGAGGATGACCCCACAGCCGCTCTGGCCTTTAAGATTGCCACCGACCCGTATATGGGACGCCTGGTGTTCTTCCGCGTCTACTCTGGTAGCGTGAAAGCCGGTTCGTATGTGTACAATCCCCGTTCGGGCAAGAAAGAGCGTATCAGCCGTCTGTTCCAGATGAACTCGAATAAGGAGATTCCCATGGAGTCGATCGACGCCGGTGATATCGGTGCCGGTGTAGGCTTCAAGGATATCCGCACAGGTGATACTCTCTGCGATGAGAGTGCTCCTATCGTGCTCGAGTCAATGACCTTCCCCGACACAGTGATCTCGATTGCCGTGGAGCCGAAGAGTCAGGCCGACATCGCCAAGCTCGACAATGGTCTGGCCAAGCTGGCCGAGGAAGACCCGACCTTCACCGTGCATACCGACGAGCAGAGCGGACAGACCGTGATCTCGGGTATGGGTGAGCTGCACCTCGATATCATCATCGACCGTCTGAAGCGTGAGTTCAAGGTGGAGTGCAACCAGGGTAAGCCTCAGGTGAACTACAAGGAGGCCATCACCAAGACCGTTAATCTGCGCGAGGTCTACAAGAAGCAGACTGGTGGACGCGGTAAGTTTGCCGATATCATCGTAAACATCGGTCCGGTTGACGACGACTGGAACGTGAAGGAGAACGGCGGACTGCAGTTTGTCAACGAAGTGAAGGGCGGTAACATCCCCAAGGAGTATATTCCTGCCATTCAGAAGGGCTTCGAGGAGGCTATGAAGGCTGGTATTCTGGGCGGTTATCCGATGGACACCCTGAAGGTTGTCGTTGTCGACGGCTCGTTCCACCCGGTAGACTCTGACCAGTTGTCGTTCGAGCTTGCTGCCCGCAATGCCTACAAGAACGCTTGCACCAAGGCAGGCCCCGTGCTCATGGAGCCCATCATGAAACTCGAGGTGATCACTCCCGAGGAGAACATGGGTGACGTGATTGGCGACCTGAACAAGCGTCGCGGACAGGTAGAGGGCATGGAAGAGGCCCGTAGCGGCGGCCGTGTCATCAAGGCTATGGTTCCCCTGTCGGAGATGTTCGGCTATGTTACAGCCCTGCGTACCATCACCTCAGGACGTGCCACCAGCTCAATGGAGTACGACCATCACTCTCCGCTGTCAAGCACAATTGCCAAGGCAGTGCTGGAGGAGGTTAAAGGCCGCACAGACCTGGTATAAGTAAATAAGGGAGCACCGTTGAGCAAATGACTCTTTAGCGGTGCTCCTCATGATACAAATAATAAAGTTTAATTAAAAAAATTATTTCACAATGAGTCAGAAAATCAGAATCAAGCTGAAGTCTTACGACCACAAATTGGTTGACAAGTCAGCAGAGAAGATTGTGAAGGCCGTGAAGGCTACCGGTGCTATCGTCAGCGGTCCTATCCCCCTGCCTACACACAAGCGTATTTACACCGTGAACCGTTCTACCTTCGTCAACAAGAAGGCCCGCGAGCAGTTCCAGCTGTCTAACTACAAGCGTCTGATCGACATCTACAGCTCAACAGCTAAGACCGTAGACGCCCTGATGAAACTCGAACTCCCCAGCGGTGTTGAGGTTGAAATCAAAGTATAGTACCAGCATTCAACGCATATATAATAGCAGCGCATTCCAGTCGGGAATGCGCTGTTTTTGCTTCCATAGAAAGAATGGGGTGGCGGAGGCGAGTGATTATAGCCTCACTTCCGGCACCACTAAGCCATCGAACAGGTTGATGATGCGCTGGGCATAGCCCGCATCACGCTCCGAGTGAGTCACCATCACAACGGTAGTACCTTCCTGGTTGAGTTGTGTCAGGAGTTGCATCACTTCCAGACCGTTCTTCGAGTCGAGGTTACCTGTGGGCTCGTCGGCGAGGATCAGCTTGGGGTTCATCACCACGGCGCGGGCAATGGCGACACGTTGCTGCTGACCGCCCGAGAGTTGCTGGGGGAAGTGGTGTGCGCGGTGGCTGATAGCCATACGGCGCAGCACCTCTTCCACGCGCTGCTTTCGCTCCTTCTTAGGAACGCCCAGATATGTCAATGGCAACTCAACATTCTCTTCTACGTTTAACTCGTCAATCAGGTTGAAACTCTGGAATACGAAGCCTATCTGCCCCTTGCGCACCCGTGTGCGCTGGCTCTCCTTCAGGCTGCCTACGTCCTCGCCGTCGAGCCAGTACTTACCCGCAGTGGGATTATCGAGCAAGCCTAATATGTTTAACAGGGTAGACTTGCCACAGCCGCTTGGCCCCATGATGGCAACAAACTCACCTTTCTTCACTTCGAGCGATACACCGCCCAGTGCAACGGTCTCCACCTCTTCCGTGCGGAACACCTTCTGAATGTTTTCTAACTTAATCATCATATACGTTTTATTAATGTTATTATTCTGTCTTTAGATAATTCACGGGATTACTGGTTGCCACGCGATAGGTCTGCAGCAGCACGATGGCGGCAATGACGAGCAGCACGAACAGTGCACAGGCGGTGAAGACAAACCATGAGAGAGAAATCTTGTCGGCAAACTGCTCCATCAGCATGCGACTGAAAAACCAGCCCAAGGCGACACCGACGATGATAGACGGAATGGCTATCAGCGCAATACTGCGCAGAAACAGTCCCTGCAGTTCGCTAACGCCAGCACCCATCACCTTGCGGATGGCCAGTTCGCGGGAGCGGCGCTGCACCTCGTCGCGCACATAGCCTATCAAACCGATAAGCATGATGAGCAGCGATGCCAGACAGCCTATCATAATCAGGTCGCGGGTGTGCCTTGTCTCTTGATAGCTGTCGGCCAGCTCGTTGGAATAAAGTTTCACATTCAGTT
>DEFO01000059.1 GCA_002350805.1 Prevotella sp. UBA2850
TTACCCTGCTCGTCATCGAACTTGTAGAGTTCAATCGTGGCGTCCTCATTGATAGGACGATTCAGCTCTACGGTCTCACCGTTTACTCCACAACTTACAACGCTGCGTGCGAGAGCCGGAGAGATGCTCTCTGCAATCTGAAAACCAGTCACGCCCTGCTCATACGAACGAACAGATCCGTCTGGGAAAGTAATGTTAATCATATCTACAATATATGTTTGAATTTGAAATTGCGTGCAAAGTTACTACATTTTCACGAATCCCGCAAACTTTTACGCAAAAGATTATTTCTCACGGTACTTCTTGATGATGCTATAGGCATCGTAGAGCCCCAATTCACCTGCTTTCGAGAGGTCGGCGACACCTTCTGTCGTCTTCTCAGCCTGCAGATAGACGATACCCCGGTTATAGTAGGCCTCAGGGATGTTTCCATCTAGTTCAATAGCCCGACTGAAATCGTCGATAGCCCGCTGATAATCCTTCCGTTGCGCATAGTGGCACCCTCTATTATAATATAAGTAGGGATTCTGTGGCGAATACTTCAAGGCCTCACACAAGTCACTCAGCACATTAGCCGATTTGAGTTCGATATTCGTGCCCTGCGATGCATTGAATTCATTCAGTTTGGCCTGACAAACAGCCCGCTGCCAATACGCCAGCACAGAGGCAGAGTCCAACTGTTGGAGTGTGGAGAGGTCGTCGATAGCATTGTCGAAATTCCGGATGCCGCTATAGGCCACAGCCCTGAGCATCAGCAATGGTTTGACACGCGCATCCCCTTTCGTATCGGCGATTGCCGTCGTCACAGAGTCGATGAAAGCAATATGACGGCGCATTCTCTCCTCATTGATCGTCGGCTGAGTGCATCCGATCTGCAAAGGTCTCGATTTCGACTGCAAATTAAAGCCCTCCACATCTTTATCGAAGGGAATATAAGTATGCATTTCATCCCTGACGGCATAGAACGACAAGGCGAACATCGGCTGCAAGCCCACTTCCACCCTACGATTCTGCACCTTTCCGCGATAATCGCTCTTGTATTCGTGCTCCACCTGCTGTTCGTCGGCCACCACCAGCTGATTGTATTTGTCAGGGTCAGTATCACTCTTTCTTCGCATCTGGCGTTTCGAGAGCCTCGGCTGCTTGCCACCATAGCGTTTGTCCATCTGTGCCTTGAGGATACGAAACTCGTCGAGCTCAGCCTGTCTGGTATTGCCCAAGCGACGATAACAGGAAGCGCGATGCTCCAAGCCGAACCAGAAATTAGGAAATTCCTCAATCACCTTCGAATAGTCGCGGATAGCCCCCCGCAAATCACCCGTCTGTTCCAACAGCAGCGCACGGTTGAAGAGCGCCATCAGGTCATTAGGCTCCAGACGCAGCACGAAATCGAAGTCCTCGATACCTCTATTGTCATCACCCACCTGTGCACGTAACAGGCCTCGGTTATAATGGCCGAGGAAATTATTCGGATCCAGGTCGAGTGCGGTATCATAATCCGCCATCGCTCCTCGCAAATTGTTCTGGTTATAACGTGCCAAAGCACGGTTAATATAGTTGCCTGCATGCTTGGGCAGCAGATGAATCGACTTATCGAGAAAGCCTTCTCCCTCCTTCCATTGTTGATGAGCCAAGCTGATAATGGCCCTTTCAGCCCAGGTACCGCCATCATAAGGATCGAGTTCTAGACTCGTGTCTAACGATTTTACAGCCCGTGCCGTGTCTTTCTGCAACAGATAGATCTCCGCCTGCATCGAATAGGCTCTCGCATACTTCGACCAACGCTGAAGCATGGTATCGATTTCCGCCAGGCCCCGCTCGTAATCCTTCTCCTGAATACGACAAAGGATGCGATTATGCCACAGGTTCTGACTTTCCGGATCATAGCGAAGAGCTTTAGTATAATCATCGATAGCAGCGGCATATTTCTTCTGGTTGATACGACAGAGGCCACGCAACTCGTAAAGCCCCACGACATAGGGATTGCGCTCGATGGCCTCTGTGCAGTCGCTTTCCGCACCCCGATAGTCATCCAGATAGTATTTCGCAATGCCCCTGAAATACCAAGGTTCGTAAAGATAGGGTTTAGCCGAGATCGCCTGGTTAAAATACTGGATAGAGAGCACGTAATCCTCATAATAGAGTGCCGAACGCCCTATCATCACCAGCCTATCGATGTTGTATTGTGCACTGACAACCAGAGGCCAGAAGAATAAGAGATAAAAAATGCGACGCATTTTTTATCTCTTAACGGGTTTCGTTCGGTAACCACAACGATAGCGGCCCTTTAACAACGCAGCCAACTTACTCTTAATCAACTGCTTACGAAGTGGAGAGATACGATCAACGAACATCTTTCCGTCAAGGTGGTCAAACTCATGCTGCATCACTCGAGCAAGGTAGCCTTCTATCCACTCGTCATGATGCTGGAAATCCTCATCATCCCATTCCACACGGATACGCGTGGGGCGCACCACCTTCTCGTGGATGGCAGGTAGTGACAGGCAGCCCTCCTCCGAGGTGTCCGTCTTCGACTCGTCGTACTCGACAATATGCGGATTGATATATACCTGTCGGAAGCCCTTATATTCAGGCAGATCGTCAGAAATCACATCCAAGTCGATTACCGACAATCGGATAGCCTTGCCTATCTGAGGTGCTGCCAAGCCAATACCCTCCGACTCCGCCAGCGTCTCCCACATATCGACAATCAACTGCTTCAGATCGGGATAGTCGGCTGTGATGTCCTCGCCCACCTTCCGAAGCACAGGCTGTCCATATATATAAATAGGTAGTATCACTTGTTTCCTGTTAAAAAAAGGTTATGAGTTTTTTTGAGTTTATTATCGGTCCGCCAGGCACGCTCCTCCTCTATAGGGTTCAACGGCGCGAGCGCAGATAGTCCTCCAGGATGATGGTGGCACTGATCTCATCCACCAGCGCCTTGTTCTGCCGGTCTTTCTTTTTCAGTCCGCCGTCGAGCATCGCCTGATGAGCCAGCACCGACGTGAAGCGCTCGTCGAAATACTCGATGGGAATCTGCGGCACGGCCTTGCGCCACCGGTTCACAAACTGCTGCACGCGCGCCAGGTTCTCGCTGGGCTGCCCGTTGGTCTGACGGGGCTCGCCAATCACGATCCGCTCCACCTCCTCGCGCCCGGTATAGTCCTTCAGCCAGTCGAAGAGCGTAGATGTAGAAACAGTCGCCAACCCATTGGCTATGATCTGCAATGGGTCGGTGACTGCTAATCCCGTACGTTTCTTACCGTAATCTATTGATAATATACGCGCCACGCGCTTCCTGTTTATTTTGCATAAAGCAGCCAGGCACCCTTGTATGTACCCTGGAGCTGGTCACGGCTGCGGACGGCATCGGCCTTGTTGACAAATGTCGTAGCCACCACGCGATACATATTCATGCCTGCATTGTAAACAATCTGTGCGTCATAGCCGGCATTCCTCAACGTCTGCTGCAGGCCCTCTGCGTTAGCCTTCAGAGAGAACGAGCCGACAACCACGCTGTAGTCCTTCAAACCTGCGCCGCTGACCACTGATACATTCTCAGAACGAACATTGGCGTTGGCCACATTGCTCGAGGTGGTAGTAGCAGGCACCGTCTGGACAGGAGCCACCACAGCCACGTTCTCGTCGTTGTTCTGAATCATAGCATTCTCAGCCTCTTGTGCCTTTGCCTTCTCGTAAGCCTTACGATAAGCACTCTCCTTGCTCTTACAGCTGCTGAAAGCCAATACCATGCACAAACCTGCGCATACAAGCATCATTTTTTTCATAATTCTCTTTTGGTTTTATTAAAAATTAAACGTTATATTCACTTTGATTGTGCGAAGTTACACAAAAACCACCAAAAACGACGAAAAAACGCACATAAAGTTTGTTAAATAAAAGAAATCTGCCGTTTTTAACAAAAAATAGGCCGCAAATTATTGTCGTATATACGTTTTTTTACTACTTTTGTGGTTCAGAAAACATTGTTTAATCTTTAAAATAAAAAAACGCGTATGAAGACATTAGGTTACATTGGCGCATTCCTCGGTGGTGCTATCGCCGGCGCCGCTCTGGGCCTGCTCGCCGCTCCCGAGAAAGGTGCTGACACCCGTGCAAAAATTGCCGACACAGTAGACGACTTCTGCAAAAAGCACAACATCAAGCTCAACCGCAAGGAGATGGACGACCTCGTTGAGGACATCAAGGAGGCTGCCGCCGAGGCTATCGACTAAAACGACACGCTGATGTTCTCAACCGATAGAAATATTGAGACCATTGGGCAACTCGTTGAGGTGCTGAAACATTACATCGGGCTTCAGGGTGAATACGTGAAGCTCGATGTCATTGAGAAATTCGTGCGTCTGACCACCGTGCTCATCATGGCGGCCGTGCTCTTCCTGCTGATCATCATCACCATGATCTATTTCTCTTTCGCTGCCGCTTTCGCCCTGGCCCCGCACACCGGACTGGGATGGGCCTTCTCTATCGTGGCGGTTTTCTATCTGCTGATACTCATTCTATTCGTCCTGTTCAGGAAGCAATGGGTGGAGCGACCCCTCGTGAAATTCCTGGCCAGCCTGCTCATGGAGAAATAAACGATGAACATAGAAAAGCCATTACCCCCACCCGACCAGCAAGAGTTGATCTACAACTCGCTGCTCGCCATCCAGAACCGGAAGAACCAGCTGCGACAGCAGATACAGCAAGACGACGCCGAGATACGAGTGCTGTGGAAGGGACTCTTCAAGAAGCCCGACACATCGACCACCGGGCTGCGCATGAGCAGTCTGATGAGTACAGGCGCCGGTGTGCTCGACGGCCTGATACTCGGTTGGAAACTCTATCGGAAGTACAAAGGCTTCAAGAAAAAATAAGCCTCAATACATACAGAATAACGTGTTGTGCCTCACAAAGGACATAACACGTTTTTTTTGCTTTCCTCAAGATATCGCATAAAAGGGATTATCACGCAAGGTGTTGGCAATGGGGAGTCAACACTATTATAGGAGAACTTCCCAACTTCCCAACTTCCCAACTTCCCGAAAAGTGGGTGTAAAAATGCATTTTTCTCTCCCTGACAAGAGATTGTTGTATATAATACAATTAATTATATATATTATATATATTAATTATATATATATTATATATAATATATATATAATTAAAAATGTATTCCTCTCATCCATGGGCAGAGACATTGTAATATATAAAGACAAATTGTAATATATAATACATTCAATTATATATAATACCTATAAATTACATTTGAATATGCACTTTTCGGGAAGTTGGGAAGTTGGGAAGTTGGGAAGTTTTAGCAGCAAAAACATCTATAATACTGATTTTCAGTTGCTTAGCAATAATTCTGTCTCCCCTCCATAGGGAGCTACAGGGCCTTCAAGCCGGCAGGCAATTATCCATTATTATGGCGCCGGCAGGAATTATCCATTATCCATTATCAATTATCCATTGTCCGAAGGGCCTTCCAAGCCGCCCGGAGTGCCCTCGGTAACGGCCGAGTTGCCCTCCAGCTTGCCCGCCGGCATAAAAGGTCACCAATCTGGCTGGGAGAGCTGTTGGCCTTAATTCGGAAGATTCTGAATTTTCGGAGGATTCTGAATTTTCGGAATAATCTGAATACTCTGAATACTCTGAATCATCGGGGAAAATACTAACCACAGACAAACAACTTGTCAGCGCTGTTGTTCTACCCAGATGACCTGACCGTCGTAGGCCAGTTCTATGCCTTCGGGCAGGCGGGCATTCACCTCTTTGTGAAGGCCGATGTGATGACTGGGATGAATGAGGTAGGCATGTTGAGCCCCTACCCTGCGGATGAACTGCACGGCCTGGCCGACGGTCTGATGGGAATGGTGCTCGGGGGCGAAACGCAGGGCATTGACCACCATCGTCTTCACACCCTGCAGATAGGGCAGTTCGCCGTCGTCGATGGTTTTCATATCGGTAATATAGGCAAAGTCGCCGATGCGGAATCCTAAGATGGGCAGGGAATGGTGCATCACCTCGATGGGCATCACCTCGATATCGCCGATGCGGAAGGGCTCATGGGGCCTGGCCACATGCAGGTTGAGACGCGGCACACCTGGATAGAGATGCTCGGTGAAGCAGTAGGGCATGGTGGTTTTCAGTCCGTCGACGGTTCCCTGGTTGGCATAGATATGGATGTCGCCGAAGACGCAGAAAGGCCGCAGGTCGTCGATGCCGCTGACGTGGTCGTAGTGGATATGGGTGAGCAGGATGCCGTCGAAACGCTGGAATGGCAGGGGGAGTATCTGCTGGCGGAAATCGGGTCCGCAGTCGATGAGCACCCGCGTGGTGTCGGTCTCGAGCAGGGCTGAGCATCGCAGCCGCTTGTCGTGGGGGTCGCTGCTGCGGCACACCTCGCACTGGCAGCCGATGCTGGGCACTCCGCCCGATGTTCCTGTTCCTAGGAGTGTTACTTTCATCTGACGTTTACCTCCGGATAGATGTCTATTCCAAATTTCTCCTTCACATCGCGTCGTATGGCATCGCACAGACGAAGGATGTCGGCTCCGCTGGCTCCGCCTCGGTTGACGAGCACGAGTGCCTGGTTGTGGTGCACGCCGGCTCGTCCCAGCGAGCGTCCTTTCCACCCGCACTGGTCGATCATCCAACCGGCGGGAATCTTCTCGTGGTCTTCATCGACGGTATAGTGGGGCATGCCGGGATAGAGGGCAGCCAGCTCGCGATATTGCTCTTTGTCCACCACGGGGTTCATGAAGAAGCTGCCGGCATTGCCTTCCACCTTCGGGTCGGGCAGTTTGGCATTGCGGATGTCGATGATGCACTGGCGCAGCTGGGCAGCGGTGGGCTGAAGGATGCCTTTCCGCTGGAGCTCCGAGCGGATGTTGCCATAGTCGAGTTGGGGGGTGAACTGTCGTTTCAGGCGGTAGGTGACGTGGGTGATGACGTAACGGTCGCGCCACTCGTGCTTGAAGCGGCTCTGCCGGTAGCCGTAGTGGCAGTCGGCATTGCGCAGGGTGCAGCACTTGCCGGTGGCTATCTCGACGGCCTCAACGGTCTCGATGATGTCCTTGGCCTCGGCGCCATAGGCCCCGATGTTCTGCACGGCACTGGCCCCCACCTCACCGGGGATGAGCGACAGGTTCTCGGCCCCGTACCATCCGTTCCGGACACAGAGGGCCACCACATCGTCCCATACCTCGCCACTGCCACAACGGAGGAGCACATCGCCAGCGTCGTCGGCAGTCTCGAAGCCCTTGATGGCCGAATGGAGCACGGTGCCGGGATAGTCGGCCGTGAGCAACAGGTTGCTGCCGCCGCCCAGCAGGAGCAGCGGATAGTCGGCAGAGGTAAGGGTGCAGATGACTTGCCGGAGTTCGTCAACGGTGCTGAACTCCACAAAGCGACGGCACCTGGCATCGATGCCAAAGGTGTTGTGGCGCAACAGAGAGTAATGTGGGCGGTCGACAATCATAGCAGTAAGGATGGGTGGGACGCGTCAGGTGGTGAACTTCACCAGTTTCCATTTACCGTCGATCAACTGGAAGGTCATCTCGGTCTCATAACCATTGGCGATGCCTCGGGTGACGAAGATCTTGGTGGTGCCGCCGGCGGCGATTTTACCATACTCTATGTTATAGATGAATCCCGAGGGGATGAGTCCTGGCTTGAACGACGGCCACTGCTGAGGGTCGATCTCGCCCGTCATGGTGTTGAAGTCGTCGTCGGGGTCGGGAGCGGTGAACTCGACGGTGCTGTTCATGCTTGCCACTTGGAAGTCGTCGTCGATGGCGAAGTGCTGATAGAACTTGAGGAACGAGGCATGGATGCTCTTCTCCATGGGCACCTCCTTCACCGAGCGCATCATCCACCGGCCGTTGCTGCGGTCGAAGAAATACTGGCTCACCCAGCCGCGGTCGAGATAGATTTTCTCGATGACGGCATTGCTGACGGTGGTGTCTTTCATCAGCTCCATCTCCTGGCGGTTGTTGAAGATGATGGTATAGTAGTCCTGGTCCATGAAGAAATGCTCGTGCTTCCACTGGCTGCGGGTCACCTGGCGACTCCTCCCGGCATTCTCGACGGTGAGCGGGAAGGCGATGCGCTGCAACTGCAAGGCGCGGTTGGAAGCAAAATTGAACACAAAGTCGTCGAACAGCTCATCGGCTCCCTTGGGGATGGTAGCGCTCTCTGCCAGCAAATCCAAGGAATCGACGGCAACCGTATCAACGTCAAGGGCTTCGTCTTCAGGAGGCCCGTAGGCTGACTTCTTGTTGGTACAGCCCGTCAGAACGGAAAACACCCATAAGGCACAGGCTGTCAACACTATTACTATACTCTTTTTCATGAAGTAGTTCTCAAATTTGCGCAAAAGTACACATTTATTTTCAAACTTTGCCCGTTTTTGCCATAAAAATATTACCTTTGCAGCAGTTTTTTTGAAAATTAGCAAATATGATACTTGATAAAATAGAACAACTGCTGAAAGAAGTCAGCGAGCTCTCAGCCTCGAACGCTGAGGAAATAGAGGCCCTGCGACTGAAGTACCTGAGTAAGAAAGGCGAGATCAACGCCCTGATGCAGGACTTCCGCAACGTGGCCGCCGACGAGAAAAAGACGGTGGGAATACGCATCAACGAACTGAAACAGATGGCCTTCGACCGCATCAACAGCCTGCGCGAGAACCTGGAGACGGCTGAGGCGCAAAGCGACAACATCGACCTGACGCGCTCGGCCTACCCCATCGAGCTGGGCACCCGCCATCCGCTGACCATCGTGAAAAACGAGATCATCGACATCTTCTCGCGCATGGGCTTCGTACTGGCCGACGGCCCTGAGGTGGAAGACGACCTGCACGTGTTCACCAAGATGAACTTTGCCGCCGACCATCCTGCCCGCGACATGCAAGACACATTCTTCGTATCGCAGCATCCCGACGACGTGACCAAGAACATGATTCTGCGCTCCCACACCTCGAGTGTGCAGGCCCGTGTGATGGAGACCCAGCAGCCTCCCATCCGCGTCATCTGCCCGGGACGCGTCTTCCGCAACGAGGCCATCACCGCCCGTGCCCACTGTTTCTTCCATCAGGTGGAAGGACTGTACATCGACAAGAACGTGAGCTTCACCGACCTGAAGCAGGTGCTGCTGTCGTTTGCCCGCGAGATGTTCGGCCCCGACACGAAGATACGTCTGCGCCCCTCCTACTTCCCGTTCACCGAGCCCAGTGCCGAGATGGACATCTCGTGCTTCATCTGCGGCGGCGAGGGTTGCGGTTTCTGCAAGCACACCGGCTGGGTGGAAATCCTTGGGTGCGGCATGGTAGACCCCAACGTGCTCGAGCTCTGTGGCATCGACAGCAAGGTGTACAGCGGCTATGCCTTCGGTATGGGTGTTGAGCGCATTGCCAACCTGAAATACCGAGTGAACGACCTGCGTCTCTTCTCAGAGAACGACACCCGCTTCCTGGAGGAGTTTGAGGCCGCCAACTGATCAGGACATTCCGGACACGCGGTGAACGTCTGTTTTTTTCATGATAAATGAATGACGGAATGGACAAACTGTGGAACCATAATTATATAAAGGTGATGACAGCCAACTTTGCGCTGTTCTTCGCCTTTTATATTTTAACCCCTTTGCTGCCGCTCTACCTGAGCGAGCACTTTCATGCCACGAAAGACGTCATCGGACTGGTGCTGTCGGGATATACCATCACTGCCCTGCTCTTCCGTCCGTTCAGCGGCTATGTGGTCGACACCTTCTCGCGCAAGACGGTGCTCATGGCGTGCTTTGCCAGCTTTGCCATCTTCTTTGCGGGTTATCTGGCGGCGGGCACCCTGCTGCTGTTCACCATTGTCAGAACGCTGCATGGCGGTCCCTTCGGGGCCCTGACCGTGGCCAACAGCACCGTGGCCATCGACGTGCTGCCATCGAGCCGCCGCAACGAGGGCATCGGCTACTACGGGCTGAGCAACAACCTGGCTATGGCCTTCGCTCCCACCATCGGCATCTTCATCTACCGCTGGAGCCACAGCTTCGAACTGCTGTTCTGGCTGGCGCTCGCCATCGCCCTCGTGGGATGGATGGTCGACGCTACCGTCAAACTGAATAAGAAGCCTGTCCCCACGACTACACCGGCCGAACCACGGAGGAAACTCTCGCTCGACCGCTTCTTCCTCGTGAAAGGCTGGCTGCTAGGCGCCAATATGGTGTTCTTCGGTTTCTGCTTCGGGGTGCTGAGCAACTATCTGGCCATCTACAGCAAAGAGGAACTCGACATGACGGGCGGAACAGGCACCTATTTCATGCTTTGCTCCATCGGTCTCATTCTCTCAAGGCTGCAAGGAGGAAGCGCCCTGCGCAAAGGACGACTCACCCACAATGCCGCTGAGGGAATGGTCATCTCGCTGGTGGGCTACACCTTGTTTATACTCATGCCCACACTATCGCCCAATCCCACAACGCTCTCCTTGCTGGTGGGCTACTACGGCTCGGCCTTGCTCATCGGACTGGGCAACGGACACATGTGGCCCGCATTCCAGAACATGATGATCAATGTGGCACAGCACAACCAACGCGGCACAGCCAACTCGACCATCCTCATCTCGTGGGACATTGGCATGGGACTGGGCATCCTGATGGGTGGCGTCGTGGCCGAGCACCTGGGCTATAGTGCCGCCTTCTGGACGGTAGCCATAGTCAATGCCATCGGCGTGAGCATGTTCTTCGTGCGCACCCGCCAGTTCTTCCTCAACAGAAGAATCTCTCTCGACGTGAAATAAGCACAACGAGGCGCATGCCTCAACCTTTTGAACCCCACGCTTTCAACACCAGAATATCATGAACGCCATCATCATCGGAGCCTCGTCGGGCATTGGAAACGAAGTAGCACGGCTGCTGTTACAGCGCGGCTGGCATTGTGGCATTGCCGCCCGCCGTACGGAACCATTAGAGCAACTGAGAAGCGAATATCCGCAACTCACTGAGACAGAAACTATTGACATTACATCAGAAGAAGCCCCCGAACGGCTGCTGCAACTCATCGAACGCCTGGGCGGGATGGATCTCTACTTCCATGCATCGGGCATCGGGAAACAGAACCGCGACCTGCAGACCGACATCGAGATGAGCACCGTAGACACCAATGCCATGGGGTTCACGCGGATGGTCGACACGGCCTTCAACTATCTTGCCAGCCACGGTGGAGGACATATAGCCGCCATCTCGTCGATTGCCGGTACGAAAGGACTGGGGCCTGCCCCGTCGTACTCGGCCACCAAAGCCTTCCAGAACACTTACCTGCAGGCACTTGAGCAACTGGCCAATGCCCGCCGGCTGAACATCCGCTTCACCGACCTGCGCCCTGGATTTGTTGACACGCCCCTACTCGACGGCGACAACCACTTCCCCATGATGCTTCGTCCCCAGCAAGTGGCGAAAGAGATGGTGGAGTCGATAGAGCGACGCCGCCATGTACGTGTCATCGACTGGCGCTGGCGAATCATCACCGCCTTGTGGCGCCTCATTCCGCGCAGCATCTGGAGGAAGCTTTCTTTGTAGTTAAGAGTTTACATTAAGTGACAAGTGTGATTACCTCCCCTGCTTCATGAGTACCTAGCTCTCCCCCTGGGGGAGTCGGAGGGGGCTTCCTGGCAATGGATAATTGACAATTGACAATGGATAATTGCCTGCCGGCTTTGAAGAACCTGGAACCTTGAACCGCGGCTTCGCCGCCTTCTGTGGAAATCTGTGGGCAAACCTTGAACATTGAACATTGAACCTTGAACTAGTTTCACTACCTAAAATACTATCTATTGAGGAAATCCTGAAACGTTTCTAAATAATTCGTATATTTTTTGTTTGTGTCAAATCTTTTTCATACCTTTGCCCCAACCAAAAACGATAACTATGGAAAAGAAACACTATAACGTTGTTGCTGCTGTCATCAGGAAAGACGATAAAATTCTCTGCATGCAGCGTTGCCGCTCGCACCATCCCTACATCTCTGAGCACTGGGAATTCCCAGGCGGACAGGTAGAGGAAGGCGAGAGCCATCATGAGACACTCATCCGCGAAATCAAGGAAGAGATGGATTGGGATATCTATGTGGGCAAACAGTTAGGCTCTGTTGACCATGAGTATCCCGACTTCAGCATCACGCTGACCGCCTACGAGTGCATGGCCCGCGACGAGAACTTCAAACTGCTCGAGCACCTGGACTACCAGTGGCTGGAGCGCAAAGACCTGCTCACCCTCAACTGGACAGCCGCCGACCGCGAACTCATACTCGCCGTTGCTTCCGGACGTGAGCACCACACAGGCATCAGCTACCGGTAGAGCGTACACGTACCACCGTCACTCTGACAATATTTCCGCAGCAGTTGCTGGATAAATGCCGCATTGGCCAGCACTTGCTGTTCGTTACCGTCGTATCCGTTGATGAGCGTCAGCAGATGCGTGGTGTTGCCATCTATCTTCGTCCGCTCATTGTCGCTGGTGGGTGTTCCCACACCGCCCTCGCTATCGCGGTAGACAGGTAGTCCCTCAATATTGATCATACCGCGGCCGATGCCCTCGTAAGGCTCACCGGCACGCCCCACGCCCAGAGTGAGCGTATCGCCCACAAACTTATCGGCATCAAAACCGCCAATGCTATAGCCGAACTTGATGCTGGCCAGGTTGATCAGGTCTACCAGCGTGTCTATCTGATACAACTCCTTGCCTTGCAGCATGCGGCGGATGAGTGCCTCTGCTGCCGGACGATAGCGCGAGGGATCCTTTCCACAGGCCTTATAGACTCTGCGTGTCGAGGCAATGCCCGGGATGCGCTCCTTGATGAGTGTCGTATCCAGCTCGGTCCGATACTGCTCGCCCAACGCATGAATCTCTTCCCACAAAGCAGCACAGAATGGCGAGTTGACCACCTGTGCCTCAACGGCAGCACCCACAAACTGAGGGCACACGCTCTCTATCTCTTTCGAAACTACTATCTGAATCATGGCTGCAAAGGTAATGAAAAACACAGACAATGCCAAGCCCCTGCCTTATTTATTTCCTTTTCATCAGCTTTCTTCAACTTGTATTTCAACTTGTTTTCCTGTTTCAGAGGAAACTAGCTCTCCATCTGGAGAGTTGTAGGTGGCTTTGAGTCTACGAGACCCATTATTCTATTGCCAATTAGAGCTCCTTCAAGGCAGCATCGGTTAGCACCGCCATCGTGTTCATTACCCTTCTACGAACGATCCAATCTCTATAAGGTTCCCATCAGGGTCGGCAATGTAACAAGTGCGCTGTCCCCAGGGTTCAGTTGTCGGTACCAGAACAGGCTTCGCACCATTGTTAAGAGCATTTTGATACTCCTTGTCTACATCAGCGAAGGTGGGCACATCGAATGCCAATTCTACAGTACCGTTGAATCCCTCAGGATATTGGAACTTACGAGAGACCATCTGTTCGAAAGCGTCACGCGGGAAGAGGATGATACGCATGTCGCCCAGCATCATCTCTACATTAGGTTGAATGCCGTCCCAATCGGTGGTAAAACCAAAGGTTTTCGTGTAGAAATCGACAGTCGCTTTGTTGTCGCGGGTGAAAAGCCCTACGGTGTTGAATTTGAATCTTTCTTTCATCTGTATGCTATATGATTTATCCCACATTGCAGCAGACCCTCGG
>DEFO01000041.1 GCA_002350805.1 Prevotella sp. UBA2850
CAAAACCACCCTCCCAATTCGGGAGAGTGGTTCCAACTACAAGACTCGAGCCATCCTCATCAACGAGTCGGGTCTCTGCTCTCTGATTCTTCCTCGCAACTGCCACATACAAAAATACCGCCAGAAAACGAGCGGAAAATGGGCAGGTTTTTGCCCTAATTATTTGGTCGTTTTAAAGATTTTTCGTATCTTTGTAGGGTAAACGGAAGCGTCCGTTTATGTCTCAAAACAATCTACTTAAATACATATATTGGGGTCTATATCGATGCCGATGGAGTAACGAAACGTTACCTCATGAGAGGGTGCGACACACCGAGCGTTCTTTGACATGTTGCTGTAATAGATAGAAACCAACCAACGACAAAAGAGTGCATGGGCTCAATTTTGAGCTGATGCAAAAACATATCATGAGTGAGAGGGGTGAGTACAAGAATCCAATTTTGGATTGATGCAAATACGTATCATGAGAGAGATTACATGGGCTGATTGTTCAGCCCTTGCTGCCTGCCCGTATATTGCTGGTAATAGCCTGCCAGCTCTTGCGTGAGCTGCTCTGCCCACGCCCGGTCGATCATGCTGGCAGTCTGCACCATCTGCTGCATCAGCAGGAAATGACGCTCACATTCCTGCCGCATCAGCGAGAAGTTGCGGGGCGCCAGCGAGAGACTGTAGCGCAGGTATTGGGCCGACTTCGTCCACAGCAGGCTCACCACTCTCCTGCCCTCTTTCGGCATGTCCAGCAGACAGTAGGCCTGCGCGATGTCGTTGTCGCTGCCATAGAGATAGTCGGCGGGCAGGATGCTGTAGGGCACCACCCTGGCGGCCTTCCGCAGCACGGCTTTCGCCTTGTCGGTCTGCTGCTCGGCAATCAGGGCGAGGGCCAGCTGGGCAAACAGGCGCCGATAGCGGTAGAGCATGTTACGGTTGGCCTCGTCGAGGTAGAGCCCCGGCCGGGCTGTATCGGTGAAGCGGAACCGCTGCATCAGGTTGTCGTACGTGCGGCGCGTGTCGGTGGGCTTGATGCCGTCGGCGGGATGGCAGAAGGGCGTGAGTCGGTCGGCCAGCCCCTCGGTGACGAGGTAGCCCGCGAGGTTGAGATAGCTCTCGGCGCCCACCGAGTTGCAGATGTAGATGGGCCGTTCCCACTGGCTCTGGTTGAGCATCTCGAGCAGGGCAAGGTCGCTCTTGTAGAGTGCCCGCCGCCCCTTCAGCGAGATGACCATGCGGCTGGGGATGCTGTCGGGCAGGGCCATGCCACTCTTTCTGACGGCCTCAGGGTCGATATGCATGTAGATGGTATCGGTGGGGATGATGTGCATGTCGGCATCGGTGGCGCGCACCCAGTGGCTGATGATGTTGGAGAGCTCGAAGGGCTCGTCGCCAAACTGCCGCCGCGCCTCGTCGGGATGCTCGTCGTAGTAGCGCATGAGCTGCTGGCGCGCCTCGGGCACCACCTCTATATAGTCGTTCGTTCCGCTGGCATACTCGCTGCGATGCCAGCTGAAGGGCACTCCAGGCGCCTCGTAGGCAGGGCGGCGCAGCTGGTCGATATACCAGTCGGTGGTGGCATACATCATGTTGCAGACGCGCATGTCGGTGCGGATGCCCTCCACCTCCTGGCAGTACCAGAGCGGAAACGTGTCGTTGTCGCCGTTGGAGAGGATGATGGGATGGCCGTCGGCCTGCGCTGAGTTCAGATAGTTGGCACCGGCGTCGCGGCAGATGTAGCGATGCGAGCGGTCGTGGTCGTCCCAGTTCTGAAAGGCCATCTGCAGGGGGATGAGCAGGCACGCCAGTCCCACGCCCACAGGCCACCAGACAGGGCAGCATGAGGCCGGCCGACCGGGTCCGGCGAGGCGTCTGAAGCAACTGCAGAAGAGCGCCGGCAGCAGGTCGCACAGAGCCGCCACACCCATGCCGCACCAGACGGCAAAGGCATAGAACGAGCCGGCGTAGGAGTAGTCGCGCTCGCGGGGCTGCACGGGTGTCTGATTGATGTAGATGACGATGGCCAGGCCGGTCATGAAAAACAGGAAGAACACCACCCAGAACTGGCGTATGCCGCGCTCGCCCCGACGGAGTGCCTGCCACAACAGACCGATGATGCCAAGCAGAAGCGGCAGACAGTAGTAGACATTGTGGCCCTTGTTCTGGCGCAGCTCGTCGGGCAGCAGGCTTTGGTCGCCCAGCCGCCAGTTGTCGATGGGCGCAATGCCCGTGAGCCAGTTGCCGTGAATGGGCGAGCCCTCGCCCTGCACATCGTTCTGACGGCCCGCAAAGTTCCACATCAGGTAGCGCCAATACATGAAGTGGCACTGGTAAGAGAGAAAGAAGCGCAGGTTCTCCCAGGCCGTGGGCATCTTCACCGTCACATACTCGCCGCAACGGTCGCTGGCGGTCTGGCGCCCCTCGACGCCTCCCATCCATGCCTCGTAGTCGTGGGCATGCTTGCTGTCCCACATGCGCGGAAAGAGCATCTGCTGCTCGTAGACATAGCTGATGTCACGGGGCGCCGACACATACTCGTCGCGCTCGGTGGCATCTTTCTTGGTTTTGCGCCGCCATTGCGCCCGTCCCTCCTTGTGCACCGGAACACAATAGTCGCCCTGCCGCTCGATCTTCACCTGCGAGGTGTAGGCCTGGCCGTAGAGCAGCGGGTACTGGCCGTACTGGTCGCGCGCCAGGTATTTGCGCAGCGTGAACACATCCTCGGGCGAGTTCTGGTCCATGGGCGTGTTGGCCGTGCTGCGAATCATGATGACGGCATAGCTGCAGTAGCCGATGATGAGCATGAGCAGGCAGAGCAGCGAGGTGTGGGCCACCCGCTGACGCCGCCGGTAGGTGAACCACAGCGCCCACGACATGACTGCCGCCAGACAGACGAGATAGACCATCACACCCGTGTTGTAGCGGGCATGCAGCACGTTGACGAACAGCAGCTCAAACCATCCGGCCACCGTCGTGATGCCAGGGATGACCACATAGAGAATGACGCCGATGAGCACGAACGACACCAGCAGCGCCACCAGCGAGCCCAGCACACCGGGCTCACGGTATTTGCGATAGTAGAACACGAGCACGAGCGCCGAGAGACACAGCAGGTTGAGCAGATGCACACCGATGCTGATGCCGGTCATGTAGGCCATGAGCACCAGCCAGCGGTCGCTGTGGGGCATGTCGGCCTCGTCGTCCCACTTCAGGATGAGCCAGAACACCACGGCCGTGAAGAGCGACGAGCAGGCATAGACCTCACCCTCGACAGCCGAATACCAGAACGTGTCGCTGAAGGTGTAGATGAGCGCTCCCACCAAGCCCGACAGGACAATCATCGTCCACCGGCGCGGAGTCAGCTCCTGCCACGAGGTGATAAGCAGACGGCGCACTAGATGGGTGATGGTCCAGAAGAGGAACATCACGCACAAGGCGCTCAGACCGGCGTTCAGCAGGTTGATACACCATGCCACACGGTCGGGACTGCCTGCCAGCTGGGCAAACAGATTGGCCATGAGCATGAAGAAAGGAGCACCGGGCGGATGGCCGATTTCCAGCTTGTAGGCTGAGAGGATGAACTCCGGACAATCCCAAAACGAGGCGCTGGGCTCGATGGTCAGACCATAGACGGTGGCGGCAATGGCAAACACCAGCCACCCCACGGCATTGTCCACTCGACAGTAATTTTGTTGGTTGGTTGCTATCATGCCTGCAAAGATAGCGCAACACGGGCGAAACGACTGAAAAACAATGCTGACATTTGTCTGACATTTCGCTGACATCGGCCCTGACAGGCACACCGGCAAGGCCAAATAATCATTTTTATTTGCTCTTTCGCTGGTTTTGTATTATCTTTGCACACAGAAAACTTTGCAACATGGTTTTGGAAGAATTAACAGACAAGCGCATTGCGGTGCTGCTCTCGGGCGGCGTAGACAGTTCGGTGGTCGTCTATGAGTTTGCACGCCTCGGACTGCATCCCGATTGTTTCTACATCAAAATCGGTCCCGAGGAAGAGACCGAATGGGACTGCTCGAGCGAGGAGGACCTCGAGATGGCTACTGCCGTGGCAGCCAAGTACGGCTGCCGCCTGCAGGTGGTCGACTGCCACCGTGAGTATTGGGATGAGGTGACACGCTACACCATGGATAAGGTACGCGCGGGACTGACCCCCAACCCCGACGTGATGTGCAACCGACTGATTAAGTTCGGGGCCTTCGACGAGAAGATGGGCCACGACTACGACCTGATAGCCACGGGCCACTATGCGCAGACCGAGGTGATTGACGGACTGAAATGGCTCACTACCAGTCCCGACCCGGTGAAAGACCAGACAGACTTCCTGGCGCAGATCTACGACTGGCAGCTGAAAAAGGCGCTCTTCCCCATCGGCCATTACCAGAAAGACGAGGTGCGACAGATTGCCGAGCGCGAGCATCTGGTGAACGCACATCGCAAAGACTCACAGGGCATCTGCTTCCTGGGGAAAATCAACTACAACGACTATATCCGCCGCTTCCTGGGCGAACAGCCGGGCGACGTGATTGAACTGGAAACGGGCAAGCGCATCGGCGAGCACCGCGGATTGTGGTTCCACACCATCGGCCAGCGCAAGGGACTGGGCTTTGGCGGCGGACCCTGGTTTGTGGTGAAGAAAGATGTGGAACACAACATCCTCTATGTAGCCCACGGCTACGACCCGTCGACGGCCTACAAGCAGGAGTTTTTTGTGCACGACTTCCACAGCCTGAACGGAGTGATGCCGCCCGAGCGAATCACATTCAAGATACGCCACACGCCCGACTATCTGCCCGCCACCCTGAAAGACATGGGCGACGGCCGCTATGCCGTTTGTGCAGACAACAAGATTCACGGTGTAGCACCAGGCCAGTTCTGCGTGGTCTACGACGAAGAGCACCACCGTTGCTATGGCAGTGGCGAGATTTTCATTCCTTAATATCGTTTACCTTGCCGGCAGGCTATTCAGCAAGGTTCAAAGCCCTGCCCCACTCTCCCAAGTAGGAGAGCGCCTGACGGAGTTGGATTCGCTAGAGCCGGAGTTGGATTAGCTAGAGGCAGAGTCTGATTAGCTAGAACTGGAGTTGGATTAGCTAGAGGCAGAGTCGAATTAGCTAAAGCCGGAGTTGGATTCGCTAGAACTGGAGTTGGATTAGCTAGAGGCGGAGTATTGTCTACACTCCTACACTCCTAAACTCCTACACTCCTAAAAACCTACACTCCTAAACCCCACACTCCTAAAAACTCTTCACTTGCAATGCCTAAACAGCATCCGGATTGACATAGGCATTCTGATTGATACGCTGATATTTCTCGCAAAGAGCCATCAGCGTATTGTATTTCTCCAGCCTCTCGGGCTGCAGCTCGCCGCGCACCATCAGCTTCCGGTTGTACTTCAGCCAATTCACCATGCGCAAGTCCCCTTCGTCGTATTTCGAGGGACGGCGTTTGTAAGTGTACAGGTAGCCAACAATCTGCAGATACATGGCTTCCCATCTTTCGTTGTTACTCATAATAATAAGTAGTGTTTATGTAAAAAATCGTTTTAGTTTGTTCCATTCGTCTCTGAACGCGGTCATTCTGTCGTACACCAGGCTGGCTCCTTCGTCGGCCAGCATGGCATCAGGCAACGGTCCGGTATTGACAGCCACCGTGAAGATGCCGGCAGCGACGGCCGCACGCACTCCCAACGGAGCATTCTCCACCACAATGGCCTCGCAGGGCTGTACCTGACATTTGCGCAGTCCTGCCAGATAGGGCTCCGGACTGGGTTTCCCTTTCTTTACATCGAAGGCAGTGACAATCTTGTCGCGGTCCAACAGCTGCGGGAAAGCACTCTCCAGCCGGTCGAGCAAGGTGTGCTGTCCGCTGCCTGTCACCACGCCGATGGTCAGCCCGCTGTCTTTCATCATGTGCATCAGCTGCTCAACACCTTCCATCTTCTTGGCGGGCGGGCACTGTGCAAAGCGCTCCACCTTGGCCTGATAGATGCGCTGCGCCTCGCTCTCGGTGAGCTCCCTGCCCCACTGCCGGCGGGCCAGCAGCCTGATGGTCTCGGTGCCACGCATGCCCTCGTACTGATAGGCTTCGGCTGGCGTCATCTCTAGTCCGCATTGCTGCATCGACTCATGCCACGAGACGGCATGACCGGGCATACTGTCGAACAAGACGCCATCCATGTCGAAGAGCACAGCCTTGGGACGGAAGGTCTCAAGACCGTGCTTCTCCTGATATTGTCTGATGCTCAACGCATAGTCCATCGGCAGAGCTTACGCCTCTTTGGCCAGGCGCTCCTTGATGGCTTTCGAGTCGGCCTCATAGCCGGGCTTGTCGAGCAGGGCAAACATATTCTTCTTGTAAGCCTCCACACCGGGCTGGTTGAACGGGTTCACACCCAGCACATTACCGCTGATGCCGCATCCGATCTCGAAGAAATAGATGAGCTGTCCGAGATAATACTCGTTGAGCTTGGGCATGCAGATGCGGATGTTGGGCACACCGCCGTCGACATGAGCCAGACGAGTGCCCAGCTCAGCCATCTTGTTCACCTCGTCAACACGCTTGCCAGCCAGGAAGTTCAGTCCGTCGAGATTCTCCTCGTCCTCGGGGAAGAGCAGCTGCTGGTTGGGCTCCTCCACGCTGATGACGGTCTCGAAGATAGTGCGCTCGCCATCCTGAATCCACTGTCCCATGGAGTGCAGGTCGGTGGTGAAGTCGCACGATGCGGGGAAGATACCCTTCTTGTCCTTACCCTCGCTCTCGCCATAGAGCTGCTTCCACCACTCGCTCATGAAGTGGAGCTTTGGCTGGTAGTTGACCATGATCTCAATCTTCTTGCCACCCTCGTTGTAGAGTGCGTTGCGCACGGCGGCATACTGAGCGGCGATGTTCTGCTCGAAAGCGACGTCCTTGCCACATGCCTTCTCCATCTCCTGGGCACCGGCCACCAGCTGCTTGATGTCGAAACCGGCACAGGCAATGGGCAGCAGGCCTACGGGAGTGAGCACCGAGAAACGGCCACCCACATTGTCGGGGATGATGAACGAGGTGTAACCCTCCTTGTCGGCACAGGTGCGGGCAGCGCCCTTCTTGGCATCGGTCACAGCCACAATCACCTTCTTGGCCTCTTCCTTGCCGCGCTGGGCCTCGCACTGCTTCTTGAGCAGACGGAAGGTCAGGGCTGTCTCAGTGGTCGTACCCGACTTCGAGATGTTGATGACACCAAACTTCTTGTCTTTCAGGTAGGTAGTCATCTCTGAGAGGTAATCCTCGCCGATGTTGTTACCGGCAAACAGGATGGTGGGGTTCTTCTTATCTTGCACCAGCCAGGCAAATGAGTTGCCCAAGGCCTCGATGACGGCACGCGCACCCAGATAGCTGCCGCCGATACCTGCTACGACCACCACTTCGCAGTTGGCGCGCAGCACGTCGGCACAAGCCTGAATCTCATCGAGGAAAGCCTCGCTGATGGATGTCGGCAGGTGCAACCATCCAAGGAAATCGTTACCGGGGCATGTGCCGGCTTCAAGCATCTCTTGAGCTTCTTTCACCTTCGGCTCATAGGTCTTTACTGCTCCCTCGCCCAGGAAACAAGCGGCCTTTGTAATGTCAAGACTAATATTCTTCATTGTCAATGTACAGGAATAATGTTTTTAAGTATTGATGTTGTTTTATTTGCTTTTGTTGATATAGTCGAGGATAATCTCCACAGCGTCGTCCTCATCCAGCTCGGCCATGTTGATGACGAGGTCGTAGTTGCGGGTGTCGTAGCGCGATGTGCCGGCATACTTCTTCACATAGTTCTCACGCCACTTGTCCACCTTGTGGATGTCGGCCTCGGCCTGTTCGCGGGTGATGCCCTGCTTCTCCATGACGCGCTCGACGCGCTTTCTCATCGGAGCCTGAATCAGGATGCTGATATGGTTGGGATGGGCTTTCAGCACGAAGAATGCGCTGCGGCCTGCAATGACGCACGACTCGCCGTAGCCAATCTCGCGGAGCACGTGGGCCTCGGTGTTGAACACGTCGTCGGTGGTGATGAGCTCGGGCTCATCCTGTGTGTTCACCTTATAATACTGAGCCTTGGCGGTGTCGTAGTAAGGAACGATCTTCCGCTGGAAGTCCGACCACCAGTTGCCTTTGTTGCCTTTCAACTTCTCAATTTCTTGAGTCGTGAGGTGATACTCGGCGGTAAGCGCCTTAATCACAGCCTTGTCGTAGAATGGCACGCCCAAACGCTCGGCCAGTTTCTCACCTACCGTACGGCCACCTGAGCCAAGTTCACGGTTGATGGTAATCACGTATTGTTCTGTCTTTTTCATAATTGTAAAATATTTGTTTAGGTCGTTGATATTAGTTTCTGTTCATTTCACCGCTCTATCTGAAAGATTTGGTTCTATCTGAAAGATTTGGTTCTAACTGAAAGAATGGGTACTATCTTTAAGAGTCGCTCTATCTGAAAGAGTCGGTGAGCAGTTTGATTTCTATCTGCGGCGAGATACGCTCGTAGAGAATGTTGTAGACGGCGTCGAGAATGGGCATGTTCACATGCATGTGGCGGTTGATTTCCTTCATGCACTTCGTACCGAAATATCCCTCGGCAATCATTTCCATCTCTATCTGCGCCGACTTCACCGAGTAGCCCTTGCCGATCATCGTGCCGAAGGTGCGGTTGCGCGAGAAGTTCGAGTAGCCGGTCACCAGCAGGTCGCCGATATACACGCTGTCGTAGACGCTGCGCTCGATGGGATGGATGGCTGTCAGGAAGCGCGACATCTCCTGCACGGCATTCGACATGAGCACCGCCTGGAAATTGTCGCCATACTTCAAGCCCGAGCAGATGCCGGCGGCTATGGCGTAGACGTTCTTCAGCACACTCGAGTACTCAATGCCGATGACGTCGAGGCTGGTCTTTGTCTTGATATACTCGCTCGAGAGCACCTCAGTGAAAGCCTTGGCCTTCTCCTGGTCCGAGCAGCCCACGGTGAGATAGCTCAACCGCTCGAGCGCCACCTCCTCGGCATGGCTGGGACCGCCGATGCACGCCAGGTTGTCGTAGGGCACATCGTACACCTGATGGAAATACTCCGAGCAAGAGAGATTCTCATCGGGCACGATGCCTTTGATGGCCGTCACTACAAACTTGTCGCGCAGGCGTGTCTTCAGCTTGCGAAGATGGTTTTTCAGATAGGGCGAGGGGGTGACAAACACCAGCGTGTCGTAAGCCTCCACTATCTTGTTGATATCGCTCGAGAAGCTGATCTCGTCGATGTCGAAGCGGACACTCGTCAGGTAGGCAGGGTTGTGGCCCATGCGCCTGAAGTCCTCTATACGGTCGTCGCGGCGCATATACCACCCGATGTGGTGCGTATGCCCCACCACGATCTTGGCTATGGCCGTCGCCCAACTACCACCGCCAATAATGGCTATTTTACCACAATCGTACATATTCGTTAATCTGAAACGCTGTCTATCCAGCCCTGCACTTCAGCGACGCTGGGCTTCTGCATCTCGAGTTTATATTTCTTCACGATGTCGCCGATTTTCTGCTGCAGGCCCTGTGCCTTCTCCTCGCGAATGTTCTGCACGAGGTTGAAGCCGGCCTTGCGCAATACGGGCACCCACTCGGCGGTCACACCAATGGCGGCCCATTCCTCGTTCGTGCTCTGCGGGATTTTCTTCTCGGGCTTCATCTGCGGGAAGAACAGCACCTCCTGGATGAATGTCTTGCCTGTCATGAGCATCACCAGACGGTCGATGCCGATGCCGATGCCCGAGGTGGGAGGCATGCCGTACTGAAGTGCGCGCAGGAAGTCCTGATCGATGATCATGGCCTCGTCGTCGCCCTTGTCAGCCAGTCGCATCTGCTCCTGGAAGCGCTCCTCCTGGTCTATCGGGTCGTTCAGCTCAGAGTAGGCGTTGGCCAGCTCCTTGCCGTTGACCATCAGCTCGAAACGCTCGGTCAGTCCGGGCTTCGAACGGTGCATCTTCGTCAGCGGCGACATCTCGACGGGATAGTCGGTGATGAACGTCGGCTGGATGAACGTGCCTTCGCAGAACTCGCCGAAAAGCTCGTCAATCAGTTTGCCCTTACCCATGGTCTCGTCGACATCCATGCCTTTCTCCAGACAGAAAGCACGTATCTGCTCCTCGGTCTTACCTTCGCAGTCGAAGCCTGTCTTCTCCTTGATGGCGTCGAGGATGGGCAGACGGCGGTAGGGAGCCTTGAACGAAATCACTTGACCGTCGATCTCGCGCTCAGGCTTGCCGTTGACGGCAACACAGATGGTCTCAAGCAACTTCTCGGTGAACGACATCATCCAGTTGTAGTCCTTATACTGCACATACAGTTCCATGCAAGTGAACTCGGGGTTGTGGTTGCGGTCCATTCCCTCGTTGCGGAAGTTCTTGCCTATCTCGTAAACACCCTCGAAGCCGCCCACGATGAGGCGCTTCAGGTAGAGCTCGGTGGCGATACGCATGTACATATCCTGATCGAGCGCATTGAAGTGGGTGATGAACGGACGGGCAGATGCACCGCCGGCAATCATCTGCAGGGTCGGAGTCTCCACCTCGGTATAGCCGGCCTCATCGAGCACGCGGCGCATGGTGCGCAGCACGGTGGCACGCTGCAGGAAGGTATCTTTCACACCCTCGTTCACCACCAGGTCGACATAGCGCTGGCGGTAGCGCAGCTCGGGGTCGTCGAACTTATCGTAAGCCACGCCATCCTTATATTTCACGATAGGAAGCGGTTTGAGCGATTTCGAGAGCAGGGTCAGTTCCTGTGCATGCACCGAAATCTCGCCCGTCTGTGTACGGAACACGAAACCGCGGATTCCGATGAAGTCGCCGATGTCCATCAGCTTCTTGAACACCACATTATACATATCCTTATTCTCACCCGGGCAGATGTCATCACGTGTCACATACACCTGAATACGGCCCTTCGAGTCCTGCAATTCCACAAACGAGGCCTTGCCCATCACGCGGCGGCTCATCATACGACCGGCAATGCATACCTGACGCGGCTCAGCATCGTCGACAAATTCGGCACGGATATCTGTGCTGAAAGCATTTGTGGCATACTCGGCTGCAGGATATGGGTCGATGCCCATCGCACGCAGTTGCTGCAGGCTCTCGCGCCTGCCGATTTCCTGTTCACTCAGTTCTAGTACATTCATACTTTATATTTTTACTCTTTTACGTCAAATATTTCGGCAAAGATACGAAAAAAAAAGAGAAGTGAGAAAGAATTGGCGACGTTTCTTTCTTTTTTTACGATTTCAAGTGCCAAGTTGGGGCATTCTGCATGGCACTGAGCACGATAACAGCCATTGGAAACCGTCTCATCTGCCCCAAAATCATCTTTTGGAGGGCCCCATTAGCCATCACAGAGGGCTACTCTACGATTGTAATCACGCTCTCTGGCATCTCAGAGGGCTGCTCCAGACTGTCTACAAAGCCGGCATGCGACGCTACTTCACATGGGCAAAAGCCATAAAAAATTTGAGAGCGATCAATTGACCGCTCTCAACCAACACAAAAACTAAACTAGACTTAACTAAACTAAATAAGGATTTTCACAAACCCTTGATTTGTCGTTTGCAAATATACAACTTTTTCCGTTAAAAACATGCATTTTCACCATCTTTTTTTCGCATTGGTTAAAAATATCACAATTTTCCGGCCTTTGAGGCCAAGAAATAGTCGAAAACCGTAATCGCAGCCATCGCTTCGACGATGGGAACAGCCCTGGGGAGCACACATGGGTCGTGGCGCCCACTGGCTTTCAGGGTCACAAGATTCCCTTCGAGGTCGACGGTCTGCTGCTCTTGCATGATGGTGGCCACGGGCTTGAAGGCAACGCGGAAATAGATGTCCTCGCCATTGCTGATGCCACCTTGGATGCCTCCGCTATGGTTGGTCTGAGTGGTGATGCGCGACGCAGAACTGACAAACACGTCATTTTGCTCGCTACCACGGGCCGTCACGCCATCGAAGCCGCTGCCATACTCGAAACCTTTCACGGCATTGATGCTCAGCATGGCTCCGCCCAATGCGGCATGCAGCTTGCCAAACTCAGGCTCGCCGATGCCCGGAGGACAGCCTTTGATGACACAGGTGACGACGCCTCCAATGGTGTCGCCCTGCGCTTTCACCTCAGCAATGAGGCGCTCCATGGCCTGCGCCTTCTCCATGTCGGGACAGCGCACCACATTGGTCTCGGTCTTGCTGAGGTCGTAGAGCCGGTAGTCGCGGTCCAAGGCAATGTCGCCCACCTGCGATGTGTAGGCCTGTATGGTGATGCCCAATGGACGGAGGGCCAACTTGGCCAGTGCGCCGGCCACACAGCGGCTAATGGTGATGCGAGCCGACGAGCGTCCTCCTCCTCGATGGTCGCGAATGCCGTATTTGGTGGCATAGGTATAGTCGGCATGCGAGGGACGATAGAGACAGCGCAGCGACTCATAGTCTTGCGAATGGTGGTTTTTGTTACGCACGATGAAGCCGATGGGACAGCCCGTCGACTTTCCCTCGAACACGCCGCTGAGCAATTCCACCCGGTCGGCCTCATCGCGGCCGGTGGTGATATGACTCTGTCCCGGGCGCCGCCGGTCGAGCTCATGCTGTATGAAATCGATGTCGATATCTATGCCTGGCGGCATGCCGTCGACCACACCTCCCACAGCCTCGCCATGGCTTTCGCCAAAGGTGGTCAGCGTAAATATATGTCCAAAAGTGTTTCGCATCTTCCTCAGTCACTATTCGCTGATTCCCCTCTTAATGACAATGTCCGCAGCCGTCACCGCAACCATCGCCGCAGTCGTCACCACAGTCGTGGCAGCCACAACCGCAGCCACCGCCGCTCATGTGGTTGAGCAGGCTCTGAATCTCGTCGTTGGTGGCCTCACGGTTCTCCACCACATGGCCTTTGAAGTTCAGGTCTTTGCCAGCCAGCGGGTGGTTGAGGTCGATTTTCACATGGTCGTCGGCAATCTCGAGCACCTTGCCATAGAAGCGCTGGCCCTCTTCGTTCTGCAGGGGCAGCACAGCACCCGTGAACACATTCTCATGGTCGAAGTGGCCGTTGATGGTAAAGATCTCGCGCTCCAGGTCTACCACGCGCTCAGCGTCGTAGTCGCCATAAGCCTGACTCTTGGTGAGGGTAAAGTCGAACTCTCCACCCTGCTCCAGTCCTTCTATCTGTTTCTCGAAATCCTCGAGGGCGAAGCCAAATCCGGTGATGAACAGGAACGGCTGCTCTTCGGTAGCCTCTTCCACTAATTCTGATTTGCCGTTCTCAAGGGTGTACAGCTGATAAGCCACGGCAATGTACTTGTTTGTTTTTTGTTCCATTTCCTATTTTATATTTTGCGTGTGCAAAAATAATAAATAATCTTGATAATAGCATACAAAACGTTACTTTTTCCTCTTTTTTTGTTAATTTTCTGAATGTTGCTGTTTATTTTGATGTACGTCAAGATTTGGGGCTGTTTGCGCAAACAGTGGCTAAAAAATACTTGCCGGAACGAAAAAACGCCTTACCTTTGCACCGTCGAAAAGACAAAAACACAAGTAAAAGTTTTCAGGATAACGGGCAAAAAGAACACAGCCCAATGTAGAATTAAAAAAGAAAGGTAAAAGAGATGAAGAAAATGATTTTAGTAGTTGTAGCATTGCTCAGCATGACCGCAACATTCGCAGAAGACAATAAGGCTAACAACGCCCAACTGTTTGACATGAGCGTCAATTACAACAAGCTCGGCGAAGCACTCAATCTCAACAACGACCAGCTGGAGTCACTCCAGGATGTACACAAGGCTTTCTGTGCCGAAATGCTCAATGCGGCCTACGCCGACAAGGACGAGCAGAAGGTGATGATGGACAATGCCATCAAGAAGGACCTGAAATACATGCGTTACATCCTTGACAAGAAGCAGTACCGCAAGTATCTGATGCTGCTCAACGTGACGCTGAACAACCGTGGTCTGAACAAGTAAACAGAGAGAGATTTTTCATACTGCAGAGGCTGCATCCCTGTCTTTTTCAGGGTTGCGGCCTTTTTTCTTTCTGCTAATCCTTGGCAGCCTCGTTTTTTTTTATTTATTTTGCAGCGTGAAGCGTTTGTTGCTATTCTTATGCACGACCGCTGTGCTGCTGTCAGCCAGCGCCCAACGTGCCGACTTCCGGAAGATGTCGGCCCTGGTGCGTAGTGCCGTCATCGAACAAAGCAGCAGTCGTTTGCACAAGGTAAAGCCAAAGGCTACGCCTCGGTTGTGCGCCTTTGTACGCATCAACGGCGATGCCGAAGCCGTGCTCAGCCGGAACGACTGCCGCAAACTGGCCCAGTGGGGCGACATTTGTGTGGCCGACATACCGCTCACCAACCTTGCTGCACTGTCGGAAGAGCCAGCAGTTGTGCGCATCGAGGCACAAGAGAGCCGGCGGCCCACACTCGACACGACGGCCGTGCTGATGAATGTGGCGCCCGTATGGGAAGGCAGGCAACTGCCCCAGGCATTCACCGGCCGTGGCGTGGTGGTGGGCGTGCAGGATGTGGGATTCGACCTGACGCATCCCACCTTTTATAATAATAGTCTGACCGACTATCGCATCAAGCGCTTCTGGGACCAGCTGTCGACCGACACGCTGACGAGCAGCCTCTATGTGGGCGCCGACTACCAGAACGAAGCCGATATCCTGGGCTATGCCCACTCACGCGATGCCTCCATCATCAGCCATGGCACCCATACCGCCGGTATCGCCGCCGGTTCGGGCTACGACACTCCCTACCGGGGCATGGCATGGGAAAGCGACCTCTGCCTGGTCAGCAATGTTGTGACCACTGACACGGTGCTTATCGACAAGCAGAATTATTATAAGTACACGTCGGCTACCGACGCACTGGGATTCCAATACATCTTCGACTATGCCGCCAGCGTGGGCAAGCCTTGTGTCGTCTCGTTCAGCGAGGGCTCACACCAGTGTTTCTGGCACGAGGACCAGCTGCTGCACGAGGCCATCGCCCGCATGACGGGGCAGGGCCGCATCTTTGTCAGTTCGGCGGGCAACGAGGGACACCTGAAGACGTATGTTGACAAACCTACGGGGATAGACTCGCGCGGCACATTCCTTGAGAACAGCGGCAACAGTGTGTTTGTCAACCTGCGCTCCGACGCCCCGTTCACCATCCGCGCAACAGCCTACGAGGACGGACAGCCCTTTGTGCACGAGATCCCGACGGCTGACGTCTGCCAGCAAACCGACTCGATGCTTGTCGACACCGTCAAACTGGGCACGCACAACTATAGCTTCACCGTGGTTGCCTATCCCACATTCTACGACCAGCAAATCACAGCCTACGAACTGTATATAACGACCGACGACAGCCGTTTCGGCACCTGCCCCGTTTCGGTGGAGATGACTGGCACTGAGGCACATGCAGAGATGTTCAAATCGTCAGGTACGATGACGGGCAATGCCTGCAACACTTCGCTCGACGATGCCGTGAGCACCCACAGCATTCTCTCACCCGGCTGTGCTGCCAGTGCCGTCTGTGTGGGAGGCATGGCCTACCGCTCGTCGGTAGTCAACTATCGGGGCGAGGTGCGCGAGTACGACGGGCGCTATGGCCATGAGGAAAGCGAGCGCTATCATGCCGCCTCCGTAGGACCAACGTTCGACCACCAGATCAAGCCCGACGTCACCGCCAATGCGGTGAATGTCATCTCTTCTTACAGCAGCTACTACATCGAGCAGAACCCTGGTTCATGGGATGTGGGCAACGATGTGGCACATTTCGACTTCAACGGCCGCACCTATGGCTGGAACGCCAGCTCGGGCACTTCGATGTCAACACCTGCCGTGGCTGGCGCCATTGCCTTGTGGCTGCAGGCACGCCCCACACTGACTCCCGACGAGGTGAAGGCGGTGATGGCCCGCACCTGTCGCAAGCCCGATACCACCATGGACTATCCCAACAATTATTTCGGCTATGGCGAGATTGACGTCTACAAAGGATTGCTCGATGTGCTGAACGTAGACGGGATCGAGGGCATCAGCGACCATCAGCCCCAGCGCGCCCGTTTCTGTCTGACTGCCGACCGTGAGCTGCGTGTTGTCTTCGATACCGCCGAGGCGCCCCATTATTCACTTCATCTGTATTCCACAACGGGCGTATGCCTGCTCAGCAGCGACAATGCCCCACTCCACCTGAGTGGCCTGCCTCACGGCGTGTATGTTGTGCAATTGCGCAGCAATCAGTCTGTTTTCGAAGGCTCCACACTCATCCGCTTGTAAACAATTCCAATGAGAATAAGTTCGCAGAGAGGTCTGTTCTTTCGGTTTGAAATTCTTTCGAAGGGATGTATTGTCCCTATGAAGAACCATGAACCGACAACTGTTTATTCTCCCCATTTCTAGGTAATTGGCAAATACCCCATTTTTAGGTATTGCGAATATCGTGGAATGCAGCTACCTTTGCACCGATAACAAATGATATTCTTTTGAATCTTGTTCGCTAATAAAATTCATAATGTTTTTGTAACATAAAAGGGCTGTCCGCGAGGATAGCCCTTTATGATGTCCAACGTCCAAACGCCAAGCTAATGAGCAAGCATGGCGAACGAACTTGATACTACTCTTTCAACTGTTTACCGGCCCTGTTCAACTTGCGCAGGGCTTTGTCGCGAATCTGCCTGACACGCTCGCGCGTCAGTCCCATCTGCTCGCCGGTCTCAGCCATGGTAAGAGGCACGCAGTCGACGCCATAGACACTTCTGATGACTTGCTGCTCACGCTCGTTGAGCACATCCATCACGCCTATCAGTTCCTGGGCTAGTCCCTTCTGTTCCGTCTGCAGGTCGGCATGCTCGGCATCCTTATCCTCCAGCACATTCAGCAACGTATAGTTGTTGCGGCTACCCACGGGAATCGACTCGTCGACCGACACGGCCTGGCTGCGCTTCAGCTCAGCAGCATTACGCTCGGCCTTCGGAATGCGGTAAAGTCCCACCTGCTGCTCAATGGCCTGTTCGATGGCCTGGCGAATGTAGGGAGCGGCAAACACCACAAACCTTTTCTTCGCCGACGATGAGAACCTGGCAGCAGCCTTCATCAGACCCATGTTTCCCTCGCTGATAAGGTCTTCATTGCTCAGTCCCTGCCGCTCATACTGCCGGGCGATAGTGACCACATACCTCAGGTTGGCTCCTACCAGACGGTCGATGGCTTTATCGTCACCCGCGTCAATACGAAGAGCCAATTGCTGCTCCTCCTCATCGGTCAGCAGTTGAGTGTTACCAATTTCATTCAAATATTTGTCTAAAATACTATCGTTGCCCATGATTTTTTGTCGTTTAAATATTTTTTCAGCCGCAAATATAATGTTTTTTCTTCGTTTTGTGTTGGTTTTCGAGATATTTAACTATCTTTGCAGCATAAGCCAAGCTGTATTTCGCTTGATATGAAGGTCATATTTAAACATATTTATACAATGAAGACAAAACATTATCTATTATCATTGATTGCCGTGGTGCTCTTCGCATCATGCGGCACAACACGCACGGTGCCCCTCACCGGTCGTAAGCAGAACCTGATGGTCAGCGACGCAGAAGTGCTGAGTCTGAGCAACCAACAGTATGCTGAGTATATGAAAACAGCCAAAGCCTCTACCAATGCCACCAACACAGCCATGGTGAAGCGTGTGGGACAAAAGCTGGCCACGGCCGTGGAGACATATCTCCGCAATAACGGCATGACCGAGGATGTGCAGAACTACTCGTGGGTGTTCAACCTCGTACAAGACAACCAGGTCAACGCCTTCTGCATGCCCGGTGGAAAGATCGTAGTCTACGAGGGACTGCTGCCCGTCACACAGAATGAGGCCTCGCTGGCCATCGTGTTGGGCCATGAGATTGCCCATGCCGTTGCCCGCCACTCAGCTGAGCAGATGAGTAAGAAAATCAAACAACAATACGGCACGCAGATCGGAGGTGCCGTACTGGGAGCCCTGGGTATGGGAAGCAATACCACCAGCATCCTGCAGGCCATCGCCCAGCAGGGATTCCAGTTCAAGAATCTCTCCTACTCGCGCGACCATGAGTATGAGGCCGACCACATGGGACTGATCTTCGCAGCCATGGCTGGCTACGACCCACAGGTGGCCGTTACCTTCTGGCAGCGCATGGCAGCCAGCTCGCAGAACCAGACCTCTGAGTTCATGAGCGATCACCCGAGCGACGCCAACCGCATCAAGAAGATACAAGCCTGGATGCCGGAGGCACTGAGGTATTACAAGCCTGCCACCACAACCACTACGGCCAAGAAAGCCACAACTACCCGTACGGCGGCCAAGAAGACCACTACCACCAAGAGATAAATGAACCATCTGCTGCTCATCATCCGTCATCCCAGTCCTGCCGCACTCGACGACATGCCGGCACTGGTGAGCCGTCTGTGGAGCCGTAAGGGATATGTAGCCATGACTGTTTTCGGCTATATCTTCACCAGCCGGCAATGCGATGCCGACCACCTGAACACCCGTTACGACGCGCTGAAAAACCACGAGATGATTCATCTGCGACAAGCTCAGAGCACCCACAACTCGTGGGTGCTCTTCTATCTGCGCTATTTCTGGTACAGCATGCTCGCCGGCCGCTATTGCCGGCGCCTGCGCAACGCCGTCTACTTCCTCAATCCCTTTGAGATAGAGGCGTATACCATGATGCACGACCTGCACTATCTAGACGACTGCCGTGAGGAAGGTGCCCAAGGATGGCGCTACTATGCCCGCATGCCGCTCAGCGAACGACTTGAGCACATCCGCCGTTTGGGGATTGTGTGATGGAATGAGCGTGGAGGGTAAGTTTCAAACAGGAATAACAAGAGAGGAGAAAACGATTGTTTTTTTATTTTCTGTCAACAGCCAATTGCCGCACTAACGTATACCAAAATATGTTGACAGAAATTTGCGAATATGAAAAATAGTTCGTATCTTTGCCATGAAATAAAAATCTGTTACGACTATGATTGATTATTTTGCATCACATTTGTGGCAGTTATGGGCTCTGGTGAGCTTCATCTGCCTGATTCTAGAACTTACTAATGGCGATTTCTTCATCATGTGCTTTGCTATCGGCGGTGTATGTGCTGCCATCGCGTCGGCATTGGGTGTAGGATTCTATGGCGGTCTGCTGGTGTTTGCTATATGTTCGGTACTTAGCCTGTGGCTCGTCAGGCCCACGGCGCTGAAGTATTTGCACAAAAATGCCGACGAGCGGGTCAGCAATGCCGACGCCCTGATGGGACGCATCGGTCGTGTCAGCGAGACCATCGAGGCTGAGGGATACGGACGAGTGGCCATCGACGGTGACGACTGGAAAGCCGTTTCGGCTAATGGCGGCCGCATTGAGAAAGGAGCCAACGTGAAAGTGGTGGGACGCGACAGTATCATCATCACTGTAGAACCGGCATAAGAAGCCATTAGCTAGTGGCGAAAGTGAGAATTGAGAAGCAAGTAAAAACAAAAAACATCAAAGAATTATGAGTATCGGAACATACGTTTTAATAGCCATCGTGGTGCTGGCCCTGATCTTCATCAAGCAGAGCCTCGTGATTATCCCCCAGTCGGAAACCAAAATCATTGAGCGTCTGGGTAAGTATTACGCTACCCTGAAGCCTGGTATCAATATCATCATTCCGTTCATCGACCGGGGCAAAGAGTTTGTCACACTCAACCGTGGCCGTTATGTTTACTCAACTTCTATTGACCTGCGCGAGCAAGTGTACGACTTCGACCGCCAGAACGTTATCACCAAGGATAACATCCAGATGCAGATCAACGCGCTGTTGTACTTCCAGATTGTCGACCCGTTCAAGGCTGTCTACGAAATCAACAACCTGCCCAACGCCATCGAGAAACTGACACAGACTACTCTGCGTAACATCATCGGTGAACTGGAACTCGACCAGACGCTGACCTCGCGCGACACCATCAACACCAAGTTGCGCGCTGTGCTCGACGATGCCACCAACAAGTGGGGCATCAAGGTGAACCGCGTGGAGCTGCAAGACATCATTCCACCCGAGAGCGTGCTGTCGGCCATGGAGAAACAGATGCAGGCCGAACGTAACAAGCGTGCTGCCATCTTGACGAGTGAGGGTCAGAAGCAAAGTGAGATTCTGCAGTCTGAGGGACAGAAAGCCGCTACCATCAACCGTGCCGAGGCTCAGAAGCAGCAGGAGATTCTGCAGGCCGAGGGTGAGGCTCAGGCCCGTATCCGCAAGGCCGAGGCCGAGGCCAGAGCCATCGAACTGGTGACCGAGGCTGTGGGCAAGACAACCAACCCGGCCAACTACCTGCTGGCGCAGAAGTACATCCAGATGATGGAGGAATTGGCTCAGAACAACCAGACCAAGACTGTCTACCTGCCCTTCGAGGCCACCAACATGATGGGCTCAATTGCAGGCATCAAGGAGATGTTCAAGGCCGAGTAAGGCTTTGCTGACCCCAAAACAGGCGCACACAAAAAACGTTAAAAAACAGAAATAGACTGGACTGGCAATTAATCTTTTCTGCCAGTCCTTTCATCTAATAAGTATATGAACATTTGCATTGTTGCGGGCGCACGCCCGAACTTCATCAAGGTGGCACCCATCGTGCGAGCCATTATCAGGGCAAAGAACGAGGGCAAAAACATCGATTACCAGTTGGTGTATGCCGGGCGCAAAGACGACCCGACACTCGAGCCGACACTCTTCAGCGACTTACAGATGCCCGCACCTGATGTCTATCTAGGTGTCGACTGCGTGAATCTGAACGAGCTGACAGGGCGTGTGATGAGCGAGTTTGAGCACTACCTGCAGGAGAATGAGACCGATGTGGTGATTGTTGTCGACGATCTGGCCTCGACCATGGCTGCCGCCATCGTCACCAAGAAGCAGGGCATTCGTCTGGCTCACCTGGTGGCTGGAACCCGCTCGTTCGACATCAAGATGCCCAAGGAAATCAACCGCCTGGTTATCGATGGCCTAAGCGACCTGCTTTTCACCGCCGGCATGGGCAGCAACAGCATTGTCAGTCGTGAGGGAGCTGAGTTGTCGCAAGTCTATATGGTTGGAAACATCCTGATGGACACACTTCGCTTCAACCACACGCGTCTGGTGCGCCCAGCAGTTGTCGACAAGCTACAGCTGAAGGAAGGCAACTACATCGTGTTTACCCTCAACCGCAAGGCACTCATCGCCGACCGCGAAAATCTCTCGAGCATGCTTCATGCCGCCATCAAGGCTGCCCAAGGAACACCCATCGTGGCTCCGCTGCGCGGCAATGCCCGTGAGGCCGTGCTAGCTATGACAGATGAAGAGTGCAAAGCCGAAAACGGCACGAATCCTGATACCTCGCTCAACTCGCTCCTGATCATCGACCCGCTGAACTACCTAGAGTTCGGCTGGCTTACAGCCCATGCCAAAGGCATCATCACCGACTCAGGAAATGTTGCCGAAGAAGCTACGTTCAACGGAGTTCCCTGCATCACGCTGAACAGCTATACTGAGCATATAGAGACGGTGAAAACGGGCTCAAACGTACTCGTGGGTGAGGATGCAGACAGACTGGCAGCTGCAGTAACCGACATGGTAGGCGGACAATGGAAGAAATGCGGTTTGCCCGACCGTTGGGACGGACGCAGTGCTGAGCGCATCGTACAGATACTAATCGATACAAACAGAAATATTTAAAAACAGAAGAAGAAAATGAAAAAGATTGTCATGATGGCTGTGCTGGCCATGGCCACAATGGGCGTTACTGCTCAGGATGTAATGAAGAAGCAAAGCGACGGCACCTACGTCGTGAATACTACCACACTTGCCAAGGACGTGAAAGGATACAAAAGTACTACTCCCGTGGAGATTCATATCCAGAAGAACAAGGTGGTGAAGGTGGTGGCACTGAAGAACACAGAGTCGCCAAAATACTTCGCCAAGGTGAAAGCTCACCTGCTGAAAGCGTGGGACGGCATGAAGGTCTCGAAAGCCGTGACTGCAAAGGTTGACGGTGTGACTGGCGCAACCATGTCGTGCGATGCTGTGAAAGAAAATGTGAAGCGCGGTCTGGAGTATTACAAGAAGCACAAATAAGTTATTTAATTACGCTGCAATTGACCTGCCACACATCTGTGCAGGTCAATTGCTGTTTTAATACCAGATGAAAGGATAAAAAACTAACTGCCTATGAAAAGATTGTTTACTCTATGTCTGTTGATGCTGCCATTGCTAAGTGCTTTGGCACAAGGTCCCAACAATTCGGGCACTTACTATCAGAATGCCGATGGAAAGAAGGGCAGTGCCCTCAAAACTGCTTTGTGCGGGATTATTTATGACCGAACGGAGCGCTCTTACGGTGATTTATGGACAGATTTCAAAAAGACCGATAAACGGGCTGATGGCAAGGTGTGGGATATGTATTCTGTTACCTCCAATTATACTTTTGGAACAGATCAGGACAAAGGTAATTGGAATAAGAGTCCAGATGGAAAAACGCCATTAGAAGATTTATACTACAATCGTGAACACTCATGGCCTAACAGTTGGTTTGGAGGTAAGATACAACCCATGTACACCGACTTGCATCACATGTATCCTACCGATAAGCTGGTAAATCAAAAGCGAGCAAACTATCCTTTTGGTGAGACCAAAGGTGAAAGCTATGAATCTCATAATAGTTTCAGCAAATTAGGCAAATGCACCTATTCTGGCTATACTGGTACTGTGTTTGAGCCTAACGATGAGTATAAAGGTGACTTCGCACGTACCTATTTTTATATGGTGACCTGCTATGAAGAGAAATTAGCAGATTGGTATACAAGCCATTCAGAATCAAGACCCACGCTCGACGGCAAGGCCTATCCCGGTCTTTCGTCATGGCAGTTGGAGATGCTGATGAAATGGGCGAAGAACGATCCTGTCAGTGAGAAGGAAATCAACCGAAACAATGCCGTTTACGACATACAGGAGAATCGCAATCCCTTTATCGATTATCCGGGACTGGAGGAGTATATCTGGGGTGACAAAAAGGATGTGGCATTCTCGTACGACAATTATACTTCAGGCATCGCCACCATTCCTGTCAGTGTCAAAAACACTACTGATATCTACACCATCTCCGGCCAGCGGGTGAAAGGCCATTTGCCAAAGGGCATATACATTCGCGGCGGCAAGAAGTTCGTTGTGAAATAAGTGGAATAAAACCAAAACGGTCGTTAGGATAAAACCCAAACAGCTGTTAGGATTTTGGTCGCAGAGTTCAAGTCAGATTTGGGGGTATTTCCAATTCATCATCAATTAGACTCTAGTTAGGCATTAATTACGTTGCAATTAAGCATCAATTGCATGGCAATAAATGCCTAATTAGAGTCTAATTTGTTAACTACTTACAACCCTTCCAGGCATTAATTGGAAATGGTTGCGTATGGAGGAACATTTTGGGGCTCATCTGAAAGCCTTCTATTGAGCAGAACAGATATCGTTACTTATATCTTAATGAAGACTTTGCGCTTATAGAGCCACCATCCCACAGCCCAGCAGATAAGTACATAAGTGAGGGCATAGCAGAGAGAGGCCCAATAGGTGTTGAGCACCACGGTATGAATCATGTTGTAGAGCGCGTCGTTTACTCCATACTGCCCGAAGACGATGGCCATCACCTCGCTCAGCACATAGAGGAACAGGGGATTCACGCCAAAGACCATGAAAAACGTTGACCAGCGCTGATAACCCTGAATATCAATCACATACATCAGAATGCCCTGTAACAACGAGGCCAATCCGCATGTCATGAGCACATAGCTGGGACTCCAGATGCGCTTGTTGAGAGGAAGGCCGAACGAGAGCAACCAGCCGCCAATGACGAGGATTCCTCCAGCCAACAGGAAACGGAGCACACGTTCGTTGGTGGTCTTCGCCTTCATCATGGCTCGGCCGCACCAGAAACCTATCAGTGTATGGGCAATGGCCGATATGGTGCCGAGCAGTCCTTCGGGGTCAACAGGACTCTTGTGATACAGATGGTCGTAGCCCAGTACGGCATCATCAATGCGGGCGGCAATATTGGTGGCATCGTAGGCATAGCCGTTACCCGTCAGCAGGATAATGGTATAGACAACCAGCAGTCCGAAGCACACGTGCAGCGTGTACTTATGGTTCATCGACAAGGCCAGTAGCGATACGACACCATAGCAGATGGCTATGCGCTGCATGACACCCATGATGCGCAAATGGCTCCACCCCCAGTCGCCACCTAACGCTATTGCGAGCCAGTTGATGCCCAGTCCGATGGCGAAAATCACGATGGTGCGCTTCAGAATCTTACGGGCGGCGGCAGCCGACCACTGAAACTGATACTTGCGCAACGACAGGTAGGTAGAAATACCCATGATGAAGAGGAAGAAGGGGAACACCAGGTCGCAGGGTGTCATGCCGTTCCACTTCGCATGCTGGAGCGTGACAAAGGTGTCGCCGTAACCGTCGTTGACCAATATCATGCCTGCCACGGTGATTCCGCGCAGTACATCGAGCGAAAGAAGACGCTTGTTACTCATAGCTAATGAATTTGATGATGTCGTTGACAATGGCTACCACATCGCCCTCAGGACGAGCAGAGTAAGGATTGTGCAGGAGTGTCCACGGCTCCTCAAGGGCATAATAGTCGAGTTTCACTTCCTGCGGCAGGGCCATGGCAAAGAGCTCCGAGGCAGTCTTATTGCTGTTCACGCCCGAGCCAAGCATATCGGGCTGCGGCTGTGTGGCCTGTTCCATTTGTCCGGCCAGCGCTTTGAAGTAAGCCTCCCATCGCTTGGCGTAGAAATCTTTCAGCAGGCCTTGCCATTCCTTGTGCGCATAGTCACGCAGTCCGCCTTCATCGGCACAGGTACGGTTGCCCCAAGTGGTGATCTGCACCCGGGCATTCCATTCGTACAAATTGCTTTCCTCCGAGTTGCTGCCACATTGGCGAGCAGCCTCAATCCAGTGACCCAGTCGGAACTCGCTGCGCGTACCGAGCAGGCGGTCTTGCAAATGCAGCATATCCATAAACCGCTTGGCCTCTTTGTCGAACTGCTTGCGCGAGAAGGCCTTGTAGGCGGCTATCACACGATGATACTGGATGCGAGCCTGGTCGGCCAGAGCCTGACGGACAATGTCCACCAAATCGTACTCAAAATTGTTGTTTCCCTTGTACTCAGTGGCTACACTGGCCATCAGCTGCGCGGCCTTCCGGGTGTCGTCGGGGTCATAATAGTTGCGCATTTTCGACCAGCTGCTGGCCTGGAAATTATTAAGCGTGGGCCGCCCGCAGAAGATGCTCTCGTGAGGACCCTGCTGGTTGTTGCCCACCGGACAGTTGTAGATGCTGTTGGCCAATATCTGCCAGGCCTGCTGAACGGCAGGATGGTCTGCACCATAGCGGGCTTTCACATAGGCCTTCACCCAGTCTTCTTTCTTCACTTGCCCTTGACGCCAAGGCAGTTCGCTCATCAGTTCGAACATGATGGGATTGTTTTCAGAGCCTTCCATCGTGAAGCCGATGCCTTTGAGATGCTCGGCAAACTGGCTGGAAGCCAGATGGAAATTGGCAAGCAACTGGTCCATGCGTCCGTGCAATCCGACATTGGCTCCGAAATTCTCCAACAGGCAGAAGAGCCACGGATGCTGCTTGTAGCCTTCCTTGCGCTGCCAGATGCTGGGCGCGCCGAACATGGGGCGGCACTCCGAGAAGAGGTCTAGCACCAGCAGGTCGCCCGCCTTCATGTCGTCGACCATCTGCGGACGCGGATTCTCGGTCCATCCCTGCACTACCCACACGGCCTTGGGATTGACCGCTTTCATGGCCCTCATCAGCTGGCGTCCGGCTTCGGCATAGTCGATGCTGGCGTCATCGTTGCTCTCATGGAAGGGATCCATCGAATAGTAGTCCGACTTGCCGTAAAGCCGTGTGAGCTCCTGATAATATAAGGTGGCAATCTCGTTGAAGCGCGGGTCGGTAGGCAGCAGGTTGGCAGGCCGCTGATAACCGTTCCACAAGCCTCCGTCGGTCACATTCAGGTTCAAACGCTCCTTGGCATCGTGGGGCATCATGCCGCAATAGCCTGGAAGGACAGGATGCATGCCGTACTCTTTCATTCGCTTAAGTATCAGCTTCTGCAGCTTCTCCTGACGGGCATACCAGGAGAGCGGAAGTGGCCCGCCCCACCCTTCGAGGTTGTTCATTTCCCACCAGGCGAGAAATGCCGGACCGGCAATGAAGCGTCCGATTTCCTCCTCGCTGTAACCCAGCTTGAGCAGCATGTTGCGCCACACGCACTCTTCACCCACGATGGCCAGCGGAAGATTCACCCCGTGAAGCGCCATCCAGTCGATCTCGCGCTCCCAGCGTGCCCAGTCCCAGAAGGCCATTGAGTAAGAGAATGTGCAATAATTGAAATCGTAGCGCAAGGTGAGGTTGGTCTCATGGCGCTCCGTTTTCTCCACCCGTGGCAGCGTGGCGGGCAAGTGGGCCTGCATCTGGTTCCACGAGAGATGAATGCCGCAATAGTATTTCAGATACCAGTTGATGCCTACGGCTGCGTTGACCCACGTATTGGCCTTGATGGCGACGCGGTTGCCAGCCTGGCCAATCTCAAAGAAATCTTGCCGGGAAGTGTTTTTCACGATCTCCACCTTGAATTTCTTGGATGCACCGCGGTCGATACGCTCCAAGAGTTGGTCGATGGGCGTTGCCGATGCGCTGAGTATCAACAGAGAAAATAGAAAAGTAAAAAAGTGCTTCATGATTCAAATGAATTTTCTGCAAAGATACGAATTAATTGACAATAGGCAACTGAGAATTGACAAATATTTGTAATTTTGCAGCGGAAAATGAAATACTTAGGCGAATTGATATCTTTGGGCGTGGCCTTTTCGTGGACGATAGCCGCGCTGGCAAGCGAGATAGGTAGCAAGAGGCTGGGCGTCTTCGTGATGAACGTGTGGCGCATGGCCCTGGCGCTGTTGTTCTCGATGCTGCTGATGTGGCTCACGCTGGGGCAGCCCTATCCGGTTTACGCCGGTCACGAGACGTGGATGTGGCTGCTGTTGTCGGGCGTGGTGGGCTATTTCTTCGGCGACTGGTGCCTGTTCAACAGCTATCTGACCATCGGCTCGCGCTTCGGACAGTTGTTCATGACGCTGGCGCCTATGTTTGCAGCCCTCTCGGCCTGGGTGATGCTAGGGCAGACACTCTCGTGGAAAGCCCTGTTGGCCATGGCGGTGACGCTTGCCGGTATTGCCATCTCTATTCTCGGCAGAAGCAGCGGCCATAAGGTGTCTTTGCAACTGCCAACAAAAGGTATTCTCTACGGCATTGGCGCCGGAATGGGACAAGGTGTAGGACTGGTGCTGAGCAAGATAGGACTGGACCACTACACCAGCGATGTGCCTGCCCAGGTGCTGCCTGCTGTCGTTGACTATCTGCCCTTTGGCTCCAACCTCATCCGTTGTGTGGCTGGTCTGGCTTGCTTCGGACTCTGGCTGTTGATGCGTGGCGAGGCCAAGCAGATGAAAACCAGCATTCACGAGCACCGGGGCATGCTGGCCATGCTCATCGCCGTCTTCTCCGGACCGTTCATCGGCGTGGGATTCTCGCTGATGGCCGTGCAATACACGGCTGCGGGCATAGCCAGCACCATCATGGCCATGACGCCCATCTTGATATTGCTGCCGTCGCGCTGGCTCTTCCACCAGCCCATCACGGCGAAAGGTGTGGTGGGTGCCGTCATCTCGTGCATAGGCGTCTCGCTGTTCTTCCTGTTGTAAGAACAGCCGCGAAATCATGATTAAGATAATTCGGAGGATTCTGAATATTCGGAGGATTCTGAGTATTCGGAGAATTCGGTTGTGAGAACAGCCGAGAAATCATGGTCACTAAAATAGAATCGTCCTTTAGGAAACTGGAGCAGCCTTCTAGCTCGCTAGAGTTGCCCTCTAGGAAGCTGGAGTTGCTCTCCAGGAAGCTGGAGTTGCTCTGGAAAACTGGAGCAGCCCTCTGGAAAGCTAAAGCTGCTCTCCAGCATGCAGGAACAGCCTCCTACTGCCAAACCATGATACCTGCTCTGCTTTTCCGTTGCTTTGGCATCGTGTTGAAACGGTAGCTGACGCTGAGCATGGCATAGCGGGGAATGACATTATTGAATGTCTCGGTGCGGCCTTGCTCATTGATGTTGAACTGGCGGTTCTTGAGGTTGCCCAGCAGGTCGGTGCCTTTCAGCGTGAAGATGAGACTACCCTTCAAGAATGTCTTCGAGAGACTGGCATTCCAAATCAGCTCGTCGGTATTCATTTCGCTGGCACTATAGCCGCGATGAGAGAAGTTGGTGAGGTCGGTCGAGAGCTGTAGCTTCCAGGGCAACGCCAGGAGTGCATTCACGCCATAGCTGAAATCGCCTGCGTGAATGGTCTTGAAGTCTGCACGGTCGCCCTTCGTATAATTATAGGTACCCGAGCCGTTGAATGTGAGCTCGCTATTGGCTCCCACCCTCCATCTGACGGTAAGACGGTCGCTCAAGCTACTGTTGTTCACCGTGTTACGCTGACTCTCGTTCTGTCCGGCAATCGTAGCCAGGTCGACACTGTGCTGGTAATTGAAACTGGTTTGATTCTCAAACGACAATGTCTTTTTATTATTAGCCATCCATCCGATTCCGCGACCAACCGTCATGCTGACATTGGTATTCCAGTTGCCGTTCACGTTGGTAGGTTGAGTTGTCTGCACACCGGTTTCCTTGTCGTACACCATGCTATATGCCACTTGGTTGTCCATACGTGTATAGTTGAAGCTGAAGTTGAGCATACCCATGCTTTTGTTCCAGTTGTTGTTCCATACGGCATTCAGATGATAGTTACGGCTGTTTTTCAAGTTGGGATTGCCCAGTCTGACATTCAGCGGGTTACTGTCGTCACGGTAGTCGATGAGCGACAACATGTCGGGAGCCGTTGTGTTGATATCTGCATTCAATCCGATAAACAACAGTCCATCTTTGTCGGACTTACGATAGTTAACACGCAAAGAAGGATTGAAAAACAAGTTGTTTTGGTCTACTCTCGACTCGCGCTGACGGAAGTAGTTCATGTCTCTTTTCACCCAGGCCAATGGCAGCGTGAGTGCAAACAACAGGTCGCCCGATGTAGGGAGAAACATACCTTGTGTAACTTCTTTTTTGTTCTCAATGGGCTTCCATCTAAGGTCGGCCGACACCATGTGGATGAAGCTGCGGCTATCGTAGTTGTAGCTGTTGGCATCGTCGATGATGTCGCGCATCACGTCGCGAGCCGAGGGCAGCATGTGGAGCGTTGTGCTGTCATTCCCGGCCAGCCGGTCCAGTCGGTAGAGCATGCTTTCATTGCTGTTATATTGGTATCCAAAACTATAGTTGAGACCTATGCCATGCCTGCCCAGCGCATAGTCGTAGCCGGCCGACACATTGACGTTGGTGCTGTTTGAGGGAGCCGGATTGTATTCATGGCGGAAGTCGCGCATATCGTTTTTGGGATATCTGAGGTCGTTCAGCGAGAATCGGTCGTTCTTTTGGTGGCTGTGGTTGAAGGTCAGGCTTGTCTTGAGCATGTCGCTGCCCACCTTGAAGTTGGCCATGATGTTGGCCATGGCATTGTTTGACGACGTTTCCGACTCGCTGGCACTCTTCATCATATTCAGTGTCAGGTCATGATAGCGCTCGGGATGGTTGAAAACGTCGTGCAGGATGTCAGTATACGTGCTGGGGTCTTGGTCGAAACTGGCTGAGAGACTATTGCTGTAGGTTTTCCCGCTATTGTAATTGTAGCTGATGTTTCCGTTGGCATGCAGCCCTTTGGGAGAGGCGACGAAGAAGATATTGTTGCTCCAGCTGATGTTGCGGTTGCGCGAGTTGTTGGAACTGCGGCCATAGGTATCGCCGCCGGTCAGATAAGTCTGCGAGGAGGTCCAATTTTCGTTGGCCGCATTGTTGTGCGAGTAAGTAGAACTGGCGCTCACGTATAAGGGATCGGTGTACTCGCCATAGCCATACGAAAGTCCGTAACTGCGGTTGGTATTCACACCCGTTGGATTCTGCATGGCCATGATCATGTCACTCGTTATAGGAACGCCCATAGGCATATCTCCTATATCATTCACGTTGTTGGCACGTGCCGTGATGCCCAGCGTAGATTTCCCGCGCGCTGCCCGCAGCATGCCATCGGCCAGGAAACGGTTGTCGGTGCCTCCTCCTAAACGGAAGTTGCCCATGACGCTGCGCTGGTATTGCTTCTTCAGCCTCACATCCATCACGTATTGCCGGTCGCCCATGTCGCGGCCCATCATCTCGGTGTCTTTTCCGTCGCGGTCGAACACCTTTACTTTATTCACGGTATAGGCGGGCAGGTTCTTCAGCGCTGCCTTCGGATCGCCGGCAAAGAAATCTCTTCCATCCACCAACAGGCTTTCAATCTTACGTCCGTTCACCTTGATCTCGCCATCGCTGCTCATCTCCGCACCAGGAAACTGAGCTATCAGCGCATCGAGCATCGACCCTTCGGCCAGTTTGAAGGCGTCGGCGTTGAACACCACTGTGTCGCCGCGCATCACCATCTTGATCTTTGTGCCCGTGACTACCACCTCGTTCAGCAGCTTCGAGTCAGGATTCATCTTCAGCATGCCCAGGTTCACTTCGGTTTGCCGGTTCTGCTTGATCTCAAAAGGGGTGTCGAGCGTCTCGTATCCTACCGACGTAAGACGCAGAATGAACTTTCCTTTTCCCGTGAATGAAATGGTGGTTCCCCATGCTTGAATCATCATCGTAGTATCTTCCTGGGCAACAACAGTCTTGACGACAGTACTGTCGGCGGTCATCAATGTGGCTGTGTAATTCCAGATAGACACTTTGTCTTGTGCATCGATGACTGCAAACCTTACCTTTCGTTGCGGTCCTTGCGCCCAGATGACGGCTGAGGAAACAAGGAGCATAAGCAGCAGGGGAATTCTGCGGTATTTCATTGTTACGATGGTGGTATACATTATATAATTATAAGAAGGCCCCAGAGGCACCATTGTATGGGCAAGCTAAAGCTTTGCAGGCAGAGCTGCCGAGAGAGTGGTTCCGAGGCATGTCAACCATGCCATTTTGGGGTTTCTCTTACAAAAATACACAGAACTAGTCGATATGTGACATGAGTTAACATCTTTTAGCTGAAAACTTTTTTATTCTGCGGCTTTTTGCTTATTTTTGCACAAAACTATGGAAAAATGAATGTAGACCGTATTAAAGAAATCATAGAAAGACAGCCCAATCTTTCAACGGCGCTCGGCATGAATTTCATCTCCACTCCCGACGATGATTTGTGCATGGCCACCATGAAGGTGGATGAGCGCAACCGTCAACCGTTTGGCTTCTTGAGTGGCGGTGCTTCGCTGGCTCTGGCAGAGAATGTTGCCGGAGTTGGCTCTTCGTCGCTCTGCCCGGGGAAGATATGCGTGGGCATCAGCGTCAGTGGTAGTCATGTGAAGGCCGTTGCCGAGGGCGACACCGTCACAGCCATGGCCCATCTGGTGCAGAAAGGCCGCAAACTGCACGTATGGAATGTTGAGATTACCGACTCTACCGGCGACATCATCAGCGTCGTACATGTCACCAATTACATCATCAGTCCCAAAAAGGAGAAAACAGAATGAGCAGTTACGCATACTATCGTCTCCCTTACGCCGACACTTACACCCGGCTGATACAGCGCAACGGCGAGCCACTGCGCCTGCTATCTTATGCACAGCTCGACGGACAAGAGGGGTTTGTGTTTGCTCCTTTCTCCATCACAGAGGAATGCCCGCTGCTGTTGCTGCAACCCGATGAGATTACTGAGGGAATTGAAGTAGGAACAGAAGAGGACGGAAACCTCGAGGCGGTGAATGCAGATGGTGCTGCGCATGATGGGATTGGTTCACCGACGCTTAGTTACCACATCGACTTTTCTAACTTTCACGCACAGATTGCCGACGGCAACTTCCGCAAGCTGGTGCTTGCCCGCCGCGACAAGGTAAGTGGCTGCCCCTCTCTCGATGCAGAACAACTGTTTCTTCGTGCTTGCCGTCTCTACCCGCGCCTTTTCGTTGCATTGGTCTCTACGCCATTCAGCGGAACATGGCTGATGGCTACACCCGAGATATTGCTTGAAGGCAGAGACAGCGCATGGCGCACCATTGCGCTGGCAGGCACTATGCAACTGCACGATGAGCAACTGGCCTTCGATACTCCGCTTCGCAGTGCCAGCGAGGCTCAAGAGGAACAAGCCCACATTGCCTGGAACTCGAAAAACATTCAGGAACAGCGGTATGTGGCTACCTACGTCATCGAAACTCTGGAGCAATTTGCCAGCAGAATCGATGAGGAGGGACCCCGTACTGTCAGAGCCGGCCATCTGGTACATCTACGCAGCGACTTCAACTTCACCCTGCCCGACACCAACCATCTGGGTAGTCTGCTACAGGCTCTCCACCCCACCCCGGCTGTCTGCGGACTACCCAAGCGCGAGGCCTGGCAGTTCATCCTGCGCAACGAGTATGCTCCACGCCGATACTACAGCGGATTTGCAGGCATGCTGCAACCCACTGGCGACACTCATCTCTATGTGTCGCTGCGCTGCATGGAGATTTTGCAAGACCACTGTCTGCTCTACGCCGGCGGCGGATTGCTGCGTGACAGCGTAGAACAACAGGAGTGGGAAGAGACCGAAGCTAAGATGCAAACAATGAGAAAGTTATTTCAGCGGTGATTCGCTGACAATATCCCCGTAACGCATCAGATAGGTATCGTATTGCGTCAGGAAAGGATGGAACGGTGAAGGAACTTCCGAAGGTCGCACAAACAAGCTCTCCAAGATGGAGGGCCACTGCCGGCTGTCTACTCGATAAAGATAGAAATCGCCCGACACCGAACCCAGCTGAGAGGCCACTACAGGGAAGGCTGTTCGTGCGAACTTCGGTCCCTGACCGGCAACGGCAGCATTGTAGCTGAGCACGATACCGCGGTCTGTCTGCTCGAAGCTGACGCAGCCCTGCCTGCAAAACAAAAGCAATCCATCGCCTTTGGCGTCGGTCAACATGGCAGCATCGACACCCATACGGTTACCCTCGAAATACAAATCATCCTTTTGCAATGCCCAAAATCCGTAACGACCGGCACGATAGCGGCCAGGATAAGTGGGCATCATGCCCTGCCCTATCCATTGCACACGGTCGATGCGGGGGTCGAGCAGCATGGCTAAACCAAACTCCGAGAGGAAGGTATCTGTGCTGTCGGGATGCAGAATAAAACGAACGTGGGTGGCATTACCCTCTTGCTGCTGATCGATTTCTGCAGAAACATGAAATGTGGTATCACCTCCTGCAAGAAATGCGGCTTTACCTCCTGCAAGCTTTCCTCTGCCTTCGGGGGTCAGTCTCAGCAGGTATTTTTCCAACCGTTTGTCACCCACTTTCAACCTTTCGCCCATGGTGGCTTTTCTTCCAGCTCGCACTAAGAATCCTTCTTGAATCATTTCCGTCGGATGGGCAGTAGACACTTGCAGTTCGCTGAGCAGCCGATTGACGAGACTGACCGGATTCAGGCGAACCGACTGCTGATGGAACACGAGCCCTTGCGCATCGGCAATATCAAAATGCAGCAGACATACTTTCGACTGCTCCCGTTTGGTCAGCGGCAGCACGAGCTGGTGAACAGCCGTTGAACGCTGCCTGCAGTCGGGCGAGAAGGCTCCTTGAGCGACGGTATCGCGATCGGCCGTCAGCGCCCAATGGAAATACACGTTGCCTTTCAGATTGAGAAAGTCGTAGCGGTTGCGTATATTCAGCCCGACCTTTACACTATCGGCGTCGCCCAGCACAACTGTGAGCACGGAGTCTGTCACCGCAGCACGCGCATAATTGTGGCGCAACTCATAATAGTTGGGCAGCGGTACGCGGTTGGCATACAACAAACCGTCTGTGCCTTTGTTGCCAAACATCTCGAATCCGCCAGTTTTGGAAGTATATACTTTTTCCTCGTAGCCATAAAACCCGCCATTCGGCACTTCCCCTTCTTCCGCCTTGAAAGGCATTCCCTGGTCAACCCATTCCCACACACTGCCGCCGGCAATGCATGGAGTCCGTTCGATGATCTCCCATTGCCGGTCGTGGTCCTCGAGCGAGATGCCGAGCGTATGGCAATACTCAGTGAAGATGACTGGCCGGTCGGCGCGCTGATAGAAGGTAGCAATCTGACTGGTTGTGGGATAATGAGGTGCATAGATATCGGCAACAACGGGGAAATCGTAATTGAAGCGACGGAAATAAGAGCCCACTTGCGGATAGCAGATGGGGCGCGAAGCGTCGAGATGCTCCTTGACGTAAGTTCCCAGTTGCTGGCACATCGCTGTCAGCGGATTCTCATTGCCCAGACTCCAAATGAGTACCGATGCATGGTTCTTGTCACGACGGATGGTTGCCTGGGCACGCTGGCAGAGAATGTCGTAGTAGGTAGAGTCGCTGAGATGCTTATCTCCATAACCGAAGGGCACCTCGTCGATGACATAGAAGCCCAGCGAGTCGGCCAGCTCGTAGAAACGCGGCTCACGGGGATAGTGCGACGTGCGGATATAGTTCACCGAGGCCTCTTTCATCAGGCGCATATCCTTGAGCGTCAGCGACTCGCTGATCACCTTCACATGCTCTGGGTCGGTAGCATGGCAAGTGACGCCTCTCAGTTTGATGGGACTGCCATTCAGCTTGAGCACATGGCCGTCGATGGTTAGTTCGCGAATGCCAAAACGATGGACAAAGGTCTGCAAAGTCTTACCTTTTCTCACCACTCGAGTCTTCAGCTGATACAGATAAGGAGTCTCGGCCGTCCAGAGATGCGGTTTACTGACCGTAGCATGCGCTCCCGTGCCCACCAAGCAGCCCTCTGCGTCCGTAATTGCATGCTCTACGACGGTATGCCGGTCTGCATTCTCCACCTTCGTGTCGATGGTCACCTCACCATGCATCGTTGTTCGGATAGAGAGGTCTGACAAGTGGATGTTGGGCACTGCAAAAAGGGTCACGTCGCGGAAGATGCCGCAGGGAGCCCAGTCGTCGTTGTAGTCGAAGTCCGAGCCTTTAGCCTGAGTCACCACGCGCATCGTCAGCTGTTGTTGTTCTGTTTTGCGATTCAAGAAGGGAGTAATATCAAATTGGGCGGTATTGTAGGCCGAAGCCCACGAGCCAGCCTTCTGTCCGTTCACCCACACATCGTAAGCATAGAGCACGCCGTCGAATCTCAATATCACCCTGTTGCCCTTCCACCGTTTTGGCACGGTGAATGTTGTCTGATAGTATCCTGTCAATGGCGCAGCATGATCGTAATGTGGCTTGCTGAAACCGTAAGCCTCCCAGCAGCCAGGCACCGGAATGGTGCGCCAGGAACTGTCGACTGGCGGAACAGTCAAGTCGGCGGTGATGCCTTCCACTACTTTCAGGTTCCACGTCCCGTTGAGACTTTTCTTCATCGAGGCGTCGGTCACAGGCCACACTCCGCTGAAGGCGTCGGTTACTCCAGCCCTAGCACAAAGGGTTGTCAAGACCAGGCACAAGGCAACAACAGTTCTTCTCATACTAAAGCTTTTTGTAAATCAAATCTATTTTCGTGTATTTCCGCTCCTTCGCATTGTTCCAATGCTCCATCAGTCCCAGCGGACGGGTCAGTGGAGTGCCGTTCTGCTTGTAGACAGTGCCACTAGGCGTGTTGGGGATGCTGGCAGCCTCGCGCAGGTACTCATCGCAGTAGTTCAGACTGCCAAACTCAGGCCACTCACCAATGATGATGTCCATGGCCACCGCGTCGCATGCCACCTCGTCCTGCGAGACAATCAGCGAACAAGCCCAGTCGCCACAGAAAGGCTCCTTCATCCACTTCGGATTGGGGGCTCCGTTCACATCGCGCGAGCCGTAAGTGCCGTCAATGAGGAAGAGCAATGCTTTCTGTCCCATATCCTTATGGGCCATCCAGTCGACGAATGTCTTGTAGCCGGGTTTGCCATGCCGTTTATCCTGACTCACATTGTTGTGGGCATTCTGACGCCACAGCAGATTGATGTCAGTAGCTCCATACCAGTTTTTACTTGTGAGCGTCACACCAGGACCGGAATGGGTCTTCAGCAAGGCTGTATTAATGAGATAATCGGCATCTACAACGCACTTAGCCAGTCCGCGGGCCATTTTGCCATTATCCACGGAATAGACAATCTGCTCGGGATAATACTCGCATTTCTCCCGTCCGTCGCCACCGATATTATCGATGAAGCGAACGCCAGGGAACGCACGGTGCACCTTATTATATATACTGTCGGTGATGGCCCGGCTGGGTTCGCAGAGCACGATATCCTGCTCTCTGACGCCCCCATCGCACACCAACGAACGTACCAGCGCCAGTGTTGTATAGGGCGACGAGTTCAGTTCTATCGTGTCGTGGTGGGTGATGGCATTATTCATGTCCTAAAATCCGCAGATATTT
>DEFO01000046.1 GCA_002350805.1 Prevotella sp. UBA2850
CCTTCCGAAATTGCAAGGTGGGGAGCTATTATTATAAGTTATTATTATATTTGAATATAATAATAAAAAATTTACTCCGACTTTTTCCGCACCTAATGAACCTCCTTAATGTCACAAAGTCACATGTCACAAAGTCACATATATTGTCTGCCCATACTGATTGAGGTGACTGCCTTGCCTGAGTTACAGCTGCCCCTTCCCTGCCTCTCGATTGTGCCTCACAATTATGCCTCTCGATTGTGCCTCACAATATGCTCATGGCGTGCGCACAACGTGCTCGCGGTGACGGCAACTCCCCGTCCGTCCGAGTCATGCTCTGCGCCGCTCGAGTTTTCCTCTAGCAAGCCCGAGTTTCCTCTAGCAAGCCCGATTTTTCCTCTAGTAAGCCCAGAGTTTCCTCTAGGATTGCCTAGGATTTCCTAGGGGTTCCTAGGATTCCCTAGAACTCCCATTCTTTATATCTTTTAACAGAATCCTTTCGCTCCTTTAACAGATTTCACACCGCAGAGAGCCTCGGATTTGGTGGATAGAGGAATTAGCCGTAACTTTGCAACATACAAGAAGACCCCACCTAGCCTCCCCCGGGCTTCCAGACGATGGACAATAGAAAATGGAAAATGGATAATTAGCCTGCCGGCTTGAGTATTCAAGATGAAAAGGTATTGTCCAAACTCCCAAACTCCTAAACTCCTTAAAGCTATTGTCCAAACTCCCAAACTCCCAAACTCCTAAACTCCTCACTTGAGCAGGCCTCCACTCTCCTGAAAAAAAATCATCTGGTTGTGAGCAAAAAAAGAATCCCCAGGAGGAAGCAACTCCTCACCAGGGACTCTGAATATGAATGGACGAATCAGGTTTTATTTGTTAACCTGGAATTTCGTGTCGCCATCACGGAAGAAGGCGTTGATCTGACGGGCAGCAGCGATGCCGGCGTTGATGTTAGCCTCGGCAGTCTGAGCACCCATCTTCTTAGGTGTTGCGAAGTAGCGGCCCTCGAACTGAGCGAAGTCTGCGTCAGCATCGGGCTTGATGTCGGTGACGAACTTCAGGTCGTCGCGCTCCTGCATGAGCTGGATGAGCTCGGGCTCGTTGATGACTTCCTTGCGGGCTGTGTTGACGAGCACGCCACCCTTCTTCATCTTGCCCACGAGTGCGCCGTTGATGCTCTGCTTGGTCTCAGCGGTGGCTGGGATGTGGAGCGACACGACGTCGCAGGTCTCGAAGAGAGCGTCCTGGTTGGCAACGGCGTGCACACCAGCGGCCTCGATGACCTCAGCGGGGCAGTAGGCGTCGTAGGCATAGACGTCCATGCCGAAGCCCTTGGCGATGCGGGCCACGTTGCGGCCTACGTTACCGAAGGCGAGGATGCCGAGCTTCTTGCCGAGCAGCTCAGAGCCGCTCTTGCCATTGTAGAATCCGCGTACGGCCATCACGAGGAGTCCGAACACGAGCTCGGCCACGGCGTTGGAGTTCTGGCCGGGAGTGTTCTCAGCCACTACGTTGTGGGCGGTGGCGGCGGCGAGGTCGATGTTGTCGAAACCGGCACCTGCGCGCACCACAATCTTCAGTTGCTTGGCGGCGTCGAGCACCTCAGCGTCGCACTTGTCGGAGCGGATGATGAGGGCGTCGGCATCTTTCACGGCCTCGAGCAGCTGGGCCTTCTCGGTGTATTTCTCGAGCAGCACGAGCTCGTTGCCGGCTGCCTCTACTTCCTTGCGTATGCCCTCTACAGCTGCAGCTGCGAAAGGCTTCTCTGTTGCTACAAGAATCTTCATAATTTTCAATTATCAATTGTCAATTGTCAATTATCAATTAGTGCTGTGCCTCAAACTCCTTCATGCAAGCCACAAGTGCCTGGCAGCCCTCGATGGTCTGGGCGTTGTAGCAGCTGGCGCGGAATCCGCCTACCGAGCGGTGGCCCTTCACGCCCACCATGCCCTTAGAGGTGGCGAAGTCGAGGAATTCTTTCTCGAGCTCCTTGTACTCGTCGTTCATCACGAAGCAGAGGTTCATCACCGAGCGGTCTTCCTCGGCCACGGTGCCACGGAAGAGCTTGTTGCGGTCGATTTCGCCGTAGACGATCTCGGCACGCTCACGGGCGAGCTTGTCCATAGCCTCAACACCACCCTGGGCCTTCATCCAGCGCAGGTTCTCGAGTGCGGTGTAGATGGGCACCACAGGAGGAGTATTGAACATAGAGCCCTTCTCCACGTGGGTGCGGTAGTCGAGCATGGTAGGAATCTGGCGGTCAACCTTGCCCAGGGCGTCGTTCTTCACGATGACGATGGTCACACCGGCCATAGAGAGGTTCTTCTGGGCACCGGCATAGATGGCGTCGTATTTGGCAACGTCGACGGGACGGCTGAAGATATCCGACGACATATCGGCAATCATGCGCACGGGCACGTCGAGGTCTTTGCGGATCTCGGTGCCGTAGATGGTGTTGTTGGTGGTGATGTGCAGATAGTCAACATCGGTGGGACACTCCCATCCCTTGGGGATGAAGGTGTAGTTGGCATCGGCCGATGAAGCCACCTCTACCACCTCGCCGAAGAGCTTAGCCTCTTTCATGGCCTTCTTGGCCCATACGCCTGTGTTCAGGTAGGCTGCCTTGGTCTTGAGGAAGTTGTAGGGAATCATGCAGAACTCGAGCGAAGCACCACCGCCGAGGAAGAGCACGGAATAGCCCTCGGGCACGTCGAGCAGTTCTTTCACCAGGGCCTCGGCCTCGTCGATGACGGGCTGGAAGTCCTTCGATCTGTGGCTGATTTCAGCAAGTGACAGACCGATACCGTTAAAATCTAAGATTGCCTGTGCAGTCTTCTCGATGACTGAGCGATCGAGGATGCAAGGACCTGCGTTAAAGTTGTACTTCTTCATTTTGACTGATATGTTTTGAGTTGTGAATAATATATGTTCTGCTTCACGAAAGTTGCAAGTATTGAATGTTCTGCTACACGAATGTTGCAAATATTGAATGTTCTGCTTCACGAAAGCGAGTGCGAAATTACACCTTTTATTTCGTTTGGGCAAATGTTAGCGCAAAAAGTTTACTCATCTGCGCGTTTGATTGACATTTTGTCGGGCAAACGACCGTCGTCAATGTCTATTTGACAACTTCACATAGCGTTTTGATACCCTTAATCTTCGCGCCACGGGTGTTGCTGATGACCATCGCTAGCTTCTCGCGGCTGACGGCGGCATAGGCATAGCGGTCTTTCACATCGATGCGGCCGATGTCGCCACTGGTGAGTCCGCCCGTCTTACAGAGGAAGCCCACGATGTCGCCCTTCGAGATTTTGTCTTTCTTGCCCTTGCCGATGTAGACCGTCGCCATGCGGGGCTGGGGAATGGCCGTGCCGAGAGGGTGCTCGGAGAGAGGAAAGCGGTGGATGTCGGCCTGCACGTAGGCTGGCACCTGCTCGCCGGGGGCAAGGATGAAGAACGCCCTACCCTGCTTGTTCCAGCGGGCCGAGCGACCCACGCGGTGGACGTAGCCCTCTTCGCTCTCGGGCAGATGATAGTGGATGATGTTGTCGACGTCGGGAATGTCGAGACCGCGCGAGGCCAGGTCGGTGCTCACGAGGATGTTAGCCGAACCGTTGGAGAACTGATAGAGGGCTGCCTCGCGCTCCTTCTGTTCCAGGCCGCCGTGAAAAGAACTGACGTAGAATCCCTCGCCACGCAGGTAGTCGGCGGTACGCTCCACACTCTCGCGATAGTTCAGGAACACGATGCTGCTCTGCGAGCCGAAGGCAAGGAGCAGGGTCTTGAGCGTCTGCAACTTGTCTTTCTCAGGACTTTCAACCGTGAAGACGCCCACCCGCTCGGGCACCTGCTCGTCGGCAATGAGATAGTCGAGCTTCAGGGTGCGTCCCATCTGCACGAAACGGGGAATCTCCACGGCCTCGGTGGCCGAGAGCAGTATGCGGCGGCGCAAAGCAGGCAACTTGCGGACAATGGCCTCCATCTCGTCGCGGAAGCCCATCTCCAGACACTTGTCGAACTCGTCGATGACCAGCGTCTGAATAGCGTCGGCAAGGATGTTGCCCTTGTCCAGGTGGTCGTTCAGACGACCGGGAGTAGAAAACACAATCTGCGGCTTCACCACCCTCATCTGCCGGTGCTCGTCCATAGCGGGGCGCCCTCCATAGAGGCTCATGGCACGCAGGCCGCTACCCATGTCGCCCAGAACGGTGGCCGACTGAAGGGCCAGCTCGCGACCGGGCACCAGCACCACCACCTGCACATTGTCGGAGGAGGCGTCGATGCGCTCGACCAAAGGCAACAGGTAGGCCAGCGTCTTGCCGCTACCCGTAGGCGAGAGCACCACCACGTCTTTGTCACTATGCAACAAAGCATCAGCAGTGGCCTCTTGCATCGCGTTGAGCGAATGAATGTTGAGCTTATCGAGTATTTGTTGTGTTTTCATGCCGCAAAGATAATGCAATTCAACATACCAACCAAATAAAATGAGGTTAAAAATAGCAAAATGTTAGCGAAAAATAAGTCTTAACGCCTATTTCTGTTTTTCATCCAACAAAACCCACCCGATTTTGCCGTCGCCAGGTTGCAAAATGTAAACTCAAAGAAGATGTATAGACGGCTTCCATGAGACATCTGCCATAGCTGGGGATGGAGAGCACCAGGCGACCTCAGGCAGACTGATAGCCAACGTCTTACAATAGATACCCAGCATCTTAAAATAGATAGCCAACATCTTAAAATAGGTACCCAGCATTTTAAAAACAGATACCCAGCATCTTAAAAACAAAGAGCGAAGCCTCATCAGACTTCGCTCCCTGCTCTTATTTCCTCAGTTCCCAATCGACGTCGAACTCCTTGCCGTCGTCGGTGGCTTTCACATCGTAGGTGACCGGCTGGCCGTTGAGTTGGCCTTTCAGGACTCCTTTGTACTGACCGTCCTTGTCGTCGAGCGTGAACTCGGTCACTTCCAAGCGGTTGCCCTTCGACAACTCATCATCGACGATGGCCTGCTGTACTTTCTCGGTGAGTTTCTTATCAGAAACGATGCAACTATTCAGGGCAAACAGGGCTGAACAGGCAATCACCAATGATACGATAAACTTTCTCATCACTCACAATTATTGGTTGGTTACTTCTTCTCAGGAACGGCATAGAAATCGCCCGTCTGCTCGACCAACTTCTTGCTATAGGCCTCGGGGAAGCCGGGACGCTTGGGAGTAGCTCCCAGTCCGTACTTCGACTTGGCAAAGCGGCCGTTCTCCTCGGGCTTCACGGTCATGTCGTTGTACTTCACAATCAGATAAGTGGCCAGCTGCTTCCATCGTGCCAGCATCTGCTGAGCCTGGCGGTTGCTATAGTCGTTCAGATAGCTGATGGCCTGCTCGGGGTTGTCAGCATAGAGAGCCTTGGCCTTGTCCTCGACGGCTTTCTGCTGGGCAAAGTAGCTGTTCTCGAGCGAGTCGCGCACCTCCTTGAGCGAGGGGAACATCACCGAATAGCGGGGATAGACCATGTTGGAGACCCAGTTGCACACCCAGAACGCATTCTTGTCGGAGAAGGTCACGGCATCGGCACCGGGCGTGTTGTAGCACTCGGGCTGCACTCTGTTGCCGCAATAGATGGGCGTGTAGGCCACCATGTTGCCGTCGTCGTTGCCAAACCAGAAGCAGCCTCCAATCTCGCGGGGCAGCCATGAGCGCATCTGACTGACGAAGGTGAAGCCGGTCTGCTGGGTGCTGATGGGACGCTCGTTGAAGTAGCTCTTCTCACCCACCTTGAATGAAAGGGGCGTGGGACGGTAAGGCATGTCCCAAATACCGCCGCCCAGGTCTTTGTCGAGTGCCAGGGCGGTGCCCTCGTAGTGGTCGCGCATGCAAGTCATAATGTCCTGGACGCTCACCTTGCGCGGTGCCTTGATCCATAGCGGCATGCGCTCGCAATTCTCGAGCGGCTCCTTGCCCATGACGAAGGGCAGATACTTGTCGAACGACTTGTCGAAGTGGCGGAAGAACGACCACACACGGGCCTCGCAATAGCGGCGGCCGCCAAAGTCGGGCTGGGCATAGGCGTCGTTGTAGCTGAACTCAGCGTCCTTGCCATCGAACCACCCCATCTTGCGGGCATACTTCACCACGTTCTTCGAGAATAGCACGTTCTGCTTGTCTTTCATGTTGAAGGTGGTGATGCGGCTTTGGTTGGCATGTGCACAGATGGCGTCGTCGGGAATGCGGATAGCCACCCATACGGTGCGCTCCTTCGAGAGCTTGCGGTCGCTGGCACATCCCATCATCTCCATGATCCACGCCTCATTGGGGTCGCAGATGGTGAAGGTCTCGCCCTCTGAGCAATAGCCGTACTGCTCTACCAGCGTGGTCATCACCTGAATGGCCTCACGGGCGGTCTTCGAGCGTTGCAAGGCAATATAGATGAGCGAGCCGTAGTCAATGATGCCAGTGGTGTCGACCATCTCCTCACGACCGCCGAATGTGGTCTCGCCGATGGTCACCTGATACTCGTTGATGTTGCCGATGACATTGTAGGTCTCGGGAGCCTCGGCAATCTCGCCCAGGTACTTGTTGGTGTCCCAGTCGTAAACGGGGCGCATGGTGCCGGGCGCATGCTTGCCGGCTGGGAAGTGATAGAGTCCGGTGAACATTCCGTAAGAGTCGGCATTGTAGGAGCAGATGACCGAGCCATCGGCTGACGCATTCTTGCCAACAATAAAGTTTGTACATGCGCTGGCATAGCTAGCAGCCAGCAACATAACGGCCAATAAGATTTTTTTCATAGTGCTTAGTATTTTTAGTGTTTATTTTCTAATTGATAAGAGAGATGAACTGAACAACATGACAGTTACCTATATTATAAAATAGGTGTCGGACTAGTATTTGACGAGTGCCTCGAATGTTCTTTGGTTCTGCTGGTTGTCGGTGGCGATGAACTTCAGACGATGCATCTTACCATTCTTCTTGACAGGGGTCTCGCTCAGCTTGCATCTCACCCACTGGCTCTTGGGCACCTGCTCGAACAACACGAACTCATCGTCGATAAAGGCTTTGTAAGAACGGAGTCCGCTATGCTTGTCGACCATGCCGATGGTGATTTGCTCACCCGTACTCACCATGTTGACGAGTGGCGGCTGGTCGTCGTAAGCCAGTTCGTAGTCAACGCCGAGGTCGCGAATCGTGGCCGTCACCCAGCCATCCTTGTAGACGCCTCCCAGATACTTGGGACTTCCCAGATGGCAAACCACATAAAGCTTGCTGGGGTCGGCCACATGTTGCTTGCATCGCAAGGAAACAGAGGCGCCCGTGAATAGCGGGTAGCTGGTGGCATAGAACCGGTAGACGTCCGAATAGGTGCCTCGCCGCATGAGAGGGCGCAACTCCACATTGTCGGGCAATTGCCGGGTGGGAATGCGAAGACGCATGCCGGGAAGGTTGTAGTAGTTGGTACGGTCCCAGCGCATCAGCCGCATCGCATTGACGCTCTTCTGCCCGGGCAGGGCCTGGCGGCGCCCTCTGACGGTAAACGAATACTCGCTGGTATTATTGGCAAAGTCGCCGATGGTATAGACCACCTGATAGTCGCGCTCCTCGTTGAAGTCAATGATGCCCCGGTTCTCATCGGCATGAAGCATGGGCAGATAGTTGCCGGGCTCCACAAACGACTTCAGATACCAGACGTTGGAGCGAAGCTTGTGGGCATAGTCGCCCCATGAGTTCACCAGCCTGTTCATATCGACCGGGATGTTGCTCACATCGCTCCAGAACACCTCGCGGCCGTCGACCTTCAGTTGCGTGTAGCGAATGCCATAGTGATTGTAGGTGGCCTCCATATAGTCGTTCGCCCACAAGGCGAAACCCACCTTACCCCACGCATAGAACTCACGTTGCAGATGGTGGCTGGAAAAGCCGAAATTCTGCTTGTTGGAACCGCCGTTGAACACGCCCTCTCCCTGCACCGGACAAGCCATGAAGCCATGAGCCTGGGGCGGCATCTTGTCAGCCACATAATCTTTCAGGTAGTCGAGCGGGTCGAGCATGTTCCAAGTCTTCGTGTCGTGAATCTCGAGATGCAAATGAGGAGCCTGCGAAGAACCTGTGTTCCCGCTGGTGGCTATCACTTGTCCTTCGGACACAGGGCAATCGGTAGCCTTCAGCCGCACATCGGCCGAATAGCTCTGATGCTGATATTGCCAGCGCTTCACGGCAGCAGCTATCTGCGGCGAGAATCGCTTCAGATGACAATAGACGCTGGTATAGCCTCCCGGGTGTTGCACATAGACAGCATTGCCAAAACCATAAAGGCCGACGGTCACGCGCGAGACGTAACCATCGGCTATTGATAGAATAGCCTTCCCCTCTACTCCACCCGTCTTCACATCTATTCCCCCATGGAAATGATGCGGACGCGGCTCACCGAAATTGCCGGCCAGCGTAATGTCATAGTTCACCGGCGAAGTAAAGTGAAGTAATGCTGCCAGAAACAAACTGCCTAGCATGCTTTGAAGCTCATGTCGAGTCCCTTCACCGAGTGCGTTAGTGCTCCTACCGACACAAAGTCGACACCACACTCCGCATAGTCGCGAATGGTATCAAAGGTGATTCCGCCGCTCGACTCGGTCTCGTACTTGCCGCCAATCATCTCGACGGCCTTACGAGTGTTCTCCACGCTGAAGTTATCGAGCATGATGCGGTCGACTCCACCGACCTCCATCACCTGACGTATCTCGTCGAATGAGCGCACCTCGATCTCGATCTTCAAGTCGAGGCCTTTCTCCTTCAGGTAAGCATGGCAACGGTTGATGGCGTTGGCAATGCCGCCCGAGAAGTCAACATGGTTGTCCTTAAGCAGAATCATGTCGAACAAACCAATGCGGTGGTTTACGCCTCCGCCAATCTTGACGGCTTGTTTCTCGAGCATGCGCATGCCGGGAGTAGTCTTGCGGGTGTCGAGCACACGGGTGTGCGTACCCTTCAGGCGCTCCACATAGCGGTTGGTCATGGTGGCGATGCCGCTCATGCGTTGCATGATATTCAGCATCAGGCGCTCGGTCTGGAGTAATGAGCGAATGCGTCCGCTCACAATCATGGCGATATCGCCCTTCTTCACTCTCGAGCCATCGCCCATGAGCACTTCCACCTGCATGTCGGGGTCGAAACGTGCAAACACTTTCTTGGCCACCTCGACACCAGCCAGGATACCATCTTCCTTGATGAGCAGATGGCTCTTGCCCATAGCGTCTTCGGGAATACAACAGAGCGTGGTGTGATCGCCGTCGCCTATATCCTCTGCAAACGAAAGGTCAATGAGGCGATCCTCTAATTCGTCAACTGATAGCATAATTCTTTTTTATCGATGATTGTATCTGTTTATGGTATGGTTTCCCAACGTGCATGCTTGTTATCACGCCGGGAAACCAGTCTTATTCTCTAGAAGGTGTAGCCGAAGCCAATACGGAAACCAACGCTCGAGTAGTCTTTATGACTCTTGAACGACTGCTGGTAGTACAACGCCGGCTCGATGGTCACATGGCCGTCGATGAAGAAGGCATAACCCACCTCCACACCGGGCATCACATCGTTGTAGTTATGATTATTGTGCAGATACTTGGCGTTGACACCCAGGTAGATGCCGTTTTGCTCAATGTAGTAGCGCATACCGGCTCCAAGCAGGAAGTCGTTGGTCTTGGCAATACCGTTGCGTTGGTACTCGAAATCGCCCAACACCATGAAGTCGTCGAACAAGAAATAACCCAGCTGGGCACCAACACCACCGCTGAACTTCTTGGCTCCGCTATAACTAAAGTCCAGTCCCGTCAGATTGGCTCCGACATACGACTTACCTTCCTCAAACTGAGCATAACCCGATACTGCCACCAGGGCAGAAATCACCATTAGTGCGATTCTCTTTTTCATAATCTTTATTTGTTTTTTAATGAATAATTCTTGTTGTTGTTCACTTCTGAACCGATGAGCGGCTCTTCTCCTGCTGATACCAGCGGAAGAACCAGGCCAGCGAGATGATGAGGGCGGCACCGCCCACCCCATAGCCGACCATCATGTCGAATCCGAAGGCATTCTTCGAAATCATCAGGAACGAAGAGCAGACGACGGTCATGAACACGGCCGGAAGGAAAGTAATCCAGTAGGGCTTCTTCGCGCGAACCAGATAGACGGTGATGGCCCAGAGGGTGAACACAGCCAGCGTCTGATTGGCCCAGCCGAAGTAGCTCCAAATGACATTAAACCCGTCGGGGTTCTCGATGTTAAAAAACAGAAGCAGCATGGTGGCACCAAACAGGGGGATGCAAATCCAAAAGCGTTTGGCCACGCTCCGCTGGTCGAGGTGAATAAACTCTGCGATAATCAGACGGGCTGAGCGCAAGGCGGTATCTCCGCTGGTGATAGGAGCTGCCACCACACCCAGCAAGGCCAGAATGCCGCCGAACGTGCCCAACCAGCCCTGGCTCACGGCGGTCACCACCTCGGGGGCTTGCAATGTGGCTGGCACACCCAGTTCCTCGGCTGCTCCGCCATAGAAGAAATACATCGAGACGGTGGCCCAAATGAGCGCCACAAGACCCTCGGTGATCATCGAGCCGTAGAATATAGGACGGCCCATTTTCTCGTTCTTCAGGCAACGGGCCATCAAGGGCGTCTGCGTGGCATGGAATCCGCTAATGGCTCCGCAGGCAATGGTGATGAACAAGGCCGGGAAGATGGGCGAGCTATATCCTTCGCCGTAGATTCCATCGGTCAGCTCAGGGAGCGAAGGCCATTTGACAAACAACACCACCATCAGCGCAACGGCCATGAAGAGCATCGAGACGGCAAACAAGGGGTATATCTTACCGATAATCTTATCGATAGGAAGCATGGTGGCGATGAGGTAATAAGCAAAGATGATTCCACACCAGATGTAGACCCACGTCAGTCCGTCGCTACACATCTTGCCAAGTATCAAAGCTGGGCTGTAAACAAACACGGCGCCTACCATCATCAGCAGGAACACCGAGAAGACCAGCATCACACGCTTGGTGGTATGACCCAGATAAAGACCTATCAGCTCCGGCTGACCGGCACCGTCGTTACGCATCGAGAGCATACCGCACAGATAGTCGTGAACAGCACCTGCAAATATACATCCCAACACTATCCAAAGGTAAGCGGCAGGTCCGAACTTGGCGCCCATGATAGCTCCGAAGATAGGGCCAGTTCCGGCAATGTTCAGGAACTGAATCATGAACACTTTCCAATTGGGCAGAACAACAAAATCAATGCCATCGGCCTTCGCAACGGCGGGGGTGAGACGGTCGTCAGGTCCGAAAACGCGCTCTACAAACTTGCCGTAAACCATATAGCCTACGACGAGAGCGACAAGACTAATCAAAAATGTTATCATTTTACTGAATTGTTTATAAACATCTCTGCAAAAGTAGCGAATTTATTTGAAATAAGGAAAAATATCAGTAACTTTGCGCAGAAATTAATTGAAAAAGTATGAAAAGATATATTTTCCTCATCGCTATCATCTGTCTCACATTCATAGCCAAGGCCCAAACAACATTTCCAAAATACGAGGTCAGGGCGGTGTGGCTCACCACCATCGGCGGACTCGACTGGCCACACTCCTATGCCAACAACACACATGCCATTGAGCGGCAGAAGCAGGAATTGTGCAAGATTCTGGACCAGCTGAAACATGCCAACATCAATACGGTACTGCTCCAGACGCGTGTACGCGCCACCACCATCTACCCCTCTGCCTACGAGCCTTGGGACGGCTGCCTCTCGGGCAAGCCCGGAGTTTCTCCCGGCTACGACGCTCTCCGGTTCGCCATCGACGAATGCCACAAGCGAGGCATGGAGCTGCATGCGTGGGTGGTCACCATTCCCGTGGGCAAATGGAATGCGCTGGGGTGTGCCCAGCTGCGCAAGAAACACCCCAAACTATTGGTGAAAATCGGAGAAGAGGGCTACATGAACCCCGAGTCAGCTCAAACGGGCGACTACCTGGCCAACATGTGTGGCGAAATCGTGCGCAACTACGATGTCGACGGCATCCATCTCGACTATATCCGCTACCCGGAGACTTGGAAGAAAAGAACGAACAAAAGCGTAGGGCGCTCCCACATCACCCGCATCGTAGGCAGCATTAGCCGTACGGTGAAAAGCATCAAGCCGTGGGTGAAGATGAGCTGCTCGCCCATCGGAAAATACGACGACCTGACGCGCTATGCCAGCCGCGGATGGAATGCCAACACCACGGTATGCCAGGATGCACAGGGATGGTTGCGCGACGGACTGATGGACGCGCTCTTCCCCATGATGTACTTCCGCGACAACAACTTCTTCCCGTTTGCCATCGACTGGGCAGAATGCAGCTACGGCAAGATTGTTGCCCCCGGCCTTGGCATCTATATGCTCCATCCGCGCGAGCTCAACTGGCCGCTCGAAGTCATCACCCGCGAGCTGAACGTGCTGCGCCAGTATAACTTGGGGCACACCTCCTTCCGCTCAAAATTCCTGACCGACAACGTGAAAGGCATCTACCGGTATGTGGCCGACCACTTCGACCGCTACCCTGCCCTTGTGCCGCCCATGACATGGATGAGCAGCAAGAAGCCTCTTATGCCACGCCGCCTAAGCATCAACGGCGACCAAATCGCATGGAGCTCGCCTAACGCCAACTACCGTCAGACGGATGGCAACACCTTATTATATAATATATATGTCAGCCGAAACTATCCTGTAGATGTGAACGATGCCCGCAACCTGACGACCACACGCTATCAGCAGACCACAATCCGCATTCCCGACTTCACGGAGAAAGGACTATACGTGGCCATTACCGCCACCGACCGCTATGGCAACGAGAGCGATGCACTCCAAATGGAGAATGGCGCACAAAGAACCGTCTCGAAACGAATGCTGAAGAACGACGGAAAGAAAGTGATGCTTCCGGAAAAGGGAAAGACCCTCGACGCCGATTATGTCGTCATCGAAAGCATGGCTGGCATCATCATCGCCACTAAGCCTTACCGCAACACCTTCGTCGATATCCACGACGTGCCGAATGGAGTCTACAACATCAGAACCGTCGGACGGAAAGATGTGACACACAGGCTGGGCACCACCATCATCAAACGATAACCATTTCCTTTCTCGGGCGACACACATCATCACCGGCAGAGTTTCAACAGCTGCCGGCGGTAATGGTTTGACCTCATGACTCATAGCGAGACATGACGAAGGGAGAGACATGATGAAGAAAGAGACAAAGATGCAAACATCACTAATGAAGATAGTGACGATTCTTCCAGAAGGCTACTCCACAAACGCAGAAGGCTACTCCACAAACGCAGAAGGCTACTCTAGCAACACAGAAAGCTACTCTAGCAACGCAGAAGAGCCCTCTAACAAAGCAGGGTGAAGGTTAATACGGAAAACTGTACAATATGCATCCGCAGACTCAAGCGGGATGTATAAAACATGACACTTTGATGCAACAAAATGTAAAAATACGAAGGAAAGTAAACGTTTACGCAGATTTTTATGTTAAGATTTGTAAAATAATTACCATTGTGCGCCCACACACCGATTTTTGAAAAATTTTATCAATAAAATGTTTTGGTAGTTAAAAAAATTGCCTTATCTTTGCAACAGTTATCCTGAAAACAATCTTTTTACCTTAAAAAAAACTAATACCTATTGAAGATATAGAGCGATTACCTGTGAAGGCGATCGCTTTATTGTTTTTAAAAATAATCGTCAAAATCCTTTGTCAATTCAAGAAAAAGTAGTACCTTTGCGCCCGATTTAGTCCGTTCGGGCTCAAACAAGCATGCGCACGGTGCGCATCGCCTGGCGGAAAAACCCGTTTTACAATCATAAAATCAATGTACGCAATTGTAGAAATTAACGGTCAGCAGTTCAAAGTAGAGCAGGGACAAAAGCTCTATGTCAACCGCATCAAGGATGTTGAGGCTGGTAATACTGTTGAATTTGAGAAAGTGCTGCTCGTAGATGCTGACGGCGCAGTAACGGTAGGCGCACCCACCGTAGACGGTGCAAAAGTAGTGTGTGAGGTAGTGAACCCGCTCGTGAAGGGCGAGAAGGTGATTGTTTTCAAAATGAAGCGTCGCAAGGGCTATCGTAAAAAGAACGGTCATCGCCAGCAGTTCACTCAGGTAGAAGTAAAATCAGTAATCGCTTAAAAAAGGAGGACTAAGAAATGGCTCATAAAAAAGGTGTCGGTAGTTCGAAGAACGGACGCGAATCAGCAGCTCAACGACTTGGTATTAAGATTTTCGGCGGTCAGAAGTGTGTAGCAGGCAACATCATCGTTCGCCAGCGCGGCACAAAGCACAACCCTGGCAACAATGTTGCCATCGGTAAGGATGATACGCTGTACGCTCTCGTAGACGGTACTGTAGAGTTCCACAAGGGACGCCACGACAAGAGTGTGGTAAACGTAATACCCGAGGCTGAAGCTTAAATAATCAGAAAACTATTCCAAACAAACAACAAAAATCCCATTTCTCCGAGGAGATTTGGGATTTTTGCCTTTTTATAGCCTTGTTCCAAAAATATTTTTGTACTTTTGCATCCGAATGAGCGAAAGGGCATCAGCCGTCACTCTGACAACAAGGAAACATCAATTAAGTAACAATAATCATTATGCTTACACTAAAACTCATCAGTGAGGAAACTGAACGCGTGATTCGCGGTTTGCAGAAAAAGCACTTCAACGGTGCGCGCGAAGCCATCGAGAATGTTCTTGCCGTAGACAAGCACCGCCGCGAGACTCAACAGGCATTAGACGCCAACCTTTCGGAGGCCAAGAAGATGGCAGCCCAGATAGGAATGCTCATGAAACAAGGCAAGAAAGAGGAAGCCGAGAACATCAAGGCCACCGTGGCTGAGATGAAAGAGACCAATAAGCAGCTGGAGGCTGAGAAGTCGAAAACCGAAGACGAGCTCACCACCCTGCTCTGCCAGATTCCCAACATTCCCTACGATGAAGTGCCGGAGGGTGCTGCCGCCGAGGACAACCACGTGGTGAAGAGCAACCTCAGGGAGTGTGTCGAGGGTGACACCGTAGGCAATTGGACCACCAACCCCGAAGTGGCTGAGGCCAAGCTTCCCCATTGGGAACTGGCAAAGAAATACAACCTGATTGACTTCGACCTGGGTGTGAAAATCACAGGTGCAGGCTTCCCCGTATACATCGGCAAGGGCGCCCGCCTGCAACGCGCACTCATCAACTTCTTCCTCGACGAGGCTCGCAAGTCGGGCTATACCGAAATCATGCCGCCCACCGTGGTGAATGCCGCCTCGGGATATGGTACCGGCCAGTTGCCCGACAAGGAGGGACAGATGTACCATTGCGAGATTGACGACCTATATCTCATTCCTACCGCCGAGGTTCCCGTGACAAATATCTACCGCGACGTGATTCTCGACGAGAAAGACCTGCCCATCAAGAACTGCGCCTACACCGAGTGTTTCCGTCGTGAAGCCGGCTCATACGGCAAGGACGTGCGCGGCTTGAACCGCCTGCATGAGTTCTCGAAGGTCGAGATTGTACGCATCGACAAGCCCGAGCACTCGAAAGAGAGTCATCGTGAGATGCTGGAGCACGTGGAGGGCCTGCTGAAGAAACTCGAGCTTCCCTACCGCATCCTGCTGCTTTGTGGTGGCGACCAGTCGTTTACCTCTTCCATCTGCTACGACTTCGAGGTCTACTCTGAGGCCCAGAAGCGTTGGCTGGAAGTATCGTCGGTGAGCAACTTCGACAACTATCAGGCCAACCGACTGAAGTGCCGCTTCCGCAATGCTGAGACGAAGAAAACCGAGCTTTGCCACACGCTTAACGGTTCTGCTCTTGCCCTGCCGCGCATCGTGGCTGCCCTGCTGGAGAACAACCAGACAGAAAACGGCATACGCATTCCGAAGGCGCTCATCCCCTATACCGGCTTCGATATGATTGACTAACAGGAATATGCGAGTGCCTTTGAGCACCATACCATATTTACCATCAGGCAAAAGAAAACGGCTGTTTTCTTTTGCTTTTTTATTTTGATTTTGTACCTTTGCACACAAAACGAAACTAACACAAAGAGATATGAATAGAATTATAAGGAAAGAACAGTTTTCTGAGAAGGTTTTCCTTTTCGAGATCGAGGCTCCGCTGATAGCCAAGAGCCGCAAGGCCGGCAATTTTGTCATTGTGCGCGTCGACAAGAAAGGCGAGCGCATGCCTCTGACCATTGCCGGTGCCGATATTGAGAAAGGAACCATCACTCTCGTTGTCCAGCAAGTGGGTCTCTCGTCGAAGAAGCTCTGCATGCTGAACGAAGGCGACAACGTGGCCGACATCGTGGGTCCTCTGGGCAATCCCACTCATATTGAGAATTTCGGAACCGTGGTTTGTGCCGGCGGAGGTCTGGGCGTTGCACCGATGCTGCCCATCATCCAGGCGCTGAAGGCAGCTGGCAACCGTGTGCTCTCGGTCATGGCTGGCCGTTCGAAAGACCTGATCATATTGGAAGACAAGGTGCGCGAGTCGAGCGACGAGGTGATCATCATGACCGATGACGGCTCGTATGGCGAGAAAGGCGTGGTCACCGTAGGTATCGAGAAGTTTATCGAGCAAGAGCATGTTGACAAGGTGTTTGCCATCGGTCCTCCCATCATGATGAAGTTCTCTAACCTCACGGCTCAGAAACACAATATTCCTTGCGAGGTAAGCCTGAACACGATTATGGTCGACGGTACGGGCATGTGCGGAGCTTGCCGACTGACCATTGGCGGCAAGACGAAGTTTGTCTGCATCGACGGTCCTGAGTTCGACGGTGCCTTGGTCGACTGGGACGAGATGTTCAAGCGCATGGGCACATTCAAGCGCGCCGAGCAGGATGAGCTGGAGCACTTTGAGGAGCACTTGTATCATGAGGATTCAGAGGCCGAAGCCCATGTAGCCGGTCAGAAGAACGAGGCTGGCTCGACCCGTGCTGCCGACGACCCCATCGAGGTGCTCACCGACCGCAACGCCGAGTGGCGCAACGAGATTCGCAAGAGCATGAAACCCAAGGAGCGCACGCAGATTGAACGCGTGCAGATGCCCGAGCTCGACCCCGTTTATCGTGCCACCACGCGCACCGAGGAAGTGAACATTGGCCTCACACCCGAAATGGCCATGAAAGAGGCCAAGCGCTGCCTGGATTGCGCTAAACCAACCTGTGTGGAGGGTTGCCCGGTGAACATCAACATACCTGCATTCATCAAGAATATCGAGCGCGGCGAGTTCCTGGCTGCCGCCAAAGTGCTCAAGCAGACCTCTGCCCTGCCAGCTGTCTGCGGCCGTGTTTGTCCGCAAGAGAAACAATGTGAGAGCCGCTGCATACATCTGAAGATGAACGAGCCCGCCGTGGCCATTGGCTACCTGGAGCGCTTCGCCGCCGACTACGAGCGCGAGAGCGGCAACATCAGCCTTCCAGAGATTGCTCCCGCCAACGGCATCAAGATTGCCGTCGTGGGCTCAGGTCCCTCGGGCCTCTCGTTTGCCGGCGATATGGTGAAGATGGGCTACGATGTCTACGTATTCGAGGCTTTGCACGAGATTGGCGGCGTGCTGAAATACGGCATTCCCGAGTTCCGTCTGCCCAATGCCATTGTCGACGTCGAGATTCAAAACCTTGCCAAGATGGGCGTGCATTTCCAGACCGACGTGATTGTCGGCAAGACCATCTCTGTTGACGATCTCGAGGCCCAAGGCTTCAAGGGAATCTTCGTCGGCTCGGGTGCCGGACTGCCCAACTTCATGAATATCCCTGGAGAGAACAGCATCAACATCATGTCGTCGAACGAGTATCTCACGCGCGTCAACCTGATGGATGCTGCCAACCCGACCACCGATACGCCCATCAATCTGGGTAAGAATGTTCTGGTAGTGGGCGGCGGCAACACGGCCATGGACTCGTGCCGCACGGCCAAGCGTCTGGGCGGCAATGTGACGTTGGTCTACCGTCGTTCAGAGGCCGAGATGCCCGCCCGTCTGGAGGAGGTGAAGCATGCCAAGGAAGAAGGTATCAACTTCCTGACCCTTCACAACCCCATCGAGTATAAGGCCGACGAGAATGGTGCCGTATGCAAGGCTATCCTCCAAGTGATGCAACTGGGCGAGCCCGATGCCAGCGGCCGCCGGTCGCCCGTGCCCGTTGAGGGACAGACCGTCGAGCTGGATGTCGACCAGGTCATCGTGGCCGTTGGCGTGAGCCCCAACCCGTTGGTTCCGAAATCCATCGAGGGACTTGAGCTGGGTCGCAAGAACACCATCGTCGTCAACGAGGGTATGCAGTCCAGCCGACCTGAGATTTTTGCTGGTGGCGACATTGTCCGCGGAGGTGCCACCGTCATATTGGCCATGGGCGACGGCCGCCGTGCTGCCGCTAGCATGGATGCTCAAATTCAAGGTAAATAAATGAACGGATTATATACGATTATCTTGCTCGTACTAAGCAATGTCTTCATGACATTTGCCTGGTACGGGCATTTAAAATTACAAGAGAACGGCACCTCCAGCCATTGGCCGCTCATAGGTGTCATCGTCTTCTCGTGGGCCATCGCCTTCTTCGAGTATTGTTGTCAGGTACCGGCCAACCGCATGGGCTTCATCGGCAACGGTGGTCCTTTCACCCTTGTGCAGTTGAAAGTAGTTCAGGAGTGCATTTCGCTGGCCGTTTTTGCCGTTGTGGCCAACATCCTCTTCCAAGGTCAGAACCTTCATTGGAACCACATCCTGGCATTCCTGCTCATCATCTGTGCCGTCTATCTTGTCTTTATGAAGTGAATGCAACTCGGAGAAGAACAAAAACTTGAGCGCAGAATCGTAAGTCGCTTTCGCAAAGCCATTTCCGATTATCAACTTGTCGCCGACGGAGACCGTGTGCTGGTGGCTCTCTCAGGTGGAAAAGACTCGCTCTGCCTGCTCGAGTTGTTGGCCCGTCAGGCACGTGTCTACCGCCCGAAGTTCCACGTCGAGGCCGTTCATGTGCGCATGCAAAACATCCACTACGAAAGCGACACAACTTACCTTGAGCACTTCTGCCAGCAACATGGCGTCAAGCTCCACGTTCTCTCCACCCGATTCGAAACAGGCCTTCAAGCCGCTAATTCCGAAGAAGCTTCTGCCGGCAAACAACCCTCGTCTGCCGAAACCCTGAGAAAGCAGAAGACGCCCTGCTTTCTTTGTTCGTGGTACCGGCGCAAGGCCATCTTCAACCTAGCCCAGGCTGAGAACTTCAACAAAATAGCCCTCGGCCATCACCAAGACGACATTCTTCACACAACCCTTATGAACCTGTGCTTTCAAGGCCGGTTCGATGGAATGCCCGTGAGCATGCCCATGCGTCGCATGCCACTCACCATCATCCGTCCGCTCTGCCTCGAGCACGAGAGCGAGCTAAAGGCTTTTGCCCTGCTACGCCACTACGAACAACAACTCAAGAGCTGTCCCTACGAGCATGAGACCCACCGTGCCGAAATTGCCGGCCTTTACCAGCAGATTGAGGAAATGAACCCTGAGGCTCGCTATTCCATCTGGCACGCGCTCCATACTGCCGGAAAGCTCGTAGAGTATTAAAATGAATTAAATTGTCAGCAGCCAATCAACATTTGTCAATAAAAAAATGTATCTTTGTCTATTCAAAGAACGAACATAAGAACCATGAATAGAATCAGAATCTCACTTGCCGCCCTGCTTATCATAGCTGCCACCATCCCCTCGATGGCGCAAAAGAAAAAAACAGCAGCCAAGACAAAGGCTAAGACCACCGTACCGGCTCCCCCGCAAAAGACGGCAGCCGACCTGCTCTACGAGAACATGCTGCCCAACACCCAGCGCGTATTCGTCATAGACAGCATCGTGGTCGACAAAAGCCAGTTCCTGGCATGTATTCCCTTGCAACGCGACAACGGTACCATCCAAGCTTACAACGATTTCTTCGGCACCGACGACCAAGACGGGCAATACGTCTTTGTCAACGGATTCCGCAATAAGTGTTTCTATTCAGAAGCCGACACCACCGGCCATGTGCGCCTCTTCACGCGCGACAAGATTGCAGGTAAATGGTCTAAGCCACAACCGCTCGACGGGCTCGATGAGTTCGCCCCCGACATGGCCTATCCCTTCATGATGCCCGACGGAACCACCTTCTATTTCGCAGCTAAATGCAAAGAAAGCATAGGCGGATACGACCTCTTCGTCACGCGCTACGATGCCGAGAACGCCCGCTACCTGAGGCCCGAGAACATTGGCCTGCCTTTCAACTCGAAGGCCGACGACTTCATGTATGTGGAAGACGATATGAACCGTCTGGCGTGGTTCGTCACCTCACGCAACCAACCTGAAGGCAAGGTGTGCGTCTACACCATCGTCACCTCCGACAACCGTGAGAACTACGACATTAGCGACATCGACGACACGCGCCTCAACCAGCTGGCAGCCATCACGCGCATCCGCGACACATGGCCTTCTGTTGCCAAGCGCAACCAGGCCATGAAAAAGCTCAACGAGCTCAAAGACAACAGCTCCGCCTCAAGCCAGGGTGAGGCCATCTACTTCCCCATCAACGACAAGGTAGTCTACCGTTCGCTCAGCGAGTTCCACAACATCGAGAGCCGTACACTCTTCGAGCGCATGCAAGCCCTGAAGGCAGAGGTCGACAAAGAAAACCATCACCTGGACCTCATCCGCAAGGAGTATCGCAACACCAGCGGAAGCACCCATCAGCGGCTGGCCGACGATATTCAAGACTACGAGCGCATCATCCAGCGCCAGCAAGCAGAGCTGAAGGCGATGGCCAAACAAATACGCAATGCCGAGAACCAGGCAATGAACTAAAAATCCATATATGTATGAAGAACAAGAGATTTTTCCCCGAGTCAGAACTCATCATTAATGCCGATGGCTCGTGCTTCCACTTGCACCTCCGTCCAGAGCAAATGGCCGACCGCATCATCCTCGTGGGCGACCCAGCCCGCGTCGACACAGTAGCCGCTCACTTCGACTCACGCGAGTGCGAGGTCAGCAGCCGCGAGTTCCACACCATTACCGGCACCTATAAAGGCAAGCGCATCACCTGCCAAAGCCATGGTATCGGATGTGATAATATCGACATCGTGGTCAACGAGCTCGACACATTGGCCAATATCGACTACACCACCCGCCAGGAGCGCGAAGAACATCGCACGCTCACCCTCGTGCGCATAGGCACCTGCGGCGGATTACAACCCGAGACTCCCACAGGTAGCTTTGTGGCATCGGTCAAAAGCATCGGTTTCGACGGTCTGCTCAACTATTATGCCGACCGAGACAAAGTGTGCGACCTGCAACTCGAGGAGGCTTTCAAACAACACATGCAATGGGACCCCAAGAAAGGCTCACCCTATGTAGCGGTTGCCGACCCGGAGCTAACCAACCAAATCGCACAAGACGACATGGTGCGTGGCTACACCATCTCGTGCGGCGGATTCTACGGTCCGCAGGGACGAGTGCTCCGCGCCGATATCGCCGACCCGCATCAGAACGAGAAGATTGAAACCTTCGAGTATGAGGGCATGAAAGTGTGCAACTTCGAGATGGAGTCGTCGGCAGTAGCCGGCATGGCCTCGCTCCTTGGCCATCGCGCTACGACCTGCTGTATGGTCATCGCCAACCGCTATGCCCAGAAGATGAACACCGAGTACAAAAACTCCATCGACACGCTCATCGAGAAAGTGCTCGACAGAATATGATTGTTCGGAACATCTTTGTTGGTATATTAGCCATCCTCTTTCTCGTCCTTGCTGTCATCTTTCTGATGGGCAAGGGCGACAAACTTATTGCTGGCTATAATACTGCCAGCGAGGAAGATCGGGCAAAAGTGAATATTAAGCGTTTGCGCTTCCTGATGGCTATCCTTTCTGTGATAGCAGCAGGCTATGTAAGCATTCTGCCCTTCATTGGTAACAATCCCCAGAATCAGATGGGGGCACTTTTCATTTTCTTTGCAATAACAATAATATTCATCATATTAGCAAATACATGGGCAAAGAAGAAATGACAATCTGCGCACTTGCAACAGCTCCAGGTGGAGCCATCGGAATAATAAGAATCTCAGGCCTTCAAACACTTGAGATTCTTTCACACGTTTTTTCTAAGAATCTTACAGACGCCAAGCCCTACACCATTTACTACGGGCACATCAAAGATGGTTCAGAGGTCATCGACGAAGTCCTCGTCAGCATCTTCCGTGCGCCCCACTCATATACTGGCGAGGATAGCGCGGAGATCTCCTGCCACGGTTCTCGCTATATATTAAATAAGGTATTGAATCTTCTAATAGAGAATGGCTGCCGACAAGCCAATCCAGGCGAGTTCACCCAACGCGCCTACCTTAACGGAAAGATGGACCTCTCGCAAGCCGAGGCCGTGGCCGACCTCATCGCCTCCAGCAACAGAGCCACCCACCAGATAGCATTATCACAACTACGAGGGCATTTCTCGTCAGAGCTTGGCACCCTTCGCGAGCAACTCCTAAAGCTCACATCTCTATTAGAGCTAGAGCTCGACTTCTCCGACCATGAGGACCTGGAGTTTGCCAACCGAAACGAGCTCTATCAGTTAGCGAAAATTATTGACAATCGCATTACCCGTCTCGCCCGCTCCTTCGAGACCGGACAAGCCATCAAGCAAGGCATACCCGTAGCCATCGTCGGCAAGACGAATGTTGGCAAGAGCACCCTTCTCAATCAACTCCTCCACGACGACAGAGCCATAGTGAGCAACATTCACGGCACCACCCGCGACACCATCGAAGACACCATCGACATTCGCGGCATCACATTCCGCTTTATCGATACAGCCGGCATTCGACAGACCTCCGACGAAGTAGAGAAAATAGGCATCGAGCGCACCTACCAAGCTATCGACAAAGCCCGCATCGTGCTTTGGATAATCGACGATAGCCCATCAACCAAAGAAATAAGAGACATTACTCAACATTCTGAAAACAAGTCGCTTATCATCGTTATCAACAAAATAGACAAGAACGACTCGCTCCCCTACGCCACAATCTCGAACCTCGGATTACCCACCATCAGAATTGCGGCCAAATACGGTCAGGGAATCGACGAACTAGAACAGGCCATCTTCGCTTCGGCCAACATTCCAGCATTAACAGATACCGACATTATCGTCTCAAATGCCCGTCACTACAATGCCCTCGTCCACGCCCACGAAAGCATTCTGCGCGTCATCGAAGGCATGGAGCAAGACATCCCGGGCGACCTGCTCGCAGAAGATCTCCGCCTCACCATCAACCATCTGGCAGAGATCACCGGAGGTCAAATTACCCCCAATGAAGTATTAGGAAATATCTTTAAGAATTTCTGCGTGGGCAAGTAACCCCTTATAAACAACTCTGAACAACTTGGAGTAATTTGAACTAAGTCCCTCTAAATGAGGGACTTTTTGTATTTTAACACTTCAAGTTGCATATTTGTTAGTTACAGTTTTTCCAGTTATTTTTGCACCATATTTCTACCGCGAGTGTAAAACAGAAAGTCGATTTCACACCAAGATGACATCATAGGGACAAACGTGAGACGCTGTGAGAAAAGTCCAAAATGCAATCGAGGGTACAACGTGAGACACCATGAGACGTGGTGAGACACTATGAGACACTTTGGCAGGAGAAAATTCACTAACAAGTGCAACATTTATGGAAATTCAGAAACGCTGTAACCCACATTGCAGCAGACC
>DEFO01000013.1 GCA_002350805.1 Prevotella sp. UBA2850
GACTGATACACAACGACTTACATGCTATAGCGACAATAAATCAATGTAGCGAAAATGTAGCGGTATGTATCTTAATGTAGCAAAGAAGACAATAATAATGAATAGTAATATATCATCTAAAATATGACAATACAGGAAGCCATAGAAGCCCGGCATAGTGTAAGGGCTTACAAAGACCAGCGATTGAGCGAGGAAATCGTCAAGGTGCTTGAAGATGAAATTGTGAAGTTGAACCATGAGGGACAACTCCACATTCAGTTGATATGCAACGAGCCGAAGGCATTCCAAGGGACGCTGGCCAAATACGGGAAGTTCCGTAATGCCAACAACTATCTGATCATGGCAGGGAAAAGAGCCGATGACCTTGATGAGCGTGTAGGCTACTATGGTGAGCATCTTGTCTTACTTGCTCAGACGCTTGGCTTGAACACCTGCTGGGTAGGACTCAGCTATTCAAAGGTGCCTGGAACCTTTGTGCTTGAAGAAGGCGAGAAGATTGCTTGTTACATTGCCATCGGCTATGGTGAAACACAGGGAGTAGGCCATAAGATCAAGACCGTTGAGCAAGTCAGCAATGCCAGTGACATCACTCCCTCATGGTTTAAGAAGGGCGTGGAAGCAGCTTTGCTTGCTCCAACGGCCGTGAACCAGCAGAAGTTCTCGTTTGAGTATGTCGGCATGAGCAACAATCGCCATCAAGTAAGAGCCAAGAAAGGCTTCTCGATGATTGGCTATACCCAGATGGACTTGGGCATTGCCAAATACCACTTTGAGGTAGGTGCTGGAAAGGTCAACTTTGAGTGGGTATAAGAAGTATGCCAAACAGATAAATCGGAATTTAGGGATGGATATAGTGACAGAAAGACTGATATTAAGAGCTTGGCGTGAAGAGGATGCTGAGGATTTATATGGCTATGCGAAATCTCCACAAGTCGGTCCGATTGCTGGATGGCCAGTGCATACAAGCGTAGAGAACAGCAGGGAGATTATCAATACAATTCTTTCAGCACCAGAAACCTATGCTGTGGTCTTAAAATCTACAGGCAAGCCTGTCGGCAGCATTGGATTGATGGTTGGAAAGAAAAGCAATATTGGCCTCCCCGACGATGAGTGCGAGATTGGTTATTGGATTGGCGTTCCGTATTGGGGGCAGGGACTGATACCAGAAGCAGTCAGGGAGTTGCAGCGGCATGCCTTCAATGCTTTGGGGATGCAGAAGATGTGGTGCGGTTATTTTGATGGTAACATTAAGTCAAAGCGCGTACAAGAGAAGTGTGGCTTTAAGTATCAGATGACAAAAGAAAACGTTCCTTCTCAATTGCCGGGTGAGCTGCGGACAGAGCATATCACTTGCATCACAAAAAAGGAATGGGAGAGTAGCATATAAATTCCAATTTAGCGGACAATAAACAAATATGAACATGAAAAAGATCATAGTAATATCTACGAGCCTGCGTCATGGCTCAAACAGCGACATGCTCGCTGAGAATTTTATAGAAGGTGTCAAAGCTACAGGAAACGAAGTGGAGAAGGTCTCCTTAGCGGGCAAGAACATCCAGTTCTGCAAAGGCTGTATGGCTTGTCAAAAACTAGGGCGTTGCGTTATCAAAGACGATGTGAACGACATTATGGCCAAGGTGCTGAAGGCTGATGTCATCTGCTGGGCAACACCTATTTACTATTATGAGATGAGCGGACAGATGAAGACTCTCATAGACCGCATGAATGCGATGTATGAGCAGGATTACCAGTTCCGTGACATCTATCTGCTGACCACGGCTGCAGAAGATGAAGACGAGACTCCGAAGCGGGCCGAGATGGGACTGATGGGCTGGATAGACTGCTATCCGAAAAGTCGCCTGGCAGGGACGCTGTTCTGTGGCGGCGTGAACAATGCCCGCGAGATTGAAGGCAACCCCAAATTGCAAGAGGCTTACGAACTTGGCAAACGTGTGTGAGGACAATATGGAATACAAGACGTTGAATAACGGAGTTAAGATGCCGATATTGGGCATTGGCGTCTATGACATACCGGAACGGGAGACCCAACGGGTGGTTGAAGATGCCGTCAGTGTGGGTTATCGAAGCATCGACACGGCAGCCATGTACTATAATGAGCGAGCTGTTGGTGATGCGGTACGCGCATGTGGCGTCCCGAGGGAAGAACTCTTTGTCACCACCAAAATTTGCGATTCGTGCTACACACGAGAAGAAACGTTCCGTTCGGTCGACCACTCCATGAAACTGCTGGGGCTTGACTACGTGGATCTGATGCTTATTCATTGGCCCGTAGGCAATCCTACTGTGATGTGGCAGACACTCGAAGAACTCTACCATAAAGGATTGTTCCGTGCCATTGGCGTATCAAACTTCTATCCCAATACTTTTCTAAAGATAGTCAGCGGTGCCAAGGTGATGCCCGTAGTGAATCAATGCGAGGCACACGTATTCTACCAACAGCGCAAGATGCTGGAGTATTTGAAAACATACGGTGTGGAGTTAGAGGCCTGGAGTCCGTTGGCTGAAGGTAAACATGGCATCTTTAAGAATCCCACCTTGGTGGCTATTGGCGAGAAGAATGGCAAGACAGCTGCACAGACAGCACTGAAGTTCCTTGTACAAAACGGTATCATCGTCATTCCAAAGACCACCCACAAGGAGCGGATGCAGGAAAACATCGATCTTTTCGACTTTACCCTCTCTGATGATGACCTGCAAGTCATCCAACGGCTCGATACGGGTCACAATGTGACAGGATGGCCGTCGGATGCCTTGACATATAAAGTAACAGACAGATAAATCGGAATTTATAAATATGAACAAGATAAAATGTACATCTCTCTTAATACTTGCGGTCATTACTGTCATCACTTGTATTAACCCAATATATCCACATGAACAATACCTTCAACATGCAGGAACTGTGCTACTGATGATGCCTCTTCTTTTGGACATTGTAAAAAATCGCATGACCAATCTTACTTTTGTTTGTACTGTTCTCTTCACGTTACTACATGTGGTTGGAGCCCGTTATATTTATTCTTATGTGCCATACAAAGAATGGAGCATTGCTGCAGGTATCGTAAATGCTGATTTCTTTCAAGACACTCGAAACCATTATGACAGATTTGTTCATTTCTCTTTTGGCCTGCTAATGTTCCCGTTTTTTATGTATCTATGCAAAGAGTGGTTCAAATTAAAGAATTTGACAGCAATTCTTATGTCGTGGCTCATAGTTCAGACTGGCAGTATGATTTACGAACTCTTTGAATGGTTGCTTACGATTGTTATGACTTCAGAAGAGGCGGATTATTACAATGGTCAGCAAGGTGACATGTGGGATGCACAAAAGGATATGGTTTTGGCTATGTTTGGTTCAACTATATCGGCAATATGCTATCTATTCATGCATAAGTTCTCTCACAAGTAAATTCCAATTTAGCGAACAGACAGATAATGGCAAGCATTCAAATCATACAAGGTGACTTTGAGAAAAAACTGAAGCTTCAGTTTGCTCCTGGCATCAGGGCAGGTTTTCCTCCTCCCTCTGAAATTCTATTCGAACACATTATACTCTTAATAGATTGTGTGGTAGAATTATATGGACTTATCACATCTTGGAATACATACAAATAGCCCTTTTCCTGTTCTTCACACATGTTGGGTGTCGTATGCAAATAATACCCATAAATTTGAGCATGCCGTTTGATAAAAGATTCACCTATGATAAGAACAACGTCTAATGAATCTGGTTCTGTACAAATCGGTTCTGATCGCACAGCTTTCTGTGTATTAACAACAACAGACTGGACTTCATTTACTGTAATAGATGGAATATAAATTGAATAGAATAAAATGGAAAGATTGTCCATAGCATAAGGGTAATAATTATCATACCACAGACTTACGTCTTTCATATTTTCACATCGCAAAAGAGAAACGAATATTCTGGATGTGTATATAGAAACTATAAAACTTGTGATTACAATCAAAGCTATGGCATTTATTATACTCTTATTGCTCAGGAACCTGTTTTTTCTAGATATCACAATAAATATAATAATCACAATAATTGCAAATATCGACAAGAAAGTCCACTTGGAATATAAATAGTTACAAATAAATTCACCGGATTCCTTTGCATTGGTTTCAAAAGCCATAGTTACGACTAATGGTGAAATATTGGTTCCAAAGCTGAATTTTAGAAACAAAAAAAGGAAAAGCTATATGAAAAGAATTGCATAAAGAGAATATTTTACACATTTACATTTTCTAAAAAATATACTATAGTGGTCAATATATAGCTGATTGAAACAGACAAAAATACATACTGAAGAAAAAGCCAATCCAATTCAAATCGTCATAGAGTATGACCATTTGATTTATTGTAGAAGGAACTATGCACATAAATGAAGCCAAAAAGAAGCTGGTATCATTTATAAGCGGTGACTTTATATTCCTAAACAATGCTTTTATGTAAGGACGAATGGGCTGCATACATATAAATAATTCCTCTAATTCCTCTAATTCCTCATAGATATTATAATCCCCTTTCTGCCCAGTCGCCTCTGTCTAGGTTGCGGTAGCCGATGGCCTCGGCGATGTGCATGGTTTGTACGTGCTCGCTGCCGTCGAGGTCGGCGATGGTGCGGGCGACCTTCAAGATTCTGTTGTAGGCACGGGCAGACAGTTTCAGCCGTTCCATGGCGGTGCGCAGCAGGTTGAGGCTTTGTTCGTCGGGCTCGGCAAACTGATGAATCATACGCTCGGTCATCTGGGCATTGCAGTAGATGCCCTTGAAATCGGTGAAGCGCTGCTCCTGCAGGCTGCGGGCACGGATGACACGCTCGCGGATGGCAGCCGACGGCTCGCCCTGTGCTGCCTTCGAGATGTCCTTGAAGGGAACGGGTGTTATCTCAACCTGTATGTCGATGCGGTCGAGCAGGGGACCGCTGATCTTGTTCAGATAACGCTGTATCTGGCCAGGGGTGCAGACACATTGGTGGGTGGGGTCGCCATAATAGCCACAGGGGCAGGGGTTCATGGAGGCGACGAACATGAACGAACAGGGAAACTCTATGGTGTATTTGGCACGGCTGATGGTGATTTTGCGGTCTTCCAATGGCTGGCGCAACACTTCGAGGGTGCTTTTGTTGAACTCAGGCAACTCATCACAGAAGAGCACGCCATTGTGGGCGAGGCTGATCTCACCGGGTTGCGGGTTGGTGCCGCCGCCAACCAAGGCCACTTGCGAGATGGTGTGATGGGGACTGCGGAAGGGACGCTGGCTGATGAGGCTCGTGTCGCGGCTCAGTTTGCCGGCAACGCTGTGTATCTGCGTCGTCTCCAGGCTCTCGGCCAGCGAGAGAGGTGGCAGGATGCCGGGCAAACGCTTGGCCATCATCGACTTACCACTGCCTGGAGGACCGACCATAATCAGGTTGTGACCGCCAGCGGCAGCTACCTCAAGGGCACGCTTCACATTCTCCTGACCGCGCACGTCGGCAAAGTCGAGGTCGAAATGACTCTGCTGCTCATAGAATTCGCGGCGCGTGTCGATGACGGTGGGCTCGAAGGTCTTCTGACCGTTGAAGAACTGCACCACATCCCACAACGACTCCATGCCGTAGACGTTCAGGTTGTTGACCACAGCCGCCTCGCGGATGTTTTGCTGGGGCACTATCAGACCCTTGAAATGCTCGGCACGTGCGCGGATGGCGATGGGGAGAGCACCTCGGATGGGCTGCAGATGACCGTCGAGCCCCAGCTCGCCCACCAGCATATATTCGCCCAGATGCTCGCTTGCCACCTTGTTGTCGGCAGCCAATATGCCGATGGCTACAGGCAGGTCGTAGCTGCTGCCTTCTTTCTTGATGTCGGCAGGAGCCAGATTGATGGTGATATCGGCAATGGGAAACTTAAAACCAGTGTTCGACATGGCCGCAACGATGCGGTCCTTGCTTTCGCGGACTGCAGTGTCGGCAAGGCCAGTAAGGTGGAACATAACGCCCCGGGTGATGTTTACTTCAACGGTTACAGTCGTCACCTCGAGGCCATTGACGGCTGCACTGTATGTTTTTACTAGCATTAAGGTGTATTACTTGAGCATTTTGTTGATGCGATCAATCAGCTCTTTGGTGGGCAGTCCGTGGGCAACAATCTTGCCTTTTTTGTCGACAATGATATTGTCGGATACGCCTTTGAGGCCTAGTTTCTCGACGGCAGGACTGTCGAAGAGCATTCCGTCGCAGATGTTGGGCCATGTGATGGAGTCGCGCTGCATGACATTGGTGCATTCGCGCTTGCTGGCATCTAAGCTGACGCTGATGATAGCCAGCTGGCTGCCGTGCTGCTTGTACAGCCTGCGCAACTCGCGCTGCATGTTCTGGCTCTCGAAGTTCCATGTGGCCCACGAGTTGATGACGCCCACCTTGCCCCGCAGGGATGATGTGTTGACGTATTCGCCTTTCACATCGTAGGTGCTGTAAGAGGGCATCATGCCACCTTCAGCACTGTTCCGAAGCGACAAGATGGCTTTCTTCATGTTGATGAGCTGTCCGTTCTCAGGTTGTTTTTTCAGCAGAGTCTCGACCAGTTTCTGCGCTTCTGCGTAGTTGGGCGTCACGTTTTGCAGGTAGTAGCGGCGCAAGAGATAGACGGCCACAGGCGTTTTGGGGTTGTCGTTGATGAACATAGCTGCCGTCTTCGTGGCCTCTATGGGCGAGGCATTGGCAATCTTCTTGCGGAAGCTGGTCATCAACTCGTTGTCGCTGGTTCCCTTCACCTCCATCTCCTTCAGGTGCGAGGCATCGGCCTTCACGTCGACCGACTTGCCGGGCACGGCAAACAGAGGCTGTTCGGAGAAGTTGGGGAACACCAGCATGAAGGTTTGCGGCTTTTCGCAGTCGATTTTCTTGCTGAACCGGCCGCCATTGATTTTAATGGTATCGAGTTGGGCAGACTCCCCGTCGAGGCTATATACATAAAACTCGCCCTGGTTCAGGTTGAGGAAACGGCCTTCAATTTTGAAGTGACTGCCGTCTGTTCCACAAGCAACCAGAACCAGGGTGAGTAATATGAAATAAAAGTATCGCTTCATGGGGGAGGGTGTTAGTTGGTGAGTGATGGACGGAAAATGATGGGTGGCGATGATGGCTCTGGGAAAGAGCGTCGATCATCAGCACCCATCACTTTGCACCCGTCACCGAGTGTACGGTTTATTTGTTGACGTTCAGGAGCTCCAGGTCGTTGTTGGCATAAGCCTTCAGCGACGAGTCGAGCTTGAGAGCCTTCTGCAACCACTGGGCTGCCTCGGCATTCTTACCCTGACGGGCATTCAGAATGGCCTGCAGGTAGTTGGTCATGGCGTCTTCCTTGGCATACTTCAGTGCGACAGAAGCCTGAGCGTAGTTCTTGTTCAGGATGTTGGCCAGGGCTGCACTGTTGTTGTTTGAGTCCTTAAAGTACTGCTCTGCCTGTGCATAGTTGCCCTTTGCAATCTCCAAGTTGCCCAATACCTGGTCCAGACCGTTGGCACCCGTAGCCTTCGACACGTAGTCGGTGGCTTTCTTGATGTCGCCGCTCTGCAGGGCCATTAGTGCGAGGTTGGCATTGGCCTCGGGAGCCTTGCTGCTCACGTTGAATGCTCTCTGGATGTAGTTTCTGGCCTCGCCCACATTACCCTTGTTGAACTCCAGCGCTGCGATGTTGCTCAGGGCGCGGTAGTCGGCGGGATACTGCTTGGCGGCAGTCTTGTAGATATCCTCCTTCACCTTCTCGTCGTCGGTCAGCGAGGCGGCATAGAGAATCTCGTCGGCGCTCAGCTTCGAGGGATCGGCAGCCAGCTGGGCCTTGATCTGCTCGTCGCTACGACCGATGGTCTCGTAGTTGATGATCATGCGGCTGCGGCGCAACTCGGGCAGGATGCCGTCGGCCAGCTCGCGGAAGCCGGCGCTCATGTTGCGGATCTGCTGCTCGCGCTCCTGGGGATCCTTATACATAGAGAGAACGCGCAAGATGACATCCTTGTCCTGGATGTTGCTGGCCTGTACCAACTGCTGGAAGCCTTCCCAGTCCTGGGCGGTGTACTTGGCGTCGATGTCGGCGTCAACCTTGGTCTCCTTCAGGGTCTTCTTCACGTAGTCCTCCGACACGTTCTGACGCTTGCTGGCCAGTTTGTCGTTGTAGGCGAAGCCACCCTCGGGCGATGCATAAGCCTGCACCTCCACATTCTTGATGGCCAGTCCTTCCTTGTCGGCGTTGATGCGCTTGAGCAGGTTGACGAACTCAGCCACTGAGTTGTTCTTCAGCTCGCTCTTGCGGAGGTTAGCCTGATTGATGAGGAACTTCACATTAGCCTCCTGCTTCTTGGCATTCACGCGCTGGAAGGTGTCGGGGGCAATGCAGGCACCTGCATTCATCATGGTCTTCTTATACAGCTCAGAAGTAGCAATCACACCATTGGCCACTTTCACGGCAGGCACCTCGACAGTGCGCTTGCCGATGCGGGCGTTGAAGGTGAGATACATATCGCTCTTCTGCATGGCGTCTACATACGGGAAGGTGGCCTTCATGGTGTAGTGACCGCCCATCTTGTAAGATACTGTCTGGTCGTTGCCCTGTACTTTCTCACCCTGGAAAGTGGTACCGGCGGCTCTAGTCACCTGGCCATTGCCATAGCGGAGCTCTGGGGTAACGGTCACGACGGCCTTCTTCTTCATGTACTTCTCGGGGAATGTTCCGTTGATAGTAGCGGGAACCTGTCCGGCCTGAGTCTCAAGAGGGTTGGGAGTAACTACGAAATTGTCGGCAGAGAGTGCACCGAGTTTAGAACAAGAAGTCAGTGCAAGAATAGACAATGCCGAAAGAGATAAAATAAGATTTTTTCGCATAATGATTTAATGATTTTCTTTTGGATGTGCCGCGAGCGGGACTCGAACCCGCACAGCCATTCCTGGCCAAGGGATTTTAAGTCCCTCGTGTCTACCATTCCACCATCGCGGCTAAAAGTTGTGCAAAGATACGGCTATTTATCGGAACTGCCAAAGGAATTTACACAATTTAAACATTTAGTTGCGTACAGTCAGCACTGTGCCATTGTAGTTGGCCTGATAGCGGATGAGCTTCTTGCCTTTCTCTCCGTCAATAATAACACCAAAATTGTTCAGGTCGTAGGTACGCTGGCACTGTCCGCACCTCACCCACTGTCCGTTGTTGGCCCATGTGAGCGGATATTTATATAGGTTGTAGTCGCTCACGCAGTTGGGGCACTGGCGGTCGAAGGCAAAAAGGCCGTTGCCCAGACTGCTGTAGCCGATGAACAGTCCATTGTTCATGCCCAGAATATAGGTGGTGTAGTTTTCCTTGGCCGAGGTGATGTTGTCGGCACTGCTGGTTTTGCCGTCGTTCAGTTGTGCGTTGACCACCATCACGCCGCTTTTCTGCGAGGTGTACACCCATACGAAGATGCCGGGGGCCAGAGGGTTGAGGGCGTTCTGAATGAAACTGGTGATGTGGAGGCTGGTGTCGAACGTGAAGAAACAACGGTGGTCGGTATCATATTCGTTATCGGCGTCGCACGAGAATAGTAGCGCGGCAGAAAACAGCAGTGCCGTGAGCAGGCAACGGCAGTTGCCCGGCATGGACATCAGCCGCTGTACTTCCCTTCGGATGCTTTCTGTTGATTTCCTCATTTCCCAGCCTCTTTGTGTTTTATTCTCCCCTCTTCAGGAGTTTCTTTTCGGCCTCTGTCATGCGCTCGAAGTGGAATCCGCCGAGCGTCTCTTCCATCAGTGCCACAATCTGGTCGTTGCACAAGTTGCCGATGCTGCCCTCGTGGGTGTGGTGGATATGCTTGTCGGGCGTGAAGTTGCCCGCCTCGATGTCGAGACCCACTTTCTTGTAGGCGTCGCGGAAGGGCATGCCGTTGGCGGCCAGACGGTTCACCTCCTCCACCGAGAAGATGGGGTCGTACATGGGATTGTCGAGAATGTGCTCGTCCACCTCCATCTTATTAATAATGTAGGCCGTCATCTGCAGGCAGTCCTTCAGTTCGTCGAAAGCCGGCAGGAACACCTCCTTGATGATTTGCAGGTCGCGGAAGTAGCCCACGGGCAGGTTGTTCATGATGAGCATCACCTGCTGCGGCAGACTCTGTATCTTGTTCGACTTGGCTCGTATCAGCTCAAACACATCGGGGTTCTTCTTGTGGGGCATGATGCTGCTGCCCGTGGTGCATTCCTTGGGCAGTCGCACGAACGAGAAGTTTTGCGAGTTGAACAGACAGGCGTCGAAAGCCATCTTCGCCAATGTTCCCGCGATGGTGGCCATGGCGAAGGCCACGTTGCGCTCCATCTTCCCGCGTCCCATCTGCGCATACACCACATTGTAGTTCATCGAGTCGAAGCCCAACAGCTCGGTGGTCATGGTGCGGTTCAGCGGGAACGACGAGCCGTAGCCGGCTGCCGAGCCCAGCGGGTTGCGGTTGGTCATGCGGTAGGCAGCCTGTAGGAACAGCATGTCGTCGGCGAGGCTCTCGGCATAGGCACCGAACCACAGTCCGAACGAGCTGGGCATGGCCACCTGCAGGTGGGTGTAGCCCGGCATGAGCACGTCTTTATAGCGGTTGCTCTTCTGTATCAGTTCGTCGAAGAGCACCTTCACACCCTCGGCTATCTCTTTGAGCTCGTGGCGGCAGAACAACTTCAGGTCGACCAGCACCTGGTCGTTGCGCGAGCGGCCTGAGTGGATCTTCTTGCCCATGTCGCCCAACTTGCGGGTCAGCATCAGCTCCACCTGCGAGTGCACGTCCTCGATGTCGTCCTCGATGCAGAACTCACCGCGCTCGCAGATGTCGTAGATGTTGCGCAGCTCGGCCAGCAACTGCTTCAGCTCGTCGGCCTCCAGCAGTCCGATGCTCTCGAGCATGGTGATGTGTGCCATCGAGCCCAGCACGTCGTACTTCGCCAGATAGAGGTCCATCTCGCGGTCGCGGCCCACAGTGAACCGCTCGATCTCTTTGTTGATCTCAAAATTCTTTGCCCAAAGTTTGTTAGCCATCCTGTATCTTTTTCTTTTGTTTTTGTGTTCTGTCGGGGGCGGCGCAACAAATGCCAGCCCCCGTCAGCTGTTATTCATATTGTATCATCGTCAGCATATCGGCGATTTTCTCCAGTCCTTCCTGCAGTGGCTTCGACACCATACCCTTGATGAAGGGGTTCAGTTCGGCCTTGATGGTGAGCTTCATCTTGCTGGTCGTCTCGGTGACGGGCAGCAGCTGAATCCACAGGTTGAAGGGCACCGGACTCTGTGCCGTCTCAAACTTAATGGTCTTCGGCTCCTCGCGGTCGATGATGCGCAGGGCTATCTGTCCAACGGGTGCCACACTGATGCTCACGCTGTCGGTGTCGAACGTCAGGTCTTGCACCTTGTCCTCGGGCAGGTGGTCTTTCACCCGCTCAATGTTGCTCAAGTCGCTCAGCATGTTGTACACCGCCTGTTGCGGGTACATGATCTGCCGTATGCTGCTCTCGAATTTTGTCATGCTCATGATTTAGTCCTCCATGTTCAATTCTCCCAGTGTGCCGGGTCTTTGCGCCACTCGTTCAGCAGCTCCACGTCGCTGTCGGCGATGTATCCCGTCTCCAGTGCCTCGGCCACCACATGCTCGTAGTCGGTCAGGGTCACCAGTTCCACGTTTGCCTCTTTGAAAGCCTTCTTGGCCACCGGGAAGCCGTAGGTGTAGCTGGCCACCATGCCAATCACCTCGCAGGCGTTGTTGCGGATGGCCTCCACAGCCTTCAGGCTGCTGCCGCCGGTCGATATCAGGTCCTCAATCACCACCACCTTCATGCCGGGTTTCAGTTCGCCCTCGATGAGGTTCTCCAGTCCGTGGTCCTTGGGTTTCGAGCGTACATACACGAAAGGCAGGTTCAGGGCGTCGGCCACCAGCGCGCCCTGCGGGATGGCACCTGTGGCCACACCGGCAATCGCCTCCACCTCGGGGAATTTCTCGAGCACGGCATGCACGATTTCCAGTTTCACGTAGTTGCGCAACTCGGGGTACGAGAGGGTCTTGCGGTTGTCGCAATAGAACGGCGACTTCCATCCCGAAGCCCATGTGAAGGGGTTGTTGGGTTGCAGTTTAATGGCTTTGATTCTCAACAGCTTGGCTGCGAATGCTTTTTTCAGTGTATCCATATTCTCAGTTGTTTATCAATGTGAAAGTGCAAAGTTACGGTTTTTCTGCTATTTTACCGTTAAGAAATGCGAAATATTTTGTTTTTTTTGCTTTCGCCGCCGTATGCAGGCTTATTCCTTCGAGAAACCGAGGCAGACAACGCTTATCTTCACGTTTCCGGCCTTCACCAGTTCCTGGCCGCAGGCAATGATGGTGGCGCCCGTGGTCACCACATCGTCTACCAGCATCACATGCTTGCCGCTGATTCTCGTACCGTTTGTCAGCCGGAAGGAACCTTTCACGTTCTCCTGCCGCTCGTACCGGTTCTTATGTGTCTGACTCTCAGTGAAACTCACACGTTGCACCACGTCGCTGGCAATGGGTATCCCCGTTTTCTCGCTGATGCCCTTGGCCATCTCGTAGCTCTGGTTGTAGCCCCGTTGCCGCTCGCGTTTTCGGGTGAGCGGAACGGGAATGAGCAGGTCGATGCCATCGAAGAAACCGTCGCCCATCATCTCGTCGGCCATCATGCTGCCCATCAGTTCTGCTGTCTCGGGCTGGTTGTGGTATTTCATGTCGTAAATCATAGCTGCGGCCTGAGAGTGAGGCTGGTTGTAGATGAGGGCGGCGGCCCGCTCGATGGGCAGCAGCACCCAGAACAGACGGGCCATCTCGTTGTCGTAGGCATCGACGGAGAAACCGGTGCGGGGCAGATGCAGGTTGCAACTGGCACAGACAATATCTTCCGTAACAGCGAGGCGACGACCGCAGACGGCACAAATGCGGGGCGATATCAGGTCGAGCAGCCGATGGATGAAACTGATTCTTTTCATGTGTTAAAACATATGAACACCCTGCAAAAGTAACAAATAGTTGAGAAAAAGCAAAATATGTCGGGTCCTTTTTGGCGGAAATGAAAAGATTTCTGTATATTTTCAGCCGGCAAAAACTAAAAATCAAAATAGCTGCACATGGAAGAAAAGGATTTGAGAGTGGGCATCATCGGCACGGGATGGATTGCCGAGAAAGCTGCCTATACATTGCAACGCCAGGAGGGTCTGACGCCTCTGGCCGTTGGTTCACGCACACTGGCTAAGGCCGACGAGTTTGCGGCAGAGTGGGGCATCGAGCGTGCCTATGGCTCGTACGAGCAGCTGATGGCCGACCCAGATGTCGACCTGGTGTATGTGGGAACGCCCCACTCACACCATTATGCGGTGACGCTGCAGGCGATAGCTCAGGGAAAGGCGTGCTTAAGGAAAAAAGGTAAAAAGCAAGACTTGTGTCTGCCTTTTACCTTTTTCAATATAGTTGATGTGTGATGATTACTTCACTTCCCAGATGTCGTTGGTTTCTACCAGCTCCATGAAGTTGTGGTACTTCTTCTTGCCACTTACCTCCTCCAGCTGCTCGTGAACAGCCTGGTCGTAGGTAGGCGCCTCCACGTCGCGGATGACACCGAGGGCGATGGGGAATCCATCCTCCAGGCTCATCATGGCCAGCTTCAGCTGCAGGGTGTCGTCCTCGCAGTGAGCATCGTGAACGAGCACGTCGTCGAGTGTGTATCCGTCTTTGCCGATCTCAACGACCTTCAGGCCGAATCCTTGCTGTACCAGTCCGAACTCGTTGTTCTCGCCGAAGACGAGTTTCTCGCCATGACGCACGTAGATGGCATTCTTCTTGCGGCCTTCCTTGTTGTAGACGGCATCGTGGCAGCCATCGTTGAAGATGACGCAGTTCTGCAGAATCTCGCAGACGGAAGCGCCCTTGTGCTGATAGGCGGCCTTCAGAATGTCCACTGTTCCGGCAGCATCGGTGGCAACGGCACGGGCAAAGAAGTGTCCGCGGGCACCAAAGCACAGCTCAGCGGGGCGGAAGGGATCCTCAACGGTTCCGTAGGGGCTCGACTTGGAGACGAATCCGCGTGGTGAGGTGGGAGAGTACTGTCCTTTCGTCAGACCGTAGATGCGGTTGTTGAGCAGTATCATGTTCAGGTCGATGTTACGACGCATGGCATGAATGAAGTGGTTACCGCCGATGGCGAGGCCGTCGCCGTCGCCGCTGACCTGCCATACACAAAGGCCGGGGTTGGCCACCTTGGCACCTGTGGCGATGGCAGCAGCACGACCGTGGATGGTCTGCATGGCATAGGTACTAACGTAATAAGGCAGACGGCTGGAGCAACCGATACCCGAGATAACGGCCATGTTGTGTGGAGCAACGCCTACTTCTGCCATTGCTTTGTGCAGTGATGCGAGGAAGAAATGGTCACCGCAACCAGGACACCAACGGGGTTGTCCTTTCTTATAATCTTGTGCTGTATAACTCATACTCTTAATCATATTTTCGACCACGAATAACTCGAATTTTACGAATGATTATCTCTACGCGAATGATTCATTATGACGAATAGACACGAATTACACTACTAACCGCTCATAAACCAGCGAAGACTCGCCAAAATTTAAAAGCAATGCCAACTTACAATTGGCAACTTTCGCATAATTGTATGCCTGCGAACGGTGCATATCGTCTAGAGCCTTAACGGCTTTTAACTCAACAACTATTTTATCGTAACAAATGAAATCAGGGACGAATGTTGCCGAAAGCTGATGTCCTCTATAGGAGGCATGAAGCTCAACTTCACGCATATGCGGAATAAGACGCTCAGCAAATTCTAACGACAAGGCTTCTTGGTAGACCTTTTCAGTGAAACCACAGCCCAGCTCAGAATGAACTTTCATAGCAGCTCCTACTATATCATAGGATTCCTGTGGAAAAATCACGTCTTGTCTGTAGCATCTGGTATTCGACATCATTCTTTTACCTCCTTGTTCGACTCATTCGAAACAAATGAAAAACTATTCGTTCTTTTCGTTCAATTCGTGGTCGTTGTTTATTAAAAATTACCGGGCTAAAATTTCCTCAAAAGCTGCAACCAACTCGCTGACTACGAACGGCTGGCCCTTCACCTGGTTGAACTGGTAGGGAACGAAGCCGTCGACCTTTGTGCGCAGATAAGCGGCCAGCTGACCGAGGTTCTGCTCGGCCACCACCACCTTCTTATACTTCGAGAGCACCTCTGCCGTGTTCTTTGGCAGTGGGTTGATATACTTGAACTGCGCCTGTGCCACTTTGTAGCCTTTGGCCTGCAGCTCCTGCATGGCGCTGACCAGATGGCCGTAGGTAGAACCGAAGCCCACGATGAGCAGGTCGGCATCGTCGTCGCCCATCACCTCGAGGTCGGGAACGGCAATCTTCGCCACCTTCTCTGCGCGCAGACGGCACATCAGGTCGTGGTTCTCGGGGTCGGTAGAGATGGCGCCGGTCTTGCCGTCTTTCTCCAGTCCGCCCAGGATGTGGTTGTAGCCCTCCATGCCGGGGATGGCCCAGTAGCGCACCTTGGTCTCCTCGTCGCGGAAGTACGGGGTGTAGTTGTCCTTCATCTCAGGCGTGACGTAGTGGGGATGAATCTCGGGCAGGCCTTCCATGGTGGGCAGCTTCCATGCACCCGAACCGTTGGCGATGAATGCATCGGTGAGCAGGATGACCGGAGTGAGGTGCTCCAGCGCAATCTTGGCAGCCTCGTAGGCAGCGTCGAAGCAGTCGGTAGGACTGGTGGCGGCGATGACAGGTATGGGGCTTTCGCCGTTGCGGCCGTAGAGGGCCTGCAGCAGGTCGGTCTGTTCACTCTTGGTGGGCAGACCCGTAGAGGGACCGCCGCGCTGCACGTCGATGACGACCAGTGGCAGCTCGTCGATGACAGCCAGATTGATGGCCTCGCTCTTCAGGCAGATGCCGGGGCCGGAGGTCGATGTGGCAGCCAATGCACCGGCGAACGCTGCGCCTATGGCACTGGCACATCCGCTGATCTCGTCTTCACACTGGACGGTGATGACGCCGCACGACTTGTGCTTCGACAGCTCGTGCAGGATATCGGTAGCGGGAGTGATAGGATAAGAACCGAGGAAGAGACGCAGACCGGCTTTCTCGGCGGCGGCAATCAGGCCGTAAGAGGTGGCCTTGTTGCCGGTGATGTCCATGTAGCGTCCAGGCACCTTCTCTTTCGACTCGATGCGGTAGGTGGCGGGCACGCTCGAGTGGGTGTTATGACCGTAGTCATAACCAGCCTGAACCACCTTGATGTTATTCTCTGCAATAGCAGGCTTCTTGGCAAACTTCTCACGCAGGAAATTGGCAACGAGGCTCAGGTCGCGGTTGAACAGCCAGCACACCAGACCCAGGGCAAACATATTGCGGCACTTCAGGATGGCCTTGTTGTCCATGCCTGTGTCTTTCAGGCAGTCCTTCACCATCGTGGTCAGTGGGCAGGCCACCACGCGGTCGGGGTCGATGCCCATCTCGCCGAGGTAGTCGTCGGTCTTGAAGGCAGCTTTCTGCAGGTCTTTCGGACCAAACGAGTCGGTGTCGATGATAATCGTAGCCTGAGGCTTAGCATAGCGGTACTGCGTCTTGAGCGCGGCGGCATTCATCGCCACGAGCACGTCGCAGAGGTCGCCAGGGGTGTACACCTTACCTGCACCAATGTGCACCTGAAAACCAGAGACACCGGTGAGCGAGCCTTGCGGGGCGCGGATGTCAGCGGGATAGTCGGGGAATGTTGAGATGCCGTTACCAACGGTGGCACTGACCGTAGAGAAGATGTTACCGGCCAACTGCATACCGTCGCCGGAGTCACCAGAGAAGCGGACAACGACTTGGTCCAGCTCCTTCACTTCCAATTGTTCTGCCATAATTTTTTGTTGTTTGTAATCCGTAATATTAGGACTTTAAAGTAAATCGGGTGCAAAGTAATGAAATATATTTGAGATGGCAAAATGTTTTGAGCAGAAAAATCATCCCAAGTGACACTTTTGCCGCATCCGCTCAATAAGTAAACGAGCTGCCCCCGAGGAATTCTCTCAGCAGCGAGGTGGGTGGTATCTCGCTATCGGGGATGGGCTTGATATAGCGGAGGAACTTCAGCAGGCGGTAGGCCTCGGCATACTCCACGCAGTTCTCGGGCACCTGCTCCAGCAGCGGCTCTGCCTGGCTCTTGATGACAGCCAGCTCGAACAGCATGGCGGTGTTGAACATCACGTCGGCATTCTCCTGGAAGGGAAATATCCATTTGTTCTCGCCCGCTCTCACGCTAGGCCAGCGGCGGATGGTCTCCAGGGCGCTCACCCCACGGTATTTGTGGTCGCGTATGATGCGTCGCAGCAGACGGTTGTCCGTCGTGGGAATATAGTTGTGCGAGTCCAGAAGTATCGTGGTCAGCGCCGAGGCGTAGACACGGAATATCTGGTCTTGCGGAATCTGCGAGGTCAGCTCGGGATTCAGGGCGTGAATACCCTCCACCACCAGTATCTCGTCGTCGTGCAGGCGTAGTTTGCGGCCGCTCATCATGCTCTGTCCCGTCTGGAAATCATAGCGCGGCAGTTCCACCTCGTCGCCGCGGAAGAGGGCCGTCAGCTGTTCATTCAGCAGCGGCAGGTTGAGCGAGTGCAGGTGCTCGTAGTCGTAGTCGCCCTTCTCGTCGCGCGGTGTGTTCTCACGGTTCACGAAATAGTCGTCCAGCGAGATGCCCACGGGCTTGATGCCGTTGGTGAGCAGTTGCACGGACAGTCGCTTGCAGGTGGTCGTCTTACCGCTCGACGACGGACCCGCAATCAGCACCATGCGCACCCCCTTGCGGGCGGCAATCTCGTCGGCAATCTTGGCGATTTTCTTCTCCTGCAGGGCCTCGCTCACCTGTATGAGCAGGGGCGACATGCCCTTGCTGATGGCCTCGTTCAGGTCGCCCAGCGTGCGCAGTCCGATGATGTCCTGCCAGCGGTGGTGCTCCTTGAAGATGCCGAACATCTTGTCCTGATGCGTCATCTCGCCCAGTTCGCCGGGATGCTCGCGCGAGGGCAGTCTCAGCAGCAGGCCGTCGAAATACTTCTCCAGGCCGAACAGATAGAGCTCGCCGGTGTGGGTGAGCATCGAGCCGTAGTAGTAGTCCTTATAGCCGTCCAGGTCGTAGTAGGTAGTGTAGAGCTTGCCCAGGCCCTGCAGCAGTTTCACCTTCGTCATCGAGCCCAGGGCCTCGAACATCCTGATGGCCTCCTCAGTGGTCGTCTCGTAGCGGTGGATGGGCAGGTGGGCATAAATGATCTCCTGCATGTGGCGGCGGATGAGCCCCACGTCGTCGAGCGTCACGGGGCGCCCTATCTGCAGGTCCACATAGTAGCCGTTCGACACCGGGATGTCGATGCTCACCTTGCAGTCGGGGAATAAGTCGTGCGCGGCCTTGCAGAGCACCAGGAAGAGACTTCGCGTGTAGGCTCTCGAGCCGCTGGGCGAGGTGATGTCGAGAAACTCCACCTCCTTGGTGTTGTACACACGGTAGTGCATACCCTCCACCTTATTATTTACGCGGGCACAAATCGGCCCGTACTCCATCGTCAGTCCTGCCTGTTCATACACCTCGGCGAGCAGGCTTCCAGCGGCAACCTCCATTGCCTTGCCGTTGTTCTTGCAAAAAACTTTCACTGTTTCGACCATAGTTGTGTTGTGTTTTTTTAATGGTTTCGGACGCGGGCGGCATTTTTCTCCATTTGCCCGTCAGCCCAAACTTTTTTGCAAATATAGCGAAAAACTGCGAATTTTGCCGCTATTTAGATTTTTTTTATTATTTTTGCAGCGAAATTCAATCAAACAAAGTATCTCCATGTTAGTTCTGTTTAAGCTTCTTGGCTCACTAGCGCTGTTGATGTTCGGTATGAAGTCAATGAGTGATGCCTTGCAGAAAATGGCGGGTCCGCAGCTGCGACACGTCCTGGGTGCTATGACCACCAACCGTTTCACCGGTATGCTCACCGGTATGCTCGTTACCGCTTCGGTACAGTCGTCGACCGCTACCACCGTGATGACCGTCTCGTTTGTCAATGCGGGACTGCTCACCTTGGCCCAGGCCATCTCCGTCATCATGGGTGCCAATATCGGAACCACACTGACCGCCTGGATCATGTCAGCCGGATTCTCGTTCAACATCACCGACTTCGTCTATCCGGCCTTCTTCATCGCCATCATCCTCATCTATTACAAGAAGCGGCGCTTCATCGGCGATTTCTTGTTTGGTATCTCGTTCATGTTCCTCGGTCTGGGCACGTTGCGCCAGACGGGCATCGACATGCACCTCGGCGAACAGCAGGCCGTGCTCGATTTCTTCGCCTCGTTCGACCCCAACTCATTCAGCACCACCCTCATCTTCCTGCTGCTCGGAGGCGTGCTCACCTTCTGCGTGCAGTCGTCGGCAGCCGTCATGGCTATCACCATGATACTCTGTTCTAGTGGTGTGCTGCCCATCTATCAGGGCATCGCCCTGGTCATGGGTGAGAACATCGGAACCACCGTCACCTCCAACCTTGCCGCCATGTCGGCCAACACGCAGGCCCGAAGGGCAGCCCTCGCCCACATGTTCTTCAATGTGTTCGGCGTCATCTGGATACTCTTCGTCTTCCGTCCCTTTATCGATATGGTCTGCGGCATAGTAGGCTACGACGTGAACATCACCAAGGAGACCGCCGGCACCGAGGCCTTCCTCGCCAACTCAGCCAAGCTGTCGTTCGTGCTGGCAGCCTTCCACACCTGTTTCAATGTGGCCAACACCTTCATCCTCATCTGGTTTATCCCCCAGATAGAGCGCTTTGTGTGCTGGGTCATCAAGCCCAAGAAGGTCGACGAGGAAGAAGATTTCCGTCTGCATTTCATCACTGCCGGCTTCATGAAGACCCCCGAGCTCTCCGTCCTCGAGGCCCAGAAAGAGATACAGTCGTTCTCCGAGCGCATGCAGCGCATGTTTGGCATGGTGCGCGAGCTGCTCACTGAGAAAGACGACGAGAAGTTCGTGAAGCTCTATACCCGCATCGAGAAATACGAGAGCATCTCCGACAATATGGAAATCGAGATAGCTAAATACCTCGACCAGGTCAGTGATGCCCATCTTTCCGACGACACCAAGGCCAAGATCCGTGCCATGCTGCGTGAGATCAGCGAGCTGGAGTCTATCGGTGACGCCTGCTACAACATGGCGCGCACCATCAACCGCAAGGTGCAGGGCAAGCAAGACCACTTCACCGAGAGCCAGTACAACCACATGCACCAGATGATGGAGCTCACCGACAACTCGCTCACCCAGATGAACAACCTCATGGGCGGCCGCAAGGAAGCCTTCGACGTCAACCGCACGTTCAACATCGAGAACGAAATCAACAACTACCGTAACCAGCTCAAGAGTCAGAACATCGTAGACATCAACAACCACGAGTACACCTATGCCGTGGGCACCATCTACATGGACCTCATCAACGAGTGCGAGAAACTGGCCGACTATGTGGTCAACGTCGTCGAGGCCCGTATGGGAACACGTCAGAAAGTAGCATAAACATTACCATCAATTTACCTAAAAACAATAGGCAGCTATTCGCTTCGCACGAAGCAGTAGCTGCTTTTTTGTGCTTTTCCAAGTGAAAAGTGACAAGTGAGAAGCTTTTTAGGAGTGTAGGAGTGTGGGAGTGTAGACAATACTCAGCCTCTAGTCCCCCACCACCTCCCCTAAGGGGGAGAGCAGAGTTATCTCTGAAGCTGGAAAATAATTCGGAAAGGTAATCATACTTCTCACTTCTCACTTCTCACTTGTCACTAAGACTACCTCCTACACTCCTAAAGCCTTTTCCCTTCTCATTTTGACACCCTCCTCATTCTAGTCTGTCGATTTCCCTTCTCTCTTATCTGATGAATAATAATTCTCTATATTTCGGCAAGGGCCACAGACTGTCATTGACAATCAGTTCCAACTTATCGATTTGATACCTGATGGAATCCAGGTATGGTTCCACATGGTCGTGGTAGGCGATGGCTTTCTGAAGCACATCGGTTATCTTGTTGGCTTGTTTACGGGCGTTAACCAGTTTTTCGACATTCTTTTCAATGGCACTCGTACGTTCTGCTATCTCCTCTATGATTTTCAGATTTCTGCTATTTAGTCTCATAGACTTTTCCAGGGGGAAGACGGTGGAGATCCTGTCTACATTCTCCAGTAGAGATGACTGATAGCGGGTGGCTACAGGGATGATGTGGTTGATGGATAAATCGCCAAGGACACGGGCTTCAATCTGAATCTTCTTGGTGTAGGTTTCCCACTTCACTTCGTTGCGAGCCTCCAGTTCCTTCTTTGTCATCACACCGAGGCTCTCGAACATACGGATGCTGTCCTCGTCGAGATAACGCTCGAAGATGACGGGGCAGGAAGTTTCTGTGTCTAGTCCACGCTTGGCGGCTTCTGCCTTCCACGCGTCGCTGTAGCCGTTGCCGTCGAAACGGATGGGCTTGCACGTCTTGATATCCTCGCGCAGCACGTCGATGATGGCATGGAACACGGCGCTGTGTTCTGTGCCTGCCAGTTTCTTCTCGAACTCAGGGATGCGGGCATCCACTCGCTTCTTGAACTCCACCAAGGCTTCGGCCACCGCACTGTTGAGGGCAATCATGGCTGAGGCGCAGTTGGCCTCGGAGCCTACGGCACGGAACTCAAATCGGTTGCCGGTGAAGGCGAAGGGCGATGTGCGGTTGCGGTCGGTATTGTCGATGAAGAGTTCGGGAATCTCGGGAATATCCATCTTCATGCCCTGCTTGCCGGCCATGGCGAGGATGTCCTGCACGTCGGCCTTCTCGATGTGATCTAAAAGCTCGCTGACCTGCTTGCCGAGGAACGAGGAGATGATGGCTGGCGGCGCCTCGTTGGCTCCTAAGCGGTGGGAATTGGTGGCCGACATGATGCTGGCTTTCAGCAGACCGTTGTGGCGATAGACACCCATCAGTGTCTCGACGATAAAGGTGGCGAAGCGCAGGTTCTGCTCAGCTGTCTTGCCGGGGGCATGCAGCAGCACGCCGTTGTCAGTGCTCAGCGACCAGTTGTTGTGCTTGCCGCTACCGTTGATGCCTGCGAAGGGCTTTTCGTGGAGCAGTACACGGAAGCCGTGCTTGCGGGCCACGCGCTTCATCACCGACATGAGCAGCATGTTGTGGTCTACGGCCAGGTTGGTTTCCTCGAATATCGGGGCCAGTTCAAACTGGTTGGGAGCGACCTCGTTGTGGCGCGTCTTACAGGGGATGCCCAGTTCGAGAGCCACGATTTCCAACTCGCGCATGAAGGCAGCCACGCGCTCGGGTATGGCCCCGAAGTAGTGGTCATCCATCTGCTGGTTCTTGGCAGAGTCGTGGCCCATCAGCGTGCGTCCTGTCAACAGCAGGTCGGGACGAGCCGAGTAGAGGCCTTCGTCTACCAGGAAGTACTCCTGCTCCCAACCGAGGTTCGAGGTCACCTTTTTTACAGTCGGGTCGAAGTAGTGGCACACGTCCGTAGCGGCCACGTTGACGGCATGGAGAGCACGCAGCAGCGGAGCCTTGTAGTCGAGTGCTTCGCCCGTGTATGAAATAAAGACGGTGGGAATACACAGGGTGTCGTCGATGATGAACACTGGCGATGTGGGGTCCCAAGCCGAGTAGCCGCGGGCCTCGAAGGTGCTGCGGATGCCACCCGATGGGAACGACGAGGCATCGGGCTCCTGCTGCACAAGCAGTTTGCCGGTAAAGTCTTCCACCATGCCTCCTTTACCATCGTGCACGATAAATGAGTCGTGCTTCTCGGCAGTGCCTTCGGTCAGGGGCTGGAACCAGTGGGTGTAGTGTGTCACACCGTTTTCACCAGCCCATTGCTTCATGCCCGCAGCAACGGCATCGGCCACCGTTCGGTCGAGCGGTGCACCGTTGTCTATCACCTCGACCATCTTTTCGTACACATCCTTCGGAAGGTATTTGTACATCTTCCCTCGGTTGAAAACCTTCTTGCCGAAATACTTGCAGGGTCTCTCAGAGGGTGTCTTTACGTCGAGTGGCTTTTTCTTAAAAGCCTCTGCGACAACCTGAAATCTTAGATTCTCCATATTTTCGGTATTATATGCTCTGTTGGGTCCAATGCTCTATTCTTGATAGAGCTTCTTCTGTTTTCTCATGACTGCCGAAGGCGGTAAATCGCACATAACCCTCGCCCGACGGACCGAACCCCACACCAGGCGTGCAGACCACATTGGCCCCATAGAGAAGGGCTTCGAAGAACTGCCACGACGACATACCATCGGGTGTGCGCATCCAGATGTATGGGGCATTCTCACCACCATAGCATTCATAGCCAAGGGCGCGCAGGCAGCTGAGCATCCGCTGGGCGTTATCCATGTAGTAGTCGATGGTCTGCTGCACTTGCTGCCTGCCTTCGGGTGTATAGATGGCTTCGGCGGCACGTTGTGAGATGTAGCTGGTGCCATTGAACTTGGTGCATTGCCGGCGCAGCCAGAGTTGGTTCAGGGAAATACGCTCGCCCTCGAAGGTAGAGACACTCACCTCCTTCGGTACCACCGTGTAGCCGCAGCGCACTCCGGTGAAACCGGCCGTTTTGGAAAATGAGCGGAACTCGACGGCACACTTGCGGGCACCTCGAATCTCGTAGATGCTATGAGGTATCTCCGGGTCGCGGATGTAAGCCTCGTAGGCAGCATCGAAGAGGATGAGAGCATCGTTCTTCAGCGCATAGTTCACCCACTTGCGCAGTTCTTGTTTGGTGATCACCGTTCCCGTGGGATTGTTGGGATAGCAGAGGTAGATGACGTCAACGGGGCGCCCTTTCGGTATCTCTGGCACAAAACCGTTCTCGGCCGTTGTGGGCAGATAGCGTACGTTGGTCCAACGCCCTTCCCGGTATGTGCCGCAGCGCCCAATCATCACGTTCGAATCGATATATACCGGATAGATGGGGTCGGTGACGCCAATGAAGTTATCCCAATGGAGCAACTCCTGGAAATTACCCGTATCCGACTTGGCGCCGTCGTTAATGAAAATCTCATCCATACTGAGGCGGACACCTCTGGGGCGGAAGTCGTTTTTCGCGATGGCCTCACGCAGGAAATCGTAGCCCTGCTCTGGTCCATAGCCATGAATCCCCTGTGCAGTAGACATTTCGTGGGTGGCCTTGTGCATCGCCTCGACAACGGCAGGTGCCAAAGGCTGCGTCACATCGCCAATACCCAGGGAGATGACGTCAGCCTTGGGGTGCATCACTCGGAAGGCATTGATCTTCTTGGCGATGTCGGCGAACAAATAGTTGTTCTGCAGGTTCAGGAAGTGAATATTGATTAATGCCATTTTTTTATCATTTGATAATTACAGTTCAATGGTTCCGTAGAATGCAAATTCTGCAGGCCCCGTCATGTAGACGTGTTGGTCTGTTTCGCGCCACTCGATGGTGAGTGTACCGCCATCCATCACGATGTGCGATGTCCGGTCGGCCCGTCCTGTGAGGGCTGCAGCCACGGCAGTGGCGCAGGCTCCTGTGCCGCAAGCTTGTGTGATGCCGCTACCCCGTTCCCATACGCGTGTACGAATACAGCCGTCTGTCAGCACCTTGGCCATTTCAATGTTGCAGCGTTGGGGGAAGGCTGGGTGGTGCTCCAGCGTGGGGCCTAGTTCTTCTATCCGGTCCACGTCTTCTGTGAAGATGACGTAATGGGGATTGCCCATAGAGACAAACAAAGCAGGCTCTTTTCCTGGCTCCTTCCCGGGCAGGAAAGCAGAAAGGCTTTTAGCGTGGCTGGGGTTGAAGAGACGCTCATCGTCGAAGACGGGTTTGCCCATATCTACGCTGACACTCTCCACGATGTTGTTCTCGATGTGCAGATAGAGCGTTTTGATGCCCGAAAGGGTCAGCAACCTGATATGTGCTTCCTGGTGTCCTCTCTCCGCTTCATGCTGAGAGGCGGTGGGGGCGATGATTCTCTCAAATAGATATTTGCCGATACATCTCGATGCGTTGCCGCACATCATCGCCTCAGAACCGTCAGCATTGAAGATGCGCATGGAATAGTCGGCCTCCGCAACGGAACTGCGGTCAATCAGCACCAGCCCGTCAGAGCCAATGCCCTTGTGGCGGTCGCTCCACGCGATGGCCGCAGCGCTGGGGTCTGTGATGGGATAGCGGGTGGCGTCGACATAGATATAGTCGTTGCCACAGCCGTGCATTTTGGTAAAATAGATTTTGCTCATTCAGTTAAATATCCGTTTCGTTGATGAGTTGTATCGTGGTTGATGACCGTGGATAGGCCTTTCCTCGTTACTGTTTGATGATTCCCATTCAATCATTGCCTACTTTGATTTCCTGTGCAAAGATAAGACATATTGCTAGAAAGACAAATACCAAGAAGTTGCTATTTATTTAAATAATGATGGAAAATGACATTTTGTAAATGAAGATGGTAAATCCTTGTCAGAAATCCAACAAAAACTTGATGAAAAAGCCCACTGTACTGACACATTGTCACTTGATGAAATTATTAACAATCAAAGTCTCACTTTTCTGATGGTTTTACATGCCTGTCACGCTACCTTTGTATCAGTTTTCAAACATGTCATATATTATATTAAGGTGGAAACAAAGTATATTTTTATCACAGGAGGCGTGGCCTCGTCGCTGGGCAAAGGCATCATCTCGGCATCATTGGGCAAGCTGTTGCAGGCACGGGGCTACCATATTACCATTCAGAAGTTCGACCCTTACATCAACATCGACCCTGGAACACTGAACCCCTATGAGCATGGTGAGTGCTACGTGACAGCCGACGGCATGGAGACCGACCTCGACCTGGGACATTACGAGCGGTTTACCGGCATTGAGACCACCCGCTACAACAGTGTGACCACAGGGCGCATCTATTTGAGCGTCATCGAGCGTGAGCGGCGGGGCGACTATCTGGGCAAAACCATCCAGGTGGTGCCGCATATTACCGATGAGATCAAACGGCGCATCCTACTGAATGCCACCAAGCAATACCTCGATTTTGTCATCACAGAGATAGGTGGTACCATCGGCGACATCGAGAGCCAGCCGTTCCTCGAGGCAATCCGGCAGCTGCGCTGGGAGTTAGGGCCGCAGCGGGCGCTCAGCGTCCATCTCACCTATGTGCCCTATTTGGCAGCGGCAGGCGAACTGAAGACCAAGCCCACACAAACCAGTGTGAAGCAGTTGCAAGGCCTAGGCATACAACCCGAGGTGCTGGTGCTGCGCACCGAGCATGAGTTGGGCGACGACCTCAGGGCCAAGGTGGCCCACTTCTGTAATGTAGATGTAGAGGCCGTGGTTCAGAGCCAGGACTTGCCGAGCATCTACGAGGTGCCCGTGAATATGCAGAGGCAGGGATTGGATGCTATTATTCTCAGGAAAATGGGAGCCCTCGCCGATGCTTCTGCCCATGCAGCCGCTGCTGACGACCTTCACGAGGGGATGGCTTCGTGGATGGCATTCCTTCAGCTTCGCAAGCAGGCTACCGAGGTCGTTGAGATAGGACTTGTGGGAAAATACGACCTACAGGATGCCTATAAGAGCATTCTTGAGAGCCTCGCTCATGCAGGCACATACCATCATCGTAAGGTGCAGGCGCATTTCATCAACAGCGAGCACCTTACTGCCGGCAATGTAGGCGCGCAATTGCAGGGCATGGCGGGCATCGTCATCTGCCCTGGGTTTGGTTCACGGGGCATCGATGGGAAGATCATAGCTGCCCAGTATGCTCGTACCCACGACATCCCCACGCTTGGCATTTGTCTGGGCATGCAGATGATGGTTGTCGAGTATGCCCGCAACGTATTGGGGTATCATGACGCCCATAGCAGCGAGATCGATGCTCTGACACCCCATAATGTCATCGATATGATGGAAGAGCAGAAGAGCATCACGCAGATGGGCGGCACCATGCGGCTGGGCAGTTATGAGTGTGAGCTGCAGAAGGGTAGCCGGGCGTGGGCTTCCTACGGGGGCGCCACGATCATCAGAGAACGTCATCGCCACCGCTACGAGTTCAACAACCACTATCTGGCAGCCTTCGAGGCGGCTGGTATGAAGTGCGTGGGCATCCATCCTGCCGCCCGTCTGGTGGAAATCGTGGAGGTCCCTGCCCTGAGATGGTATGTCGGCACTCAGTTCCACCCCGAGTATTCGTCAACGGTGCTCCACCCGCACCCCTTGTTCATGTCGTTCATTCAAGCTTGCATCGATGGAACAGCTGAAGCATGAGTGTGGTGTGGCGATGATTCGCCTGCTGAAGCCGCAGAGCTATTACGAGGCAAAGTATGGCACGAAGCGTTATGGGTTGGACAAGCTCTACCTCATGATGGAGAAACAGCACAACCGTGGACAGGAAGGGGCTGGCATGGCCTGTGTCAGTCTGCATGCCCCGGCTGGCGAGGAATATATGTTCCGTGAGCGTGCCGAGGGCAAGGGTGCCATCACCGAGATCTTCAAGAGTATAGAGAGAGGCTTCGTCTCCGACGATGGCACTTCTCCCCATTCTCCGTCCTCCATCTTCAGTTCCCAGTTGTTCTTGGGCCATCTGCGCTATTCCACAACAGGCAAGAGCGGCCTGCAGTATGTGCATCCCTTCCTCAGGCGGAACAACTGGCGCGCCAAGAACCTCTGTCTGTGTGGTAACTTCAACATGACCAACATCGGCGAGGTCTTCCGGTTTCTCACCGCTCAGGGACAATCGCCCCGCATCTATGGCGACTCCTATATCACCCTCGAACTGATGGGCCACCGCCTCGACCGTGAGGTGGAGCGCCTCTTCGTCGAGGCCAGGGAACTGGGACTGCAGGGTACCGCCATCACACGGCATATCGACGACCATGTAGAGATAGCGAATGTATTGAAGACCGCCATGCGCCATTTCGACGGCGGCTATGTGATGTGCGGCCTGACGGGCAGCGGCGAGATGTTTGCCATACGTGACCCGTGGGGCATCCGTCCCGCCTATTGGTATTGCGACGACGAGGTGGTGGTGCTGGCATCCGAGCGGCCTGTCATCCAGACGTGCTTCGACCTGCCGGCAGACCATATCTACGAACTGCTGCCCGGACAGTCGCTCATCGTCCGCAGAAACGGCGAGGTTCGTCAGCAGCAGATTCTTCCCCCTGAGAAACTCTCGGCCTGCAGTTTCGAGCGGATCTATTTCAGCCGGGGCTCCGACCGCGATATCTATCAAGAGCGCAAACGGCTTGGCCAGCAGCTCACACCGGCCATCATGCAGGCCATCGGTGGCGATGTGGCCCATACCGTCTTCTCGTATGTCCCCAACACGGCCGAGGTGGCTTTCTATGGCATGACCGACGGTATCAGGAAACTGAGCTACGACGTGAGAACGGAGAAGGTCGTCTGGAAAGACATCAAACTGCGCACCTTCATCACCGAGGGGTCCGAGCGCAACGACCTTGCTGCCCACGTCTACGACATCACCTACGGTTCACTGCAACCTTATGCCGACCAGCTTGTCATCATCGACGATAGCATAGTGCGTGGCACCACGCTCCGCGAGAGCGTCTTCAAAATCCTCGATCGCCTGCACCCCAGGAAGATTGTCATGGTGAGCAGCTCGCCCCAAATCCGCTATCCCGACTACTATGGCATCGACATGCCCCGACTGGAGGAGCTCTGTGCCTTCCGCGCTGCCATGGCACTCATCAAGGAGCGGGGTATGCAGCAGCTCACCGCCGATGTCTACCGGAAATGCAAGGCATCACCCCTCTCGGCCAACCATGTACGGGCCATCTACGCGCCCTTCAGTGTCGACGAACTGAACCGTAAGATCGCCGAGATGCTCCGTCCCAAGGGTATGCAGGCACCCGTCGAACTGGTGTTCCAGAGCTTGGAAGGACTGCACAAGGCTTGTCCCCATCACCCTGGCGACTGGTATTTCTCTGGCCGTTATCCCACCCCTGGTGGCATCCGTCTTTGCAACGAGGCCTTTGTGAACTATGTAGAACAGGTATTGAAAATGCAACTTTAAGTCATGAGAGAAGCAAAACTGATACTCAGCGATGGCAGCGAGTTTTGCGGCTGGTCGTTCGGATACGATGCCGATACCGTAGGCGAGGTGGTGTTCAACACCGCCATGACGGGCTATCCCGAGAGCCTTACAGACCCTAGTTATGCGGGTCAGATACTGGTGACCACCTATCCGTTGGTGGGCAACTACGGAGTGCCCGACACTGGTGTGGGGCACGATGGTCTGCCGTTGTTCCTCGAGAGCAGCCGCATCCACGTCAAGGCATTGGTGGCCGCCGACTATAGCGAGCGCTATTCCCACTGGAATGCGAAGGAGTCGCTGGCCGACTGGCTCAAACGCGAAAGAATCCCCGCCGTGACGGGCATCGACACACGGCGGTTGACAAAGATCCTGCGCGAGCATGGCGTAATGAGGGGACGGATAGAGACCCGCCCCCGGTCGCTCTCAGGCGCTGAGGCGGTCCATTGCCAGGCGGACTATGGAAGCGTGAACTGGGTTGAGCAGGTGAGCTGCCATGAGGTCGTTACCTACAAGCCAGCCTCCATGGCGGCAGCCGGTTCTTCACCCGTCACCTCCCACTCTTCCCCTCCTCGCGTTGTCTTGGTCGACTGCGGCGTCAAGGCCAACATCATCCGCTGTCTTCTCAGGCGTGGTGTAGAAGTCGTCCGCGTGCCCTGGGACTATGATTTCAATCAGTTGGCGTTCGACGGACTGTTCCTCGCCAATGGGCCCGGCGACCCTGAGCGCTGCGAGGCGACAGTCAGCCATATTCGCACGTTCCTGGCGACAGAGAAGACCAAACAGCCCGTCCACCCTTCCCATCGGAGCGCAGCCGGCGATGAGGCGGTCCGTCCCTGCATGGGAATCTGCCTGGGCAACCAGCTGCTGGCCCGTGCGGCAGGAGCCTTGACCTTTAAGTTGAAATATGGTCATCGCAGCCATAACCAGCCCGTGCGGCAGGTCGGCACGGCCAGATGCTTCATCACCTCACAGAACCACGGCTATGCCGTCGACGACACCACGCTGCCCCCCGACTGGCTACCGCTGTTCGTCAATATGAACGACGGTTCTTGCGAGGGCATCCGCCACCAGTCCATGCCCTGGTTCTCTGCACAGTTTCACCCTGAGGCCTGCTCAGGCCCCACAGACACAGAGTGGTTGTTCGATGAATTTGTAAAAATGCTATGACGATGGAGAAGAAAATCAACAAAGTATTGCTGTTGGGCAGTGGCGCCCTGAAAATCGGTCAGGCGGGCGAGTTCGACTATAGCGGTGCCCAGGCGCTGAAAGCCCTCAAGGAAGAAGGCATCCGCTCCGTGCTCGTCAATCCCAACATCGCTACCGTGCAGACCTCCAAGGATGTGGCCGACACGGTCTATTTCCAGCCCGTGACACCCGAGTTTGTCGAGAGGGTCATAGAGAAAGAGCGCCCCGATGGCATCTTGCTGAGTTTCGGCGGTCAGACCGCGCTCAACTGCGGCGTGGAGCTTTACAGGAAAGGTGTATTCGAGAAATATGGTGTCAAAGTCCTTGGCACACCCGTTCAGGCAATCATCGATACCGAAGACCGCGACCTCTTTGTCAAGCGTCTTGACGAGATTGGCGTGAAGACCATCAAGAGCGAAGCTTGCAATACCATTGAGGAAGTACAGAAGGCCGCTCACGGACTGGGCTTCCCCGTCATCCTTCGTGCAGCCTATGCCCTCGGTGGCCTTGGCTCGGGCTTCTGTGACAACGATGAGGAACTGCTGACCCAGGCAGAGGAAGCTTTCGCCTTCTCTCCTCAAGTGTTAGTAGAGAAGTCGCTGAAAGGATGGAAGGAGATTGAATATGAAGTGGTGCGCGACAGGTACGACAACTGCATCACCGTCTGCAACATGGAGAACTTCGACCCGCTCGGCATCCATACAGGCGAGAGCATTGTCGTTGCTCCATCGCAAACGCTCTCGAACAGCGAATACCATCAACTGCGCGCACTGGCCATCACCATCATCCGCCATCTTGGCGTCGTGGGCGAGTGCAACGTACAGTATGCCCTCGACCCGCAGAGCGAAGACTACCGTGTCATTGAGGTCAACGCCCGCCTCTCCCGTTCGTCGGCACTCGCATCCAAAGCCACGGGCTATCCCCTGGCATTCGTGGCTGCCAAGCTCGCACTCGGCTACGGACTCTTCGAACTGAAGAACAGCGTGACCAAAACCACCAGCGCCTTCTTCGAACCCGCCCTCGACTATGTGGTGGTGAAGATTCCACGTTGGGACCTCACCAAGTTCCGTGGCGTCAGCCGCACCCTAGGCTCGTCGATGAAGAGCGTGGGAGAGGTGATGGCCATCGGGCGTACCTTCGAGGAGGCGCTGCAGAAAGGACTTCGGATGATAGGGCAGGGCATGCACGGCTTTGTGGAAAACCACGAGATCGTCATCCGAGACATCGTCCGGTCGCTGCATGAGCCTACCGACATGCGCATATTTGTCGTATCGAAGGCCCTCCAGCTGGGCTACACCGTCGGTCAGATCCATCAGCTGACGATGATCGACTGCTGGTTCCTCGAGAAACTGAAGCATATCGTGGATATCGACATGCGGCTGAAGGCCTTCACGCCCATAGCCGGCATAGCGGTCAGCATGCACCCCCTCGAAGTGGTGGAGTATCTCGATACTCCAGAGTTCGTCTCACTTTTACGCGAGGCCAAGGTCTACGGTTTCTCCGATTTCCAGATAGCCCGCGCCATCGGACTAGAGCATTGTCTGCCCATGGAAAAGGCAGGCTTGCTGGTCCGCTCATGGCGCAAGCTGTTGGGCATAGAGCCCACCGTCAACCAGATTGACACATTGGCAGCGGAATACCCGGCACAGACAAACTACCTCTATTTGTCGTATTAGGCCCCCCACCAACTCCCCCGAGGAGGAGAGGCCTGCCAGCTTGAGCACTCTAACTTCATGGATAGGGTCTTCAAGTCGGAAAGGTAATCATACTTGTCACTTCTCACTTCTCACTTCTCACTTGTCACTTAGATTACCTCCCACACTCCTGAAACTTCTCTTGTCAAAGGGGGTCATTCAAAGCGCCGTCCGTTATGGATGGCGCTTTGAATAGGAGAACCTTAAAACTTAAAACTAGCCCCTATATTTTGCATTTTTCAGGCCACACACGGTGGGCTGTCAGATGCCAGCAGCATCATTCCCCCCAAAAAATCCCCATAAAATCACTTATTCTCTTGCACGGGGAACTTCTTGCGGGCCTCCTTCAACGTTTCTTCGGCTTTCATCATCGTGGCCATGCGCTCCAGCTTCTTTTCATCGTCCTGCTGGGGCTCAAGGGTGTACTTCTTGCTGAACGCAGCCAGTTCCTTCTCGCTGATGTGCATCATCTCCATGCATATATTGCGTATATTCGTCATGCCTTCCAAGTAGCTGCCGCTCAAATAGACCAGCTCGGGGAAATCCATTTGTAAGAAGTTCTCTATCGACTCGGCAGGCGGGTATTTCTCTGCCGGGCCGCTAATGGCTTCTCTGACGGCATCGGTGTAGCTCTGACGAGACATGTAGAACGACGACACCTGCTGGATGAAGTAGGCATTGCTGATGGTGTTGAAGGTCTCGATGCTCGAGGTGAATATCTGCTCGGTGGTCTTCTGCATACTGGCTTGGGATGCCATGATGGCATCTAGTATAAGGAAGCGCAGGCTGTCGTACTGTTCGGGATGGCGGGCCACCGCCAGCTGGGCGTCCAGGGCATGCTGGAAGGATGAATCGTTCTTCTGCATCATCTGGAGGCTCTGGTCGAAGTCGTAGATGAGCATCATCACCATCTCGCGTTTCTGCGACTCTTTCTTGTGCTTGTCGACGAAATAGGCGGTGCCGAAGGTGAGCACGATGGAGATGGTGGTTGCCACGAGCGACAGCAGGAACTGCTTCACCGTGGCCAGTCCGCTGCCATTGGCCAGACTCTTTGGGGTGTGTAGTTTGATGTTCATAGGGCTTATTCTTGAATGATGTTCTGCAGGTGTTTCTGTGGGGCCTTGCCGCAAAGAGTACGGCTGGCGGAGCAGGCTGACCGTCAGTAGGCGGGGAACTGGCGGGCGGCTTGCGACCGGATGGCCATGCACTCCATCTCGACGAGCCATCCGGAGCGGCAGACGGGGGCGAGAACGATGACGCGCGGCGTGTGGGGGAAGCGCTCGTCGTAGAGCTGCCGCACGGTGTCGTAGTCGGCAATGTCGCGCAGATAGACAATCATCTGCATCACATCGTCGTAGGTGCAGCCGGCTTCGCCGAGCAGCGCCTCGACATTGCCCCACATGTGACGGGTCTGGGCGGCTACGTCGCCGGGGTGGACGATCTCGCCCTTGTTGTTGATGCTGGCGGTGCCGGAGATGAACACATGGCGGCGGTCGCCATAGTCGACGCATGTGCCGCGCTCGAAGCTGACGCCGTAGTCGCTGGTGCGGTTGAGGCGGTGGGCGGCATAGAGATAGCTGACTTGTCCGGGCTGCAGCCCGTCGATGGCGTAGTTGTCCATCTGCGAGAGCACCTTGGGGTCGGCCTGGCGGCCTCCGATGCCTGTGCTGGCAATGAAATGGGTGTCATCGGTGAGGTCTTGGGTGAAGAATACCTGGTTGCGGGCCTTCACCACCCCGGGGTAGTTGTTGTCGACATCATTGACGAAGAACCACGTGCGGATGCAGTTGTCGGCCAGCCGGCAGCCCTCCTGTGCCAGCTGCATGATGTACTCGTTGAGCAGCAGGCGCGTCTGGTATTCAGAGTTCTTGGCGAGGTTGTGGGCACTGGCATTCCACAGGTGTCGGTAGCTGCCGTGGCGCACCTCGTAGAGTCCGCTGGGCAGCGCACGCGTCTCGACATGGGTCTGCAGGTAGACCCACAGGGCGATCTTGGTGCCGTCGAGGGGCGACTGCTGGATGACGGACAGGGCATAGTCGCTATAGTCGAGTTCGAGCCAGAGTACCTCGCCCGACTGGTTGTAGGCGTCGCTGAGGAAATAGCGCTTGAAGACGGGCTTGGCTCCGCCCAGCTGGCCATGGACAAGCTGGGTGAGGGTGTCGTCGATGGCCTTCAGCTGACTGGAGTAGGGCAGGCGGTGGTCGGTGACATGTATCATGACATGATGCTCGGCCACCTCGCTGTCGGCAGTCGTGAAACTGGCTATCTCGGCGCAGGTCTTATCGAAAATGATTTCCTTCATGGCTGCAAAGGTAATAAAAATATTTGAAAAACGCAGGTTTTTGCAAAACTATGCATACGAATGCATGCCGCCAAGAAAATAGTTGACACCGAAGTAGGTCATTAGGATGGTGAGGAAGGCCAGGACGCAGTAGAGGTGATAGTGGGTGGTGCTGCGCAGGAAGGGCAGGGAGCGGTCGTGGACGGTCACAGCATAGACCATGAAGGTGATGAGGGCCCACACCTCCTTGGGGTCCCAGCTCCAATAGGTGCCCCACGAGACATTGGCCCAGATGGCTCCTACGAAGATGCCGATGCCCAGGCAGGTGAGGGCGGGGTAGAGGAAGAGCAGCGACAGATGGCGGGTGACCAGCGCAAGAGGACGGCCATGGGCCAGCAGACCAGCCACACCGCAGATGAAGGTGAGCGAGAGCAGGGCGAACGACATCATGATGACGCTGACGTGGAGGCTGAGCAGCGGCGAGTTGAGCACGGGCATGAGATGGCTGATCTGCGGGTCCATCTGACTGATGTGGGAGACAAGCTGGAAAAAGCCCGACATGAGGAACCCGAAGGTGAGCATCACGGGATAGCGGCGCTGCATGAAGAGGGTGACGAGCATGACCGCCCACGCCATGAAGAGCATGGTCTCGTAGCCGTTGGACATGGGCACGTGGCCGATGATGATCCAGCGCAGCGACAGACCGAGGGTGAGGACGAGGAAGGAGAGTGCGAGCACGCCCAGCGCCCACCGCTGGCGGCGGCCGAACATGTTGAGCAGCAGGCAGACGAAGCCCATGGTGAGGTTGACCATGAAGAGGATGGTGGCAAAGGGGATGCGGTTGTAGGTGCGCTCGGCGCGGACGCGCAGTGGCGAGGGCAGCGACGACGCCCCGTAGCGCTGCTGGTATTTGAGCAGTTTCTGGAGGGTCTCGTCCATGCGGTCGTAGTTGCCTGCCTGGGCGTCGGCATGGAGGATGGAGAAGATGGTGCGGATGTACTGCTCGCGGGCGGGCTCCATCTGCTGGGGGAGTGTCTCCGTGGGGGCATACCACCGGCCCAGGAAGGGGAACACCCTGAGGGGCGTGCCCTGGCGGAGATTCATGATGAGCTGCAGACGGTCGTCGAGCTTGGCGGCATCCTGGTGCAGCTTGTCGTTCTGTCCGCTGAAGTACTGTTGCAGGTAGGGCCCGATGATGTAGCCGCCCCCCTGCTGGCTGAAGAAGGTGTTGACGCTGCAATAGGCGGGCAGCTGAAGGGTCTCGCGCAGCGGTCCGCCCTTGACCTTGATGACGGGCTGCTGGCTCCACTCGTCGGCATAGAAGAGGAAGCCCGTGAGCACCTGCTCAGCGGTATAGCCGGCATAGCGGGGCTTGCCGTAGAGCTTCTTGGTGAAGTCGACGGCGAAGGTCTGCAGCGGGCAGATGCGGTCGTTGTAGAGGATGTGCAGACGGCCGAAGGCATCGGCTGTGGACGGGGGCAGCACACGAGGGGCGGCGCCGGCGGCGGAAGGGGCGCACAGCAGGAAGACCAGCAGCAGGACGGAGGGCAGGGCGGTGGCAGAGACGGGGCGCCGGCCAGTGGACTCTGTCCCCTGGCGCAGTAGCTGGCGGTAGCGGCCACGGGGGTCGACAAGCATCCACACCAGGGCGATGAACAGCAGGGCGTAGCCCAGATAGGTGACGGGGATGCCCCACGGGTCGCTGTTGACGGAGAGGTAGCTGCCGTGCCCGTCGTTGTCGTAACTGCTCTGGTAGAGGCGCAGATTGTTGTAAGAATAGATATGGTTCATCGAGACCTGCTGCCGGCTGCTGCGGCCGTCGGGGTGGACGATGGTGAGGAATGACTCGTAGTCGGCGGGGGCGCGGGTGCCCTCGTGATAGACGATGCGGAAACGGTCGAGGCGGATGCTGAACGGCAGCGGGTGCTCGTGCATGCCATCAGGGTTGCTGACGAGAAAAGTGGTAGCAGTCTGACCCGTGCGCAGGTGGACGATGCCCTGGCGGCCGGTGAGATGGGTGATGAGCGCTCCGGCGAGGATGATGATGAACGACAGGTGGAGCACCACGGTGGACAGACGGCGCACCTTGCGGCGGAGGAACCAGGCGACGGCCACTGCCGCCAGCACCGCCCACAGCAGACTGAACCACCAGGCGCCATAGACATGCTCAGACACGAAGGCGGTGCCCTGGTATTTCTCGACGATGGTGGTGGCAGCCATGACGACTACCACCACCATGTAGAGGATGATGAGTGCTCTCTTCATGATGAGTGCCCTCTGCATTTAAATAGACTCGATGAACTTCACGACGGCATCGCGGTCGGCCTTCGGCAGGTTGTAGAACTTCTCGGTAGACGAGTAGGCATCGGACTTCTTGGAGTAGCCGTGCCACATGATGGCCTCGATGACGGTGCGGGCACGGGTGTCGTGCAGACGGTCGTCGGCACCGGTGAGCTGGCGGCTCAGTCCACGTCCCCACAGGGGTGTGGTGCGACACCAGCCGGTGCGGATGTCGTTGATCATCCACAAACGGTGCTGTACCATGTCGGTGTAGGGCCAGATGGTCTGGTTGGGATACTTCGGCAGTACAGAGGCAGCGTCCTTGCCGATGCTCTTGGCATAGGCCTTGATGCTGGCGTCGACCCAGTAGTTGTCGGAGCCGGTCTTCCACGAGGGGCGGTGGCACTGGGCGCATCCTATCTGAGTGAAGAGGGTCTTTCCACGCTTCACGGCAGCATCGTCGAGGTTGCGGGCGGCAGGAACAGCCAGTCCGCGGTGCCACACCATGAACTGATAGTACTGCTTGTCGGTCATCTCCTCCTCACCATTGTATGGCGAGCTGTTGAGCAGGTATTTCTCAAAGGTACTCTTGTAGGCCACCGTGGGGGTGTTGAGGATTTCGTAGACGCGGTTGGCAATGCCCTCGCTGGTGCCGTCGGCATAGTAGGGGTGCAGGATGCTGGCTTCGGAGCGGCCGTGCTCCTTGATGTAGCTGATGACCTCGTTGTCCTCGCTCTGGGCTTTGGCCCATGCCGTGGTGGTGTAGAGCCAGTGGCGGTCGGAACGTGTGACGTTGGTGATGTTCCAAATGGCATTGGCGCCGGCACCATCTTGCAGCGAGCCGCGGGTCATGGCATAGGTGAAGCGCTTCAGCGGACCGTGTGTGCCGTGGTGACTGCCCGTGTCGTTGTAGGGGGCTGAATAGTAGGCAGAAGCCTTGAAGGTGTTGGTCTCTTTGTCCCACATGGCAGGGTTGAGGTCGACATAAGGAGCCTCTGCGCGCCACTGTGCCTCGATGTCCTCGTCGGTCAGCGCGTCGAGCAGACCAGTGCCGTAGACACCGATGGTGGACTCCAGGCGTACATCGTAGTTGGTGGGCCTGGGGTTGGTGTTGAAGGCATGCTGCGGGATGGTCACCTCGGGATAGATGAGCTCGTAGGCCTCGCCGTCGGGGAACTTCATGGCCAGTCCGCTCTCCATCTGCGTGACGGTTTTCCACTCGATATTGATGAGACTCTCGTCGATGGGAGCCTTGAAGGGCGACATGGCCTGGGTCTGCGGCATGCCGGTCACCTCGCTGATGTAGGCATTGTTGTCGGGATGGTAGATGACCAGCAGATAGCCGTTGCCGATGGCGTTGGCACGGTATTCGGTTTGGCGCTTGCCGTGGCCGTAGCTGGGGTGGCAGGCGATGCAGCTGTTGCGCACCCATGCGGGGCCCAGTCCCTTGCGTGGTGCCTGCTCGAAGGTGTAGAGGTGCTCGAAGAAGTCCTCGCCGGTGTTGAAGTCTTCTTCCATGCCTGCCACATTCTCAACAGCCGGGGCGGCGGCAGAATAACTGGCTTTCTCGGTGGTGCCGAGCAGTCCGCCAGGATACCACTCGTCGGCGCTGAACACGTCGTTGGCCTTGCCGAACACTTCCTCGCCAGGCACCAGGGGACCCAGGTCGCTGCCTTCGTCGTCGCTGTCGGAACAAGCGGATAGCAACGGGGCTGCCAACAGCGCTGCGAAAGCCCATTTCGATAGATTTTGCATGTGATTCATCAGTAGATACTTTTTGATGGTTATAGGTTTTTATCAATGGAGAAAAGCGTCACGCCCTGTTCAGGGCGCAGACGCTGTAGTCTTTTCTTTTGCTCCAGGCAGGGAGAGTTAATCCCAGTCCTCATCGTCGACAAACTCCTTGCCCCAGACGGTGCTGCAGTACTTCACAAAGGGAGCAGGCATGCTGCCAATCTTGCTGATGGCATTGCTGAAGGCATTGACGGTGGCGCTGTTGGCCGTGGTCTCACCGACGCTCTTGAAGAAGGCGTCGAAGCTGGTGCTGGCTGCGCTGCCGTTGGTGGAACCGTACCACACGTTGCGGATGGAGCGGATATTATCCTGGAAGTCGCGGATGGAGTTGTAGCTGTAGGGCGACTCGACATACGAGATGTCGCCGGCCGAGAAGGGGTTGGCAATCTTGGCTGTTCCCACCTCGTTGGCAATGCCCACACACGAGCCCTCGTCGTCGGAGAGCACCTGGGCGATGGCAGCCTTCAGGGTCTTGAACGTGCTCTTGCTGTTCTGTCCGGCACCCATGAGATTCTCGCCAAACGACAGGCCGTTCTCTGTGAGGTAGTCCAGACCGGCAGCTTTGACGACTGCCATGCGGCTGGCATTCTTGGCGGTCTGTCCTTCCCAAGCCACCTGCAGCTGGAAGCAACGCTGCTTGAGCAGGGTGCAGATGGTCTGTGCATACTTCAGCTCTTGAGCTCCGGAGATGCGCTCGAAGTTCTTATAGGTGTCGTTGCCTTGTAGTTCGGCCACCTTGCGGGGCTGTCCGTTGCGGAAGAGGATGAACTCAAGGGCGTGGAAGCCCAGGATGGTGGCATCCTCGAGCATCTCGTTGTTCATGCCATTGTTGAAATAGCTGAGCAGCAGCGCACGGTTGAGCGGCCATGAGTCGATGGTGGGGTCGATGTCGAAGTCGGAGGCGGCACCCATGAGGAAGGCCTCGCTGCGCTCCCAGTTCTCGCGGGCATCCTTGAAGTCCTCGCAGGCCTCGTTGATCTGTGCCTGCGTGATGTTGCTGACGGTCAGACCGTTGAGGGTCTCCTCAAGGTCTTCCACATCGTCGGCCAGATTGGTGTAGGTGGGGATGATTACGTCGCTGACCAGGCGGGCCAGTACGTTGCGCAGGAAAGACTCCTGCTCGGTAGTGAGGTTGGACTTGGCGATGATGCCATTGGCAGCCTCCAGCTGGTTGACGACCGATGTACAGGCATCGATGGCCTCGTTGCCATAGGTTCTGTCCTTATACTTGGCATCGTCGACAATGGTGGAGTCGTCGTTTTTCTTGTTGTCATCATCGTCGTCGCTGCAGGACGTGAATGTCAGCGCGCCCAACAGGACGGCAACCGACAGGATAAAAAACTTTTTCATGTTCTCTTTTTTACGTTAAATCAAAATATATTTCGTTGTCTCTTATTCTTTGTGACTGCTTCACGGTCTACAAGAAGAAACCCTCGTAGGCGATGCCTATGTTAACAGATGGCTCGTTGTTGTAGAGCGACTTGAGGAACCGGTTGCTGTATTCGGCCTTGATGGCAATCTGCGGAATGGGGTGATAGTTCACTCCCACGGCCATGCGCTTCACGGCTGTATAGTCGTAGGCCGTTCCCTTGGTGTTGCTGGCATAGGGGTTGTATTGCTCGTAGCGTCCGAAGAGATACATCTTCTGCTGCTGTTCGCGCAGGCGGCTGATCTGCGAGAAAATGTCGTAGCCAGCCTCTATGCCCACTGCATAGGCATTCTTGCTGACGAATGCCGAGTGCTTGAACGGAGATTTGGAGTTCAGACGGTTGTACACATACTTCAACTGTGCTGCATCGCCCAGGTAACCGTAGTCGGCCTGTCCGCGTACGATCCAGTTGTGACCGTTATAGGTGAAGTCGAGGGCTCCGACGAGCACCTGTCCCTTATACTCGGCATCCACACCGCTGGCATTGCGCGGATAGCTGTTGCCGATGCTCTCACCATAATAGCCGCTCAAGCCGATGCGCAGACCGGGAATGCTGTAGTTGTCGAGACGCAGGGCCACACCGTATTTATTCGCCACATCGTATTCCAGGGGTGATGCCGGTCCTTTGTGAATCCATCCGGTATTGGTGAAGTTGTCGGCATTCAGGCCCGCCAGCAACTGAGCCTCATAGCGGAAGTCGCCCGAACGGCCGAAGAAGCTCACACCCGTCTGGTGCCATGTGGAGGGCAGGATGGTGTTCTCTCCTTCAGGACGGTAGACGGTGAAGAAGTTCAACGGCTCATGATGGGCATTGTTCAGGCCCACGGGTACGACGATGTGGCCGAAGCGCAGATTGGCAGCCCGCGAGAAGGTCTTCTGAATCCAAAACTGCTCGAGCTCCACCTCGCCGCCTTTCTCCACTTCCTGTTCCCATTCGCCGCCTTCCTCGTCTTCTTTCTCGTAAGCCAGACCGTTGCCGCCGTGCTCAAACTCAATCTCAGTGCCGAGCGACCAGCCCTTGCCGAAGTTGTAGCCCAGATAAATCACTACATGCGGCAGGTCGAACTTGCCGTGGCTAGGGTCGTTGCTGTGTTGCTCGGGCTGGCTGTAGCGGCTCACATGGTCGCTGAAGAAGTTGCGCGAGTAGGCCACCTCGCCGTAGCCGCCAATGCTCAGTCTCTTGCCATTGGCATGATTCATCACACTGTCGGCAGCACTCACCTGTGCCGATGCCGTGGCAGCAATCGAGATAAAAGCGATGAAAAACGAGAATAATCTTTTCATTTCAATCTGTTTTTTGTTGTGGCTGCAAAGGTAGCAGGTTGAGGAAAAATGCACAATACCTAAAAATCATGTTATTGCAGAGTGCCTTTGTTCATGGGAAATGATGATGAAGAAAGTGATAGAAAGCATGCGGTTCTCATTGCGGTCTCGCCTTCATGACTCCTACGTTAAGTCTCGAATTGAAAAGAAGTCAGAACTTCTGAGGCTATTTTTGCGGGAATGGCAATGATTGCCGCACGCTTAATGATAAAAATCCTATCATATGGCAAAGGTACAACGTTAAGTGGGAGTGTGCAATACTTACTAATGGGTAATTCCCCGGTCATCATTACTAGGTATGCACCGGTCGGAGTAATGAAAAGAAAAGGATGCAAGTCGCTTCCGACTCACATCCTGTATGATGGTATAAAAAGAAAAGGATGCAAGTCGCTCTCGACTTACATCCTGTATGGTGGTATAAAAGTTTGTCAGCTTTTTATTCGTACACCTTGATTTCCTGTTCGCCGCGCATGGCCCGCAGCACGTTCATGGCCAATGCAGTCAGCTCGTCCTCGCCGGGATAGACGAATACGGGGGCCAGATAGGTGAGCCGCTGCTTCAGTCCGTCGGTGACATACTGGCTCTTGGCAATGGCGCCTGTGAGGATGATGGCGTCGACATGTCCGTTGGTCGACGGTGCGAGCGACGACAGCCAGCGCGAGATGCTGTAGATCATGGCATCGAGCACGAGCTTAGCATGCTTGTCGCCATTGGCAATGCGCTGTTCCACCTCGCGGCAGTCGTTGGTGCCCAGATGGGCGGTCAGACCGCTGTGGCCGTTGATTTTGCGCAGCATCTCGGCCTCGTTGTACTTGCCGCTGTAGCAGAGTTTCACCAGTTGGACGGTGGGCAGCATGCCGGCACGTGAGGGAGAGAACGGTCCGTCGCCGCTCAGAGCGTCGCTGCACTCGATGGCGCGGCCGTGATGATGCATGGCAAACGAGATGCCGCTGCCCATGTGGCAGACGATGAGGTCTTGCTCCTCGTATTTCACCCCGTGCTCCTTGCAGTAGCGCTTGGCTATCTCACGCTGGTTCAGCGCGTGCCAGATGGTCTGGTGGGGCAGCTCGGGCATACCGGTGATGCGAGCCACGTCGTCGAGCTCGTCGACCACACCGGGGTCTACCGTGAAGGCACGGCAGCCGGGAATCTCCTTGGCCATGCTCAGGGCGATGAGCGAGCCCAGGTTGCAAGCATGATGCAGGCGGGGATGCTTCGTGTCCTCAATCACTTTCTCGTTCAGCTCGTACACACCGCTCTCGATGGGCTTCACCAGTCCGCCACGGCCTACGATGACGTCGAAGTCGAGCGAGATGCCTTGTCGCTGCAGTTCCTCAATGAGTTTTTCCTTACGATAGTCGAACTCATCCATGATGAACGGGTAGCGGCACAATTCTTCAAACGGGTGGTTCAGCGTTGCGTGCATCACCAGTTTCTCATCGTCGAACACACCAATCTTGGTGGAAATCATTCCGGGGTTGATGGCTAGTATTTTCATAATATCTATTGCAATAGGTTAAAGGTTTTTCAGAATATTCTTTGCAAAAATATAAAAAAAAACTGAAACACCAATAAAACCATCGCATAATTAGCGTTTTTTATGAGAGGCTTCTCGCTTTTCACTTCTCACCTGGTGCCAAGAAAAAACTCCCCCGTTGCCTGGAAAGTGTTCCAAGCGAGCGGGGGAGGGGGAAGGGAGAGTCGTTGAGGGTTATTCAGACTTCATGGTCTTGATCTTTCCATTCTCGTCGAACTCGATGGGCATCACCTTCAGGCTGCGCAGCCAGGTGATGTCGTTGGAGGGCACACAGTCGTGGTGGAACAGATACCACTGGCCCTTGTACTCGACGATGGAGTGGTGGGTGGTCCAGCCGACTACGGGCTCGAGGATCACGCCCTGATAGGTGAACGGACCGTAAGGATTGTCGCCCACAGCATAGCAGAGATAGTGGCTGTCGCCCGTAGAATACGAGAAATAATACTTGCCGTTCTGCTTGTGCATCCATGAGGCCTCGAAGAAACGGTGCGGGTCGTCGGCCTTCAGCGGTTCGCCGTTCTCATCGACAATCAGCACGGGGCGCGGAGCCTCGTTGAACTGCAGCACATCGTCGGTCATGCGCACCACATAGCTGCTCAGGGCAGGAGCACCAGCCGGAGCGAAGAGCTCTGTCTTCTTGTCGGGCGCGTGTCCCAGGTCTGCAGCATCGGCAGGAGCGGGAGCTGAGTCGGGCTGGGCGATGGGGGCATAAGGTGCTGCGAGCGGAGCGCGCCATTGCAGCTGGCCGCCCCAGATACCGCCGAAGTAGCAGTAAATCTCGCCGTCGTCGTCCTTGAATACACAGGGGTCGATGCTAAACGAGCCGCGGATGGGGTGCTCCTCGGGGCGGAACGGACCCTCGGGTGTGTCGCTGACGGCCACGCCTAGGCGGAACATGCCCGAATAGTCTTTGGCCGAGAAGATGAGGTAGTACTTGCCGTTTTTCTCCACCACGTCGTTGTCCCACATCTGTTTCTCGGCCCAGGGCACCTGCTCGACGTCGAGAATCACACCGTGGTCGGTCACCTCGCCGTCCATCACGTCGTCCATCGACAGCACATGATAGTCGCGCATCTGGAAGTGCCCTCCGTCGTCGTCGAAGCACTCTCCGCTGTCCCAGTCGTGGCTGGGATACACATACAGACGGCCGTTAAACACGTTGACCGACGGGTCGGCCATGTAATCGTTGGGGAAAAGATATCTTGCTTTCATTGTTGTTTTGAGTATTTAATATTTTCTTATTCGTTTCGTTGATGGGTGACTACTGGAAAATCTTGATGACTTTCTTGATAATCGGTTTCTCGTTGTAGTCGCGGTCGAAGAACAGCGGGTAGTTGGTGCGTCCTTTCACGGGGAAGTCGTTCAGCCACGAAGTGCCGTCGTTGACACCCCAGAAGGTGATGCGGCTGATTTGGTGGCGATGCTTATAATACAACTTGAAGAGGTCGGTGTAGAGGCGGTTGAAGGTTTTTGTGCCTTTCTTGGTGATGCCGTTGCGGTAGGGGTTCATGCGCTCGTCGTACTGGAAGTTCTGGCTGATGTCGGCCCCGCCGAAGTCCTGCGGGTTGGGCAGCATGTTGAGGTCGAGCTCGGTCATCATGATCTTCACGCCGCAGGCGGCAAAGGCGTCCATGCTCTTCTCATACTCCGCCAGGTCGGGATAGTCGAGCCCGTTGTGGCTCTGCATGCCGATGGCGTCGATGCGTACTCCTTTCGCCTTCAGCTCGCGCACGATGCGGCAGGTGGTCTCGCGCTTGCCGGGCTTCGACATCGAGTAGTCGTTGATATACAGCTCGGCGTCGGGGTCGGCCTCGTGGGCAAAGCGGAAAGCCAGCTCGATGTAGTCGGGGCCTATAATATTATAATAAGGTGAGCGGCGCATCTCGCCGTTGTCCTCGACAGTCTCGTTCACTACGTCCCATCCCTTGATGCGGCCTTTGTAGCGGCCCACCACGGCGGCAATATGCTTGTGCATGCGGTCGATGAGCACCTCGCGGCTGACGGTTTTGCCCTGTTTGTCGGTGAACATCCACTTTGGCGGCTGCGAGTGCCACACCAGACAGTGGCCCGTGATAGTGAGCCCGTTGTCCTCGGCAAACTTCACGATGCGGTCGGCCTCGGTCCAGTCGTAGCGGTCTTCCTCGGGATGTATCACCTCGCCTTTCATGCAGTTCTCAGCCACCACGGCGTTGAAGTGCTTCTTCACCACGGGAGCCGCCTTCGGGTCGATGCCGGCCACCTGGTCGGTGTTCATCGCCACGCCGATGAGGAAGTGCTTACCCAGCACTTCCTTCAGCGTCGGTTGCTTCTTGGCTGAGGCAAAAAGCCCCCAGCCCAAGAGCACCATTATCATGGAGAGAGAGAGTACTTTCTTCATACGTCAGACATTATTTCACGCCATTTCTTTCCTCAATGGCCTTGTTGATCTCGTCGATTTTCTCGTCGCTCAGCTCATATTTAGAGATGATGAACATGGCCAGCACCAGCAGAATGGCCGGAATGACGCACACCAGCCAGCGGATGCCCTCCTGTGCCAGCGGCGGCAGGGTCTCCATGTTGTTCATGAAGTAGGCGCCTGCTGCATTACCCACCGACATCATGGCGAAGGCCGTGATGAAGAACAGGGCGATGATGCGCAGCGGACGGTTGCGCTTGAACTCAGTCCAGAGGTCGCTCACCTTTACGTTCTTCGTCTCTTTCTCGTCCATCACCACGCGCTCCTTGGTCTGCGAGAAACAGAAGATGAGCAGGGCCAGGCCCACGAGCGAATAGATGAGCATCGTCACGAACCATGCATGCGAGTCGTTGGGCAGGTTACTCGACTCCGATGAGACGGGCTCGTAGTTCACCAGCCACAGCACAAAGCCCGGCACTACGCCGCCCAGCGCCATACCGGCCTTGAAGAAGATGCCCGTCAGCGCGTTCACAATGCCCGAGATGCGGCGGCCGGTGGTATACTCACCGTAGGAGATGACCTCCGGGATGAGTGCCCACATGTAACCCGTGGCCACGATGACGCCCGTCGACTTGATGAACTGGGCGATGTAGACCAGCGTGATGTTCTCCTGCACCGTGCCTATGCGGCTGATGAAGTAGAGCAGGGCCATGCCGAGGATGGCGACCGACAGGAAGATGTAGAACATGTTTTTCTTGCCCACCTTCTTCTTGATGGCTGGCACCAGCGGCATGAAGATGAACGAGGGCAGCGAGCCCAGACCCATGAAGAGCGCCATCTGGATGGGCAGGTCGGCACCGGCAAGGGTGGCCACCAGCAGCGGAACACCAGCCGAGACGCACAGTCCGCCCACATTAGCCATGAACATACGCACCGAGGTGAGAATCGTAATCTCGTCGGTGTCGCGGGTGAGCGATGAGTTCAGGGCGCCGTAGGGCACATTGATGAGGGTGTAGAGCATCGACATGCCCACATAGGTGATATATGCGTAGAGGATGGAGGGCTTGAAACCATCCCAGAAACAGAGGATGGCCAGGATGGTGAGTGGTATGCCGCCCATCACCAGATAGCTGCGGTATTTACCCCATCGCGGGTTGTGCTTGTCGACAAATGTGCCCACCAGCGGGTCCCACAGCACGTCTACCAGTCGTACCACCAGAAACATGGTTCCGGCCAGTCCTGCCGACTTGGCAGCGTCGCCGCCGAGGATATACACATCTGTGTAGAAAAACAGCAGATACATGCAGATGGTCTGATAAATCAGATTCTGCGCCAGGTCGCCCGCACCAAATCCTATGCGCTGCAACCATGAGAGTCTGTAGAAGCCTTTGGCCTCTTGAGTTGTTTGGCTTGTTTCCATTTTTTTTGTTGTTATTTTGATTTTTCCTTGTTCTTCCCGTGTGTCGGAGCATCGGCCCCCGGAGGGTATTGTCCTTTCTGTTCCTTGAGTCGATCGGAGATTATTGAGTGTCAGCTCCTTGATTCGCTCGGCGGTTATTGGGCCGTCAGTTCCTTAAGACGTTCGGCGGCAAAACGCCCCATCGCCTCATAGCCTTTGGCGTTGGGGTGCAGCCAGTCTTCCTGCCACTCCTCGCGCAGCTGGCTGGGTTGCTGCGGGTCGCGCATCAGCTGGTCGAAGTCTATCACCCCGTCCACCTCCTTGCTGGTGCGCATCCATTGGTTGACGGTCTGTCGGCAGGCCTCCTTAAACAGGTTGCCGTCGTCGTAGAAGCATTTGCCGAAGGGCAGGATGGTACCCATCAGCACCTTCACGCCGCGCTTGTGGGCTTTCTCGATGAACGTCTTGTAGGCGTCGATCAGGTTTTTGGCCACCTGCTCCGAGCGGCCTGCACTGCCGCCAATGTCGTTAATGCCCTCGTAGACGATGATGTAGTTGAACTGTCGCTGGCCCATTACGTCGCGGTCGAAGCGCTTCACGGCAGGCTCACTCAGTCCGCCACGTACCACGCAGTTGCCGCCGATACCTAGGTTCACCACCGAATAGCGGGTCGGCTGAGCGCCCTCGTGGCCCAGCAGGTGCTCGTTGGCAATGTCGGTCCAGCGGTTCTGCAGGTTGGTGGTGGTGCCTCGTCCGTCGGTAATCGAGTTGCCGATGGCAGGAATACACTCGTTGCCCCCGCCCAGAATGTCCAGGGCGCAGATGTTGTACCAGTGGTCCAGTTTTTCGAAAACGTTGAATTTCTTGCCGGGCTTGGCCTCACCCTTCATAATGTATGAAGTGGTGCGCGAGCCGCGGTGCGAGGTGGCATTCACGGGTGTCTTCCCGTAGAAGATGGTTACCGATAGGCGCTGCAGCGGTTTCAGCGCATATTTGGCGGCATCCGAGAAGACGGTCTCGCCAGGTTGGATGGTCACGCTGCGCTTGCCGCCGAATGTCAGGTAGCGGGCCGTGCGCTTCACAATGGCCGTATAGTCGGTGCCGGGCAGGTCGCTGCGCCCATTCTCGTCGGCTGCCAGGTCGGCAATATAGATAGACTTGATTTCAACGGGCTCCTTGCTGAACTCGTTCGAGAGCTGCATGCGCAGCTGGTTGCCCCCGAAGCCCACATGGATGATCTCGCGCAGCGAGCAGTCGGTCAGCTCGGTGGTCTGGGGCATGTCGCCCTTGCCGGTAAACTCCGGGGCCGTGGCCCATGTGGTTGCCCACTGCATGTCGCTCTGGGCATTGGCGGTAAGGGCAAAAAAAGTGAGAAATACGATGACTAGTTTTTTCATGTTGCAAAGATAGCGTTTTCTTTCGAACCAATCTTTTGCAAATGTATCATCTATATTTTGAAATGTATCATTTCTTCCAGTAACCCTTCGCAGGCATCTTCCAACAGTTCAATCACCAGCTCAAAGTCGCTCTCGCCGCCGTAGTACGGGTCGGGCACGGTCTGCTGTCCTGGATGGTGGCGCAGATAGTCGGCCATGCACGTCAGCTTCTCCCTATCGGCGTCCGAGCGTGTTTTCCGTCTCAGGTCGTACATGTTCTCCTCGTCCATGCCCACAATCAGGTCGAAGCGGTCGAAGTCGGCGGTGCAGAACTGTCGGGCGCGGCTGCAGAAGTCATATCCGTGTCGTGCGCCGTGCCTCCTCATGCGGGCGTCGGGCAACTGCCCCACATGCCATCCGCCGATTCCTGCCGAGTCGATGTCGAACAAGTGCGCCATCCCCCGCAATTCCACCAGATGCCTCATAATCCCTTCGGCCGCCGGCGACCGGCAGATGTTGCCAAGGCAGACGAAGAGGATGCGTTTCGTTGGGTGGGTTGTCGGTTGCTGATGCTTATTCATGAGTGTTTTCTGATGGATGCTCGTTGACATTTCGGGAGTTGAGGTTTCCAGTGGGTTGTGTAATACTTGTAGCTTTCCACAAGGTTGTGCAATATTTGAAGTTTTCCTGCAGCGTTGTGCCATTTTCAGTCATCCCACAAGTCGCTGTCGCCCACGCTGCCGTCGCGATAGCCGTCGCCATCCTTGTCTTTTGCGCCCCAGTCCCAGATGTGTGAGTCGTGCGTGTCGTTGTAAGGAATGTGTTTGCGCCAGGCATCCGGCTCGTAATTGCCGCCGAGGAAGCTGTCCTTTTTCTTTGGTTTTTTGTCGAAGAGTCCCATAAGCTTGAAGTTTTGTTGATGTGGCAAAGATACGAAAATATTCTGACAACATCAAGAATCAGCATCATTAATTCTTTCGTGCGGCCTTTTAAAGATGGTTCATAGTTCAAGGTGCAAGAGGCGTGGTATTGTCTACACTCACTCCAACAAGTTGAGAACTGAGAGTTGAGGACGGAGAGGTATGATTACCTTTGGTGTTGTGTATACTCCCTAAAAGAAGGTGCAAAGTTCAAGGTGCAAGAGGCGTGGTATTGTCTACACTCCTATACTCCTACACTCCTACACTCCTAAAAAGTAGCCACTTAGACACACTCCTACACTCCTAAAAAATCTCACTTGTCACTTTTCACTTAGAAAAGCTGTGGAAGAAGAAATAGATGGCGGCAAAGGTCTTGGGCACGCCACTGGCATAGCCGATGAGCTGGTTGTTCTTGTCCCTAACGGTTCCGTCGTCCTCGATTTTCCCCGTGTACTGGTAGTTGCTGTTGCGCACGATGCCCTTGTCGTCTACCTTGCCCAGATAGGAGTTGTACTGGTCTCTGATAACTCCGTCGCTCTCGGTTCTGAAGAGCAGGCGGTTGCCAACGTCCCTGATGTCACCGTTGTTGCAGATCTTGGCAATCATGAAGTTACGGTAGTCCCTGACGGTGCCGTTGCTCTCTACTGTTGCCAGGGTGGAGTTGCTGGCGCTTCTGATGGTCTGGGCGACGGTGGTGCACATGATGCCCAGGAGGAGCACGAGTGCGAGTATGATTCTTTTCATCATTTGTTTCATAATTACCTATTTATATATAAGGAAGACATGGGGTTTCCGGAGTGAAGGAGGGAGTTCGGCTCCTGCTTTCATCCACAAAGATAGCAAAAAGTTGGGAATGATGGTGCCGTTGCGGCCAATAAAATGATTTCTTTTTCGGGTTATGGGCATGAAAAAGCAGTTTTCGGCCGGCTTTTGCGCCGGTTTGCGACAAGAAAAGAGCCCTTTTCCGTTGTTTGTCGTAAATAGGGGAGGCTGTCGTATGCAAAAACAAAAAAAGTGATGAAAAAAAGAACAAGGGTGGATTTTTCGCTTTATCTTTGCAATAGAAATCACGAAGACAAGCATTTCGACACAGAAATGAGCTCAACTGAGTTGGAGATGAGTCGGAGAGTTTTTCAGAAACAAAATATTAACAATCAGAGAACATACAGCAATGAAAAAGATATTTTTGGTGGTTATCGCAACCCTTATGGCAGTGACAAGTGTGAACGCACAGAGTGATGGGCCCAGACACGAGGTAGGTGTCAGCTACGGAGTAGGCGCTTCGGCCATCATCGACGGATTGAGCAACGCTTTCAGCAACGGACTGTTCGACGGGATTCAAGGTTTGAAGTGGAAGGACAGCAAGGAGTTCGGCACACTCGGCATAGAGTATTTCTATCATCTGGACAATCCGCGAATGGCCCTTGGCGGTGTGGTTACCTTCGCCTCTTACCAGGAGGATGTCTACGAGAAGGATGAGACAACCAAGGTGGGCGACCGGAAAAGATGCTACTACACGGTGATGCCAGCCATCAAGTACTACTGGGTGAACAACAAGCAGTTTGGTGTCTACACGAAGGCCGCCGCCGGTATCATGTTCATGACGAGCAAGGACACCACCCTGAAGTCAGAGTCGTCGAACGACAGCCAGGTGGAGTTCATGTTTCAGGCTTCTCTCCTCGGCCTTGAGGCAGGTAGCAAGAACGTACGTGCTTTCGCAGAGTTCGGTGTAGGTGAGCAGGGTATCATCCTGGCCGGTATCAGGGCTAGATTCTAAATAGGAGGCGTGAGAGCCGACAGCCGGGAGCTGATAGTTGAGAGATATAATGATGATAAGAATAACCCTATAACGATAACAGATATGAAACAGTTGAAATTATGGATGTTGGCAGTCATGCTGATCTGCGGCATCACAAGCATTCAGGCACAAATCATGAAGGCAGCCGACCTGGAGAAATACGCCAAGGAGCGCTACGGTGACAAATGGCTCGACGCAGCCGCCAACCTGGCCACTTCGATTACCCTTGACAAGAACCAGTCGATCACCTACCAGGAGGTGATCGAGGCTCCCGGAAAAACCAAGCAGCAGCTCTATGTGGCCGTGAACTACTGGGCCACAGCCACCTTCAAAGACAAGCAGGCCATCACGCTCAACGACAAGGATGCCGGATGTATCATCATCTCGTCGACTATTCCCAACATTGTCGAGCACATCGGCACCCTGAACAAATACAGCGTCAGCATCACTCCCGTGATCCGCATCGACATCAAGGACGGACGCCTGCGCGTCACCTATACCGTACAGAGCTACGACATCCTGGCCGACATCAGCGGCGGATGGCTCTCGATGGCAGCAGAAAACGACCGTCGCACCTACGGCGACTCGAAGCGCAAGAAGGACGACAAGACCAACGAGAACCTCTACGACGAGCAATGGGAGATAGCACGCCACTATCCCTTCGTGCAGAAAGATGCACAGAAGCGCACCTGCGCCAAGGCCCTCGTGATGGCCCACGCTTACTCGAATGCCGTGATCGACAAGATTGAGGAGGCCGTGAAGAACGGTATCGTAGGCAACGACAACGACGACTGGTAAACCAGAAGATATATATGAAAAGACAATGAAAAAAGGACTCGTACTTGAGGGAGGGGCCATGCGGGGCTTGTTCTCCGCTGGTATTATGGACGTGATGTTGGAAAACAACATCACGTTCGACGGTGTGATAGGGGTATCGGCTGGAGCGGCTTTCGGCTGCAACTACAAATCGCGACAGATAGGGCGCGCCATCCGCTACAACAAGCGTTTTGCCCGCGACAAGCGCTATTGCAGCATGCAGTCGTTCCTGCGCACGGGCGACCTGTTCGGCGCCGAGTATGCCTACCATGTGGTGCCCAACGAATATGATATCTTCGACAACGAGACTTTCGAGCAGAATCCCACCGAGTTCTGGGTGGTGTGTACCGACGTGGAGACGGGCGAGCCCGTCTACAAGCGCTGCGACCAGGGCGGCGACGTGACATTCGACTGGGTGCGCGCCTCGGCCTCGATGCCTGTCGTCTCGCGCGTGGTCGAACTCGAGGGCTACAAACTGCTGGACGGCGGCATGAGCGACTCTATTCCCCTGAAGGCCTTCCAACGGAGAGGGTTCGAGCGCAACCTCGTCATCATGACCCAGCCCCGCGGCTACGTGAAGAAGCCCAGCCGGCTGCTGCCCGTCATCCGCCTGAGCCTGCGGAAATACCCGCGCGTGGTGGAAACCATGCAGATGCGCCACCTGATGTATAACGACCAGCTGGCTTATGTCGAGCAGGAGGTGCGGCGGGGCAACACGATGGCCATCTATCCCGATGCCGCCCTGCCCATCGGCCACATCTCTCATGACCCCGAGGAGATGCAGCGCGTCTACGACATCGGGCGCGAGACCGGCCTGCGAAAACTCGATGACATCAAGAGCTTCTTGGATAGTTGAGAACATTCTCTAAGTGAGAAGTGACAAGTGAGTTTTTTTAGGAGTGTGTCTAAGTGGCTACTTTTTAGGAGTGTAGGAGTGTGGGAGTATAGGAGTGTAGACAATACCACGCCTCTTGCACCTTGAACTTTGCACCTTGCACCTTGAACCTTCTTTTAGGGAGTGTATACAATACCAAAGGTAATCATACCTCTCCGTTCTCAGCTCTCCGTTCTCACCTCTCCGTTCTCAACTTGTTAGGGGGAGAGGATTGCCGGCTAGAAGACGAATCTAATAGTCTTCCAAGTAGCCTTTGGTAAACATATCGTAGGCAAGTGCCTCCAGCTCAGAGAGTTTCATTTGTCCGACGGCATGCTCAATCTTCTGAATTAGCATGTCGCGCTTGTAGTCGTCGTTCTCGCTTAGGCGAGAGGTAAATCGGTTGCTCATCATCAGGTGCGTTGATAGGTGATTATTACATTCTGATCGTACACTTCACGTTTTTTTACTGAAATATTCGGTGGTAGCGGACAGGCTTCGGTGCCCCGTTTGACGGTGATGGGTGCTGTCTCGACACGTATCTCGTCCCACAGGTCGGCATCGATGAACGACTCGTGGGTCTTGGCACCTCCCTCGACGATGAGCGACTGGATATTCTGTTCGCAGCAGTCGCTGATGAGCTGCTCGATGCTATAGTCCTTGCTCAGCACGAAGCGTCGCGGGTCTTGTCCGCTCCAATGGCGTACGGTGAGTGCCGGATGCTCGCGCTCGTCGGTGATGCGGCCCACCACAATGGCATCCTCGTCGGCCCGCAGACGGTGGGAGAGCATCTGTGTGAACGGTGTGGAGATGGCCAGCGGATGGAAATTGTCGTCGAGGTAGCCGTTGGCGGTCTGTGCCCACTTCAAGATGATGTACGGGCGATGCTGCTGATGGAACGTGAAGAAACGCTTGTTCAGCTCGCAGCATTCGGTCTCTAGCACACCGACGGTCAGCTCGATGCCTGCCTGGCGCAGCTTCTCAATGCCCCGTCCCTGCACTTTCGCAAACGGGTCGACCGTTCCGACCACCACCCGCTTCACGCCTTTGCTGATAATCAGGTCGGCACAGGGCGGTGTCTTGCCATAATGCGAGCAAGGCTCCAGACTCACATAGACGGTGGCCAGCGGCAGCAGATGCTCATCGCTGGGGCGCACCGACGCGAAGGCGTTCACCTCGGCATGCCCCTCGCCGCAGCGGATGTGGTAGCCCTCGCCGATGATTCGCTCGCGACCGTCGGCCGCTTGTGGGTCGTCAGCCACAATCACACAGCCCACCATAGGGTTGGGACGGGCCGAGTGGATGCCGTTACGGGCCAGCTGCAGGCAGCGGCGCATGTATTTTTCGTCTGTTAATATTTGGTTCATTGTCTGAAATTGATTACTTTTGCATTTGTTATGACCTATCAAGACATCATCCGGCAGCTGTCTGCTCTCTACGAGACTGGCGAGGCAAGAGCCATCGCCCGTCTGCTGATGGAGCAGCGTTTCGGACTGACTATGGCCGATGTTCTGTGTGGCAAAGTTAGTGAATTATCTGCAGACGACCAACAAGAATTGCAGAAAATCATGAAAAGACTGCTGCAGGCCGAGCCCATCCAGTATGTTTTGGGCGAGGCGTGGTTCTGCGGACGGTCGTTCCATGTGGCTCCGGGCGTGCTCATCCCGCGTCCTGAGACTGAGGAACTGTGCCGCTGGGTGCTGGAGAGTGCGGCATCTGATGGCACCGGAACTTCCTCCCCGCGCATATTAGACATCGGGACGGGCAGCGGATGCATCGCCATTACTCTGGCCGCCGAGCTGCAAGGTAGTCGGGTGAAAGCGTGGGATATCTCCGATGAGGCCCTCCGTCAGGCTGCTGCCAATGCCCGCAGCACCCACGTAGAGGTAGCGTTTGAGAAGAAAGACGTGCTTCGGTGCAGTCCCACGGCTGGCGAAGCGTGGGACATCATTGTGAGCAATCCCCCGTATATCTATCGCCGTGAGAGTGTCGCTATGGCCCGCAACGTGCTCGACTACGAACCGCACGAGGCTCTTTTTGCCCCCGGCGATAAGCCCGATGTCATGTATCAGGCCATCTGTCGCTATGCCGGACAAACCCTACGGCCGGGTGGAAGCCTGTATTTAGAGATGAATCCGATGCTCACCGAGGCCGTGGCCGCCTATTTGCCGACAGTGGGCATGCAACAAGTGGAGACGCGCAACGACCAGTTTGGCAAGCAGCGAATGGTCAAAGCCACGAAAACAACGTTATGATATGAAGGAAATCACCGAGCAAGAAGCCTTTCTGCGGCTGTCGGCACAATGTGCACAAGCCGAGCATTGTCAGTTTGAGATGCTCGAGAAGATGCGCCGCTGGGGCGTGACTGAGGAGGCTCAGGCCCGTGTCATGGCCCGTCTGGTGGGTGGGCGTTTTGTCGACGACGAGCGCTATGCCCGCGCTTTCGTGAAAGACAAGGTGAAATACAACAAATGGGGACGTCGCAAGGTGGAGCAGGCGCTCTGGCAGAAACGCATCGATGCTGACATCCGCCAGCGCGTGCTCGACGAGATTGACACCGATGAGTATGTCGAGGTGCTGCGCCCCCTGCTACAGCAAAAACGCAAAAGTACCAAGGCCAACAGTCCTTACGAACTGCAGCAGAAACTCATTCGTTTTGCCCTGGGCCGTGGCTTCGACTTCGATGCCATCCGTGAGTGCTTGGACGTGGATGATGCGGACACGGAGATGTAGCGTCTGAGGGCACTTCTTTCAGTCGTTTTTCTTGTACAGAAACAGAAAAGCAAGCTTTCAGAAGTTTTTGTCCGCTTAAGGACTAAATCGTGCCTTTCACTCGTTTTTTCGTAACTTTGGATAAGTTACTCCATCTCGGCATAAAAAATAAACGAGTTTATTTTGTTCTGCTCTCGATTTTTCGTAACTTTGGAAGAAATCGCAGAATTTCTTTGTATAAAGGCAGTCTGGAGGATTGAGGAAAAAATGGGTTACGAATTGGCGACCGTACTCAATTCTTCGTTCTGCTATAAATTGCACTCAATGAACACCCGATGATGAGCCACCAGCCGTTTTTGTGACTCGCCATCGGGTGCAAAGGTACAACAAAACTCCGAAAGAACCAAATCATTTGATTGTTTTTATTTTTTTGAGAAGCTTGTCCGCAAACTAAGGTACTACTAGTCTTTTGGTGCGGCAATGGCCTAGGATGAGTTGAACGCCTTTTGCTCGTCAAGAGATTTCGTTGATCATTTGCTGAGTTTGGCTATGGCTTCCTTTAGATGTCTTGGATGGTTGGCATGGAGCCAGTCGAAATCGTAGATGTTTCCCTGCCTGTCAATCAGTTTGTAAGTTGGGTAAGCATTGACATTGAGATAATGTTCAACTGCTTCTTGCTGGCTTTCGGGCAGATTGTAGTGAATGCAGTTCTCACCAGTCAGATTGTACTCCTTGATTGTGTTCTTCCACGATTCCTCAGGACTGTGGTTGGCCAAGTAGAGATAAATGATGTCGTAGTCCATAAGAGCCTCTTTCAACTTGTGCGACTCCTTCAGTGCAGCTTTGCAGGGGCCGCACCACGTTCCCCAGATGTCGAGATAGATTATACGGCCCTTGTAAGGCTCGATGATTTTGCGCAGGATAGTTTCTCCATCACTCATGTTCTCTACATCTGTTGAAGGACGCAGGCTAGCAGCACCAGCCAAATCCTTGTTCTGCAAGGCTTCATATTTGTCATTCAGCGTTTTCACTATGCTAAGCGCTAAAGGCAGTTGGATTTCCTGTTCAGCAGATTCCATTAGGAATGGCGGGAGCGGACTGCGAGTGGCATCGATAAATCGCCAAAGATAGCAGGCCAGATAGATATCACGCAGATGGTGGTCACAGCCTACGGAGTCAATCATGGTGAGGTTCGAATGTATATTTATCGAAGCCTGTTCTCTTTTTAAGGGTTCGCCCAGACTGTCAAACAACTTGTAAGCCTTGACTATAGTGTCATTTTTCTCAAATTCCTCTATCATCAAATGACTCTCCTCATGGCTCTTAGCATAGTTCAGCAAGCGATCCATCTCTTTTGATAGGGGAGTATAGTCATCCAATAGTATGGACTCCTCTGGTGTCAGTTTGATAATACCCTGCTGCTCCAAACGCCTCACAGCCCTGACAGTCTGATCGGCTAAGTCTAATTGACGGTTTTCTTCCAACTGGTCAATGTAGTCACGCATAAATGTTGAGAAGTCGCGGTAAAGGGTATATGGTTTCACTTTCTGCTGCCAGAGTTGTCCTACATAGTCCATATACTCCTGTGGCAACTCTCTACTAGGTATGTGAAAACGGGCTTGCATCATTGACTCGCCTTGCCCAGTCAGATAGTAGCCCGTCAGGTAGTCAATGTAGCGTTGCGATAGATTGGGGTGCTTGTCAATACGCTCCTGTAGTTCTGTCATACGTAACAAACGCATACTGTCTGTATGATTCTTGAACAACATAGCATCCATTATGCCCGGCTCCATGTCTTCTATGCGGTCGTTGGCAAATTGATGAGGATAGGCTAAGAGTTCATTCTGTACTCTTACGTCATCACCCATGAACAGTCTCTGCCCTGTCTTGAAGTCACAAAGCAGGAAGTAAGTCTTTCCAGGTTCCATCACACTACTAAGTCTGCTACGGTTCCAATCGATAAACACCTGTGAAGAGTTTATCAGTGGTATCTTCAGTGAAAAGCGACCTAATGAATCCATCTTTGCGTAAGTAGTAATTTCCTGTCTGGCGAAGATGTTTTCGATTCCAACTCCGAATTCCCTGCCATAATTCCAACCATCTTGGGGCATATCCTTCATCCACCCAATAAGAATGGCACTATCGCCTATCTGATAGTTGTTATCTACAAAGCCGTTTCGCTGATTCTTTGTGGGGTAGTCGGGCAAAGCCGTTGTAGTAATGGGGGTACAAGAAACAGGTTTCTCATTACCGATGGTTATCGAGCGTAGATTATTATTGAACTTGCTAACCTTAATAACTGTTCCGTTATCAAGTTTCAACATATAGGAACCGTCTTTCTCCGTCTGAGTAGCGATGTTTCACACCTTATTGTTATATATTACATGTTTGGGTGCAAAGCCTATGAACCAGTCGCCTGTCGCTTCATTGCGCCAATAGGTATCAGCGATAGTTTCGTCTTGTGGCTTTATCTCCTTTGCCTGCACAGCCAGTACGACGAGCGTGAACAGCAGTGTTGAGAATGATTTCTTCATATCATGGGTTTTTAAATATCTCCGCTAAAGAATAAACTGTGAAGAGTAAGAGAGACAATAACAGCCAAACACACAATGAAAATGGGCAATGTATAGATTAATGCTTCGACAAATGTCGTGTGGAAGAACAACAGACACGTTTGCATCGGTAAATAGATACTTAGGAAACCTATAACAAAACTATACTTAAAACCCGGTTTTGGTTCTTTCGCCAATCTTACACTTCTGCCACAATGATTACAAACCGTATCATAGTCAGTTCCTCTCATCAGATATTTAAGACACCGCTTTAAGGATATCGTTTCGTGACAATATGGACATTCTCTATTCTTCATATGGCTAATTTTTTGATGCGTTCGTTAAGCAAATCACAGATTTCTTGGGGTTTCATGGTCAAACCGCTTACATAGACTTCGAAGGGATAACCCTGGAGGGATGCTTTGAAGCGGCGTTTGCGATCTTCAGCCAAATTATCCTTATGACCTTCCCATGTGTCTTCCTTATAGCGTATGCCTATGAACTTGCGGCCTTTGAATTTATCGACGTAGAATGACTCAACCCCAGACAACTGCACAACCCTGGGCTCAGGAGCGTTTACTCTCAACTGAACACCAGTGATGATAAGTTTCGTCTTGCCTTTGATGTATGCAGGAACTAATATAATTGTAGTCATACAGATAAACATCGCTATCATATGATACTTATCTGCCCCTATAGCCCCAGGGCCTCCAATGATCCTGCTAAGACCCATGAGAACTGCCCAACATGCTGCCATAGCTAAAAGGATGTAAATCCATACCTTGATGGATACGTTAATTTTTATCTCTTCCATAATACTTTAGTTTTTCTTTATCTGTTCTACTTGATAACCAGCCTCACGGAGTTTGCTGATAATGCCATTGGGGCCTATCAGATGTCCCGCACCGAAAACGAAGAGTGTTGGGGCTTCATGCATAGCTATAGTAATCTTGGGGAGCCACTTCTCGTTGCGTTGCTTGAATAAAGTTGGGTTTTTATCGATTTGTGAGAGCCAGAAACTGTCAGCATTGAAACTGTCGTAGTCGCCCTTCTTCCATAGTTCTGCTGATGTTACAGCAGCCTTAACCTCATCTATGGCTTGCTGTTTGCGCTGTTCGAAATTATGAAGGAACGACATCAGAGAATCCACCTGAGTGTCAAGACTCTCCATCCATGTGTCGCGCATCTTGGTAAGACTGTCCTGACTCTGAATCTGGTCAAGTTGCCCAAGCACCATACCTCGTTCCTTAGCCCTCGTTATGCAGACAAGATCCATCGGCGTGCCAACCAAGCCAAGTTCCGGATGCTTTCTCATTTCCTCTGTTGAGAAAATAAGGATGAAGGTTGTGGGAAAAACAAATGGTTGATAATTCCATGTCGCCTTCATGACCGAATCTGTCAGGTTAACGTGGAAAGTCTCATTAAACTTAGCATTCAAGAGGTCTGTTTGCTCCTTGTTCAGCACGTCGAAGATAGTTTTGCCATTAGGTAGCGTTGTCGCATGCTGACCAGCCATTTTCATATCGTTCATCTTTTGTTGGTCGCTAACATCATACTCGGAGTATAGTTGCTGACATTCTGACTCTGCTACTAGAAACTCTGGGATACTGTCGAGCAATGAGCCTGGTAAGGTATGAATAGAACCTAAGATATACGATGGCTTACTCAGTCCACCGCTAGTTATGCGGAAAAGGAACTGTGCGTTTACGGTGATTGCTGCTATAAACAGCAGAATAGTGATAATAGTTTTCTTTTTCATTGCATCTTTGTTTGATTGGTTTTACGATTCTTTTGAAAGTTTCAACCTGTCGTTCAGCAAATTGAGTATTTCTTTTGGCTTCTTGGCGAGACCAGTGACATAGATGTCGTAGGGTTCGCCAGGATTCAGGAGCGTTTTGGCGCGAGTGCTTAGTCCGTCTTCCACTTCTTCTATTGTCATGCCTGTCTCAATGTCTTTCTTATAGCGGATGACTATCACTTCCTGTCCTTTGTAATTGGTTGGATAGAACGAGTCTATCTCTTCGAAACAAGCTTCCCAAGGTACATACGTGTTCACCATCACGGAGTAATCTGAAATAATCAACTTAGGTTTCCTAATGGCGAGTGCAATAATACCGACAGCAGCATAGAGTGCAAACATCATCGCAGGTATCAATAATCCATTATTAGATTTGCCTCCAGATTGATACATGCCAAATGTGCAGGCTATCATAAAAGTGAAGAACACTATGATACCCACGACGGGGTTCCACTTTGAACCATATATCTTTACCTTTTTCATATTAGTTAGAGTTTTGTGATTCTTCTCTGTATTCTAAGATGTCTCCTGGTTGACAGCCTAGCACACGGCAGATGGCTTCGAGGGTTGTAAAGCGGACTGCCTTGGCCTTGCCAGTCTTTAAAATAGAGAGATTTGCCAGCGTCAAGCCGACTTTCTCAGCCAATTCGCTGAGCGACATTTTTCGCTTAGCCATCTCCACATCGAGGTTTACTATGATTTTTCCCATAGGCCGTTATATCGTTAAATCCTGTTCCTCCTGTAACTTCAAGCCAACGGCAAACACCTCGGATACAATCAGATTAAACACTCCAAAGAGGAAGGCATCGAAAAAGTGATCGTATACATCAACAAGGCTACACCCAGTATAGAGTTCATCGCACGTTGCTACTACAGCAACTATTATCAATCCGCAGGCTGTAAGACGGAGTAGGTTTACATTCTCCCACACAAACACCTTGTTACGATTCACGTTAAGTATGAATCGGACGAAGCTGAGAAACGATACAAGGGCGGCCACAATGGCGAACATCTCGGCGAAGAACTCCAGCAGATGTCCCCAGGTGTTCGCAGGTTCAGCATTCCGACCCGCATTCCAACCTTCCCGAAAAGCATCTGCTCCGGTTATAAAAGACATCACCACTTCTGAAGTCATCAGTAGTAACATCAACACACAGAAGAAATTCAGTCTCTTTTTCATATCTTTCGTTAGTTATTATGATTATACTGTTAGTTCCTGTTCCTCCTTCAGTTTCTGGGCATCTTTGAGAATCTTAGGCACAAAGAAAAAGCCAATGATAATCCAATAGAGAGGACCTGTGAAGAGCGAACGCGCCAAAGAGACTGTTTTATCTATATATTCGCTTTCAACATGATCGAACACATAGCCGTAATAATTACTGGCAAATGCGTAATAGGCAAGCGTTGATATACCCGTCACATAAAACAGCCTTACGCACCATTTGGAGTACTGCTTATTAATATAAGTAAGGTAAACCATCAGCATTAAGATGCCGAAGAAATATGTCCGTGCAATACTGTCTATTAGATAAATAGCATTCTGATAAAAGTCAAAGTTAGTGGTAGCCGCTTGCATCCTACGCACGTCTCCTGTTATCAACCAAGTCATCAGACCTACAAGAGTCAGCAAAAAGATTGCTGTAGCCACATTAGAGGCAGAAAAACGGGATAATTTTGTTGATTTCATACGTAATTTTATCGTTTTTGTTTCGTTATTTATTGAATTTCGATATGCAAAAGTAGGCATTTCTTTCTAAACCACTAAATAAAAACAATAAAACTTTATCGAAAAGCAATAAATTTAACGTTTATTTTGTTTTTGATGGCATTATTGAGACAACTCTTGCCCCAAGGAAGAAGTAATTATCGCAAGTTAAAACTTGAAATACACTTTAATCTCGCCAAAATTATGTACCTTTGTACCCAAAATTGATAATTATGAGAATGAGTAATTGGCAAGAACAAGCAATCAAGGCACTGGAGGACAGTCTGCATCCAGTTCCCCAAGAACTGAATGGCATAGACTGGAAATGTGCGCTATCAGATAAGTCAGACAGGCTGGCCCAACACATTTGTGCTTTTTCCAATACAGCCAACGGCGGTTTTCTTGTCTTTGGCGTGAATGACGATACGACATTTACAACCCTGTCAAAGAACGAAATAGAAGAAATTACTAACAAACTGGGTAATATTGCCAAGAATAATCTGGCATGGTCAGTCCAGTTGGAACATACTGTTGTTGACTATCAAGGACATGTTCTGCTATTCATACGCATTCCAGAACAGACAAACAAACCTATCTATCTTCGCGGAAAGGACATCTACGAAGCGTATATCCGTTCGGCAGGGCATACTGTCAAGATGTCGAAAGAACAGGTGCATGAATTAATAGCCCAATCTCACGGACTTTCATTCGAGGACAGAGTGGCGAAAAGTGGCGTAAACATGGAAGAGATAGAGAATCTGCTGGATTGTCAGAAGATGTTTGAACTACTGGGCAAAACGATTCCTTCAGATAAGCATCAAAAGATGAAACTGATGGAAGAGTATGGGGTGATAACTGAAAGGAATGACCTGTATGATATTCTGAATCTTGGCGCGATTCTCTTTGCTAAACAGATAAAGGACTTCCCAACCCTCAAGGGAAAAGAAATAATAGTAAGACGGTATCAAGGCACAAACAATCGTATCTTGTCATTAGAGTATATATGCCAGACAGGCTACGCTATAGGGTTTAAGGACTTGGTGGATTTCATCAGCAAGAACACAAGCACTGAGAGCATTGAGATACGGCGCGAGGCGATTCCCTCATATCCCATTGTGGCTATAAGAGAACTTACGGCCAACATGATGGTCCATCAAGATACAGCAGTCAAGGGAATGCCTCTGACGATAGAGATCTTTACAAACAGACTAACTTTTACGAATCCAGGATCCTCGCTGAATGATGTGAATCGTCTGATAGACCTACCGCCTCACTCCCGCAACGAGTCTATGGCACAGATGATGCTCCTGATGGATATGTGTGAAAGACGAGGCAGTGGGATAGACCGGGCAACGGATGCCATCAGTAGGATGAAACTACCAGCATACAAGGCACAAAGTGGTGACGACTTCACACGAATAACGCTATTCCCCAAAAAGAAGGTAAGTGAGATGACCAGAGAAGAACGTATCGCTGTTTGCTATCAGTATACGTGTCTGTTGTATGAAGACGGTCAGGCCATAAACAATCAGACTGTACGTGAGCGTTTCAACTTAAACAAGAACCAGACGGTGATGGCTTCACGTATCCTTGCAGATACTCTTGAAAGTGGCCTAATAAAGATGAAAGACCCTGAAACAGAGTCTAAAAGATATTCATCTTATATTCCCTATTATGGGTGAGCCTTATTTTCACGCGAATCCACACCAAGGCAAAACGTACTGAATATCAATTATTTCCAATTTTCACGCGAAACCACCAGCCTCATAACAAAGTCTATCTTCCAATTATCTGCAGGGTATTGCAGAAATTGGAAGATAGATAGATTCCTTACTTTCTTAACTGTTTCTTGATGCTGTCAGACTCACGCATCAGCCGTTGGCCTTCCTGCTCCCGCTGTTGTGCTGCTACTTCCATTTGGTGGCGGCGACGAATGGAATCCTCATAGTTAATGACGAACTGCTGGCACTGGTGGATGCTGTCCTCGTTGCCAGTCCATACGTTACGTTCCAACCATATAACATTTGCGTTGGTAGCTGGCAAGGTAGCACGTAAGGCACGGTACTTCCAGTCGCTTAATTCAAGGCGGTCAATCTCCTTTGACTGGTCGTAGATTTGGACTGTCAAGAAGAAGATAAGGAAGAAAAGGACGATGCTGACACCCACTAACCACCATGTATTTGTAGTCAGACTCCCAAGACAGTCTCGCGGGTTACGGATAAGAAACCTAACTACTTCTTTATTCCTCCCAAATTTGCTTTCAGCCTAAAACTGAACATCCCCATATTTCCCCGTCTTGCCTTTTATTTACGCGCTTTCTGCGTTAATCTTCCGAAAAGCGTTGATATATTCAACCTTTTTTCGTAACTTTGCAGTCTATTATATTTTGCAACAATGAAAAAACTATATATCGAAACATACGGTTGCCAGATGAATGTGGCCGACTCTGAGGTGGTTGCCTCTGTGATGCAGATGGCCGGATATGAAGTGACCGAGCAGTTGGACGACGCTGATGCCGTGTTCCTGAACACCTGTTCGGTGCGCGACAATGCCGAGCAGAAAATCTATCACCGTCTGGAGGCTCTTGATGCCGAGCGCAGGCGCCGGCTGAAAGAAGAGCGTCCGCGACTCATCATCGGCGTGCTGGGCTGTATGGCTGAGCGCGTGAAAAGCGACCTGCTGGAGCACCATCATACCGACCTGGTGGCCGGTCCAGATGCCTATCTGTCGCTCCCCGACCTCATTGCCCAGTGCGAGGCCGGTCATCAGGCCATCAATGTAGAGCTGTCGACCACCGAGACCTATCGCGACATCCTTCCGCAGCGCATCCACGGAGCCAAGATCGGCGGTTTCGTGAGCATCATGCGCGGCTGTAATAACTTCTGTCACTATTGCATTGTGCCCTTTACCCGTGGCCGTGAGCGGTCGCGCGACGTGGAGAGCATCCTCACCGAGGTGCGCGACCTGCGTGACCGTGGATTCAAAGAGGTGACGCTGCTGGGCCAGAATGTCAACAGCTACGGTCTGAGTCCGGCAGGAAAGCCCATGCCTGGAGGTACGAGCTTTGCCGAACTGCTGCGAAGGGTAGCCCGCGAGGTGCCTGAGATGCGGGTGCGGTTCACCACCTCGAATCCCGAGGATATGACCGAGGACATCCTTCACGCCATTGCCGAGGAGCCCAACCTGTGCAAGCACATCCACTTCCCTGTGCAGAGCGGCAGCAACCACACGCTGCACCTGATGAACCGCAAGTACACCCGCGAAGACTACCTTAGTAAGGTGGAGGCTATCCGCCGCATCATTCCCGGCTGCGGACTGACCACCGATGTGTTTGTGGGCTATTGCGATGAGACCGAAGACGACTTCCAGCAGACGCTCTCGCTGGTGCGCGAGGTGCGTTTCGACTCGGCCTTCATGTTCAAATACTCCGAGCGTCCCGGTACCTATGCTGCCAAGCATCTGGCCGACAACGTGCCCGAGGAAGAGAAGATACGGCGCCTGAACCAGCTCATTGCCCTGCAGACCGAGATTTCTGCCGAGCGCAACCGCGAGGATGTGGGGAAGACTTTCCCTGTGTTGGTGGAAGGGTTCAGCAAGCGCTCTCGCGAACAGCTGATGGGCCGCAACGAGCAGAACAAGGCGGTGGTCTTCGATCGAGGCCGTCATCACATCGGTGAGACGGTGAATGTGAGGATTACCGGCAGCAGCAGCGCAACGCTGTTGGGCGTGGCGGAGTAATGTATAATGCAGAATTGATAATGCATAGTATAATTCATGTTGCTTAGTTCATCATGCATAATAGATAGTTATGAAAGAATTCTTGCAAGTTTTAAGGCGTTTCGTGCCGCCATATAAGAAATATCTGGTACTGTCGGTCATCTTCAATATTCTGTCGGCAGTACTGAATATCTTCTCGTTTGCCACGCTGATACCCATGCTGAACATCTTGTTCCAGACGGGTGATACCGAGAAGGCCACCACGCTGATGGCATGGGACTGGGGAAATGTGGACGGTGTGCTGATGAACAACATGAACTACTATGTGAATCAGCTCATTCAGAGCACCGGTGCCACCACCACTCTGCTCATCATCGGACTGGTGCTGGCGGTGATGACGGCGCTGAAGACGGGTGCCTACTTCCTCTCGTCGGCCACCATTATTCCTATCCGTACGGGCGTGGTGCGCGACATCCGCAACCAGTTGTATCAGAAAATCAACTCGCTGCCGCTGGGCTTCTTCAGCGAGGAGCGCAAGGGCGATATCATTGCGCGCATGAGCGGTGATGTGCAGGAAATCGAGTCGAGCATCATGTCGAGCCTTGACATGCTGTTCAAGAACCCCATCCTCATCATCTCCTATTTCATTGCGCTGCTCCTCATCTCGTGGCAGCTCACGTTGTTCACCATCGTCTTTGTACCCATCTTCGGCTGGTTTATGGGAATGGTGGGCCGCCGCCTGAAGCAAAAGAGCATCAAGGCTCAGTCGCTCTGGAGCGACACGATGAGCCAGGTGGAGGAGACGCTGGGCGGACTGCGCATCATCAAGGCTTTCTGTGCCGAGGATAAGATGAACCGCCGCTTCGACCATGTGAACTCAGCCTACCGCAACGACATCATGCGGGTGAACATCCGGCAGTCGATGGCCCATCCCATGAGCGAGTTCCTAGGCACGGTGATGATTGTCATTGTGCTGTGGTTCGGCGGCATCTTGGTCATCAACTACCACAGCATCATCGGTTCCACCTTTGTCTATTACATGGTGATTCTCTATAGCATCATCAACCCACTGAAGGAGTTTTCGAAGGCAGGCTACAACATTCCCAAGGGCTTGGCGTCGATGGAGCGTGTCGACAAGATACTCCTGGCTGAGAATCATATCAAGGAATCGGCCCACCCTGTGCATATCAAGAGCTTCGAGCAGTCCATTGAGTTCCGCCACGTGTCGTTCAGATATGGCGAACAGTGGGTGCTGAAGGACATTAATCTCACCATCGAGAAGGGCAAGACCGTGGCGCTGGTTGGCCAGTCGGGTGGGGGAAAGTCGACGTTGGTCGACCTCATACCGCGCTATTACGACGTGCAGGAAGGCCAGGTGCTCATCGACGGAGTCGACGTGAAGGAACTGGGCATTCACGACTTGCGCCAGCTCATAGGCAATGTGAATCAGGAGGCCATCCTCTTCAACGACTCGTTCTTCAACAATATCTCGTTTGGCGTCGACAATGCCACGCGCCAGCAGGTCGAGGAGGCTGCCCGTATAGCCAATGCCCACGAGTTCATCATGCAGTCGGAACACGGCTACGACACCAATATCGGCGACCGCGGAGGACGGCTCAGCGGTGGTCAGCGCCAGCGGGTGAGCATTGCCCGTGCCATCTTGAAGAACCCGCCCATCCTGATTCTCGACGAGGCCACCTCGGCACTCGACACCGAGAGCGAGCGACTGGTGCAGGATGCCCTTGAGCGGCTGATGAAGACGCGTACCACCGTGGCCATCGCCCACCGTCTGTCGACCATCAAGAATGCCGACGAGATATGTGTGTTGCATGAGGGACAGATCGTCGAGCGCGGCACCCACGACGAGCTCTTGGCGCGCGACGGCTACTATAAGAAACTGCACGACATGCAGCAGTAAGCACACCCCGAGATGTCCTGACACATCCCCACTCATCACATAAAAGGAAAAGAATGAAGAAGATGACCTACAAAATCGTTCATGCGCTGTTCTACGCGGTATCGCTCCTGCCATACGGCGTGCTCTATGTCCTGTCCGACATCTTCTATGTGTTCGTGCGTCTGTCGGGCTATCGCCGGCGGGTGGTGCGCCGCAACATCGAGACTTCCTTTCCCGAAAAGAGTACTTCAGAGCATCGCGCCATCGAGCGCAGATTCTACCATTGGCTGTGCGACTACTTTGTCGAGACCCTCAAGTTGCTCTCGGTGAAGCCTGCGTCGCTGCTCCGGCGTATTGAGTTTCGCGGCTTCGACCAGGTGGAGCAATGCTTCGACCGCGGACAGACCTGTGCCGCCCTTTTGGGACATTATGGCAACTGGGAACTGCTCTCGGCAACCGGACTGGCCATGCAGCGCCATACCGATGCTGTCATGGGACTCATCTACCACCCCCTGCGCAGCGACATCTTCGACCGTTTGTTCATCGATATCCGGCAGAGCAAGGGCGGTGTGTGCATCCCCAAGAAAGATATTCTGCGCTACCTGGTGGGCTATCAGCGTGAGAACCGCATGAACCTCTTCGGCTATATCAGCGACCAGGCTCCCAAATGGGAGAATATTCATCTGTGGATACCCTTCTTAGGCCACGAGACACCCGTGTTTACCGGTGCTGAGCGCATTATGCGCAAGATGAGGAATGCCGTCTTCTACGTCGATATGGAGCGGCCCCGCCGCGGCCATTATGTGGTGACGGCGCGGCTCATCACCACCGATCCGGCATCGATGCCCGAGCATGAGATCACGAGGCAGTTCTTCAGCATGCTCGAAGAGACCATCCGCCGTGAGCCCTCCTGCTATCTGTGGAGCCACGACCGTTGGCGCCGCACCCACGAGGAGTTCGACCGGCGCTTCAGGGTGGTCAATGGGAAAGTCATTAAACGTACGGAAACATGAGAATAGGATTCGACGCCAAGCGCATGGTGCGCAACGCAACAGGCTTGGGCAACTATGCGCGCACACTCATCAACGACCTGTCGGCCATCGCCCCCGCCGACTGCGAGTGCTGCCTCTATGCCCCCGACAAGGGCAACGACCAGTTGCGCCAGATGGTCAATACGGCGCCCAACGTGCGCTTTTGCTATCCCGATGCCTCTTCCTTCCTCTCCCGCACGGGCCTGGGCAAGGCCTGGTGGCGCTCTCATGGCGTGGTGAATGACCTGCGGCGCGACGACATACAGCTCTATCACGGTCTGTCGGGCGAGCTGCCCGTCGGCATCAAGAAGGCAGGCATCAAGACCGTTGTCACCATCCACGACCTCATCTTCCTGCGCCATCCCGAGTATTATCAATGGCTCGACACCAAGCTCTATGCCTGGAAGTTCCGCAGGACCATTGCCGAGGCCGACCGCATCATCGCCATCAGCGAGTGTACCAAGCGCGACATCATGTTCTATGGCGGTGTGAACCCCGACAAAATCGACCTTATCTATCAGAGTTGCGGCACACGCTTCAAACAACCTGCCACCGCCGAGGAGCGGGCCCGTGTCAGTCAGAAATATCAGTTGCCCGAGCGTTATATCATTCATGTAGGCTCTGTCGAGGAGCGCAAGAACATGCTGCTGGCGGTTAAGGCCATGCACTATGTGCCGCACGACGTGTCGCTGGTCATTGTCGGCCGGCGCACTCCTTATGCCGACCGGCTGGAGCAGTATATCCGTGAGAACGGCCTCCTTCAGCGGGTGAAGATGTTCCATCAGGTGCCCTTTGCCGATCTGCCGGCTTTGTATCAGCAGGCCGAGGCGTGTGTCTATCCTTCCCGTTACGAGGGTTTCGGCATTCCCATCATCGAGGCCATCCAGAGCGGTCTGCCCGTCGTCGCCTGTACGGGCAGTTGTCTGATGGAGGCTGGCGGCAACGACAATATCTATGTCAGTCCCGACGATGTCAGTGGCATGGCAAACGGAATCTGTCTGTCGTTGAAAGGAGCGGAGGGCAGGGAAGAGCGTATCGCCAGAAGCCAGCAATACATTCAGCGTTTTGAGGGCAACAACGTAGCTGCCCAAGTGTTCAACGTCTATGAAAAAGTGATGAGTGACAAGTGAGCAGTATGATTAGCTTTACAGAGCAGCCCTCCAGACAGCCCGGGACGCCCTCGGTAACTGTAGAGTAGCCCTCTGTACACAGTGGAAACAGATATGAAAAGAACCATCGAGATCAATCCGAAGTATGAGCATCTGCGCTCATTCATCAGCCAACTGCCCGAGCGGATGGATGCTGAGGGCATCTATCTCTATGGCGGCCGGCGCAACCTGATTAAGATGTTTGAGGCTCCCGATGGCACTCGTCTGAATGTGAAACGCTATAAAAAGCCTGTGTTCCCATCCAATATCATCTATTCCACGGGCATCAGAAAGCCCAAGGGCAGACGTGCTTATACCTATCCCCCCATCCTGTTGGCCAAGGGAATACAGACGCCCGAGGCTGTAGCCTATATCGAGGACCGGCACCTGGGCATGCTGCAACACTCGTGGTTCATCAGTATTCAGTGCCCGTACGCTCATCTGCTCTACGAGATGGGTGACGCCACGGAGGATGTCTATGCGCCGATTGCCAAGGCATTGGCCGCTTATGCCGCCAATATGCACGACAAGGAAGTGCTGCATCTGGATTTCTCACCCGGCAATATCTTGTGGGATGTCGACCATCAGGGAACGACCCACGGGAAACAAGAGTACCATTTTTCCATTGTCGACATCAATCGTATGCGCTTTGGGGCGGTGAATATGGAAGATGGCTGTCGCAGCTTTGCCCGTCTGTGGGGTCCCAAGCATTTCATCGAATTGCTGGTGCGTGAGTATGCGAGCCTGCGGAAGTTCGATGCCGAGGCTGCCGAACAAGTCACGATGGCAGAAAGAAGGCGTTTTTGGGCGCACTATCAGAAGAAACGCGAAATGGAATTTAAACTTGAATTATAAACCAATATGAGTACAAACCGCTTGTGTTATATCTCAAGAAACTACCGGGGCGTAGACGGCTCGGGCAATAAGGCGAAGACCGACAACGAAGATACGCTCGTAGAGATGGGCGCCGTGAACTTAGGCTTGCGCCGGACACTTTATGATAATAAGGTGTTGACGTTCTTCCTCGACCTGATGGGCATCCTGAAATACTGTGCCTCAGTGCGAAAAGACGATATCATCCTGTTGCAATACCCTGTCAAAAAGTATTTTGCCTTCATCTGTCGTGTGGCCCATTGGCGGGGCGCAAGGACCATCGCCCTCATCCACGACCTGGGTTCCATGCGCCGTAAGAAACTCACAGAGGAGCAGGAGATTCGCCGGTTAATGCATGCCGACTATGTGATAGCCTCCAACGGAGTGATGCGGCAGTGGCTTGCCAGCCGCGGCTACAGCCATCCGCTGGGTGCCTTGGGGCTGTTTGACTATCGTTCGAAAACTGTTCATCACGAGCAGGAGCGGACGAAGGGAGAGTGCTCCATCGTCTATGCAGGAGCCCTCGCCATGCGCAAGAATGCTTTTATTTTGCAGATTCCTGACGTTATCAGTGGTTACGAGTTGCATATCTATGGCAACCGCTCTGGTCTTCCGTCGCTGAAAGAGTCGCCGCGGGTGATCTTCCATGATTTCATGCCGGCCGACAAGTTTATTGAGAGCGTGCAGGGCGATTTCGGCTTTGTGTGGGACGGCGACTCGTTGGACAGCTGTACGGGCAGCTTCGGTGAGTATCTGCGCTGGAACAGTCCGCACAAGGTGTCGTTCTATATCCGTGCCGGCCTGCCCATCATCATCTGGCGTCAGGCAGCATTGGCCTCCATTGTCGAACAAGAAGGCATCGGTCTGTGCATCGACAGCGTGGAGCAACTGAACACACTACTGGCCAGTGTGACCGACGAGCAGATGGAGGAAATGAGAAAGAATGTGCGCCGAGTCAGCCAGCAGCTCTCGCGTGGTGAGTATCTGCGCAGGGCTGTAGAACAGGCCGTCAGCGAGTTGGATTAACGGGAGAGTATATATAGCCTGCTGGCACAAGGCAGTCCTCGAGATGGGCAGCCTTGTGCCAGCAGTTGTTTTATCCCCCAATGCCAGAAATGGCTAGGACTCAGGTTCCTGGGTTGACTTGTACTCTCTATAGGGGAGGTCGAGGTTCAGATAGTGGAAATTGTGCTGGCGCTGTTGCTGGTGGGGCGGAATGGTCATGTAGTCGCCGTATTTCTGACTCAGGTAACGGTCGTACTGCTCTACGCCCATCACTTGCTCTCCCTCAAACTCATAGGGGGTGGGTGTTCCTAATACCTCTTTGGGCATGACGCCATGCGAGCCGTCGTCGTAGTCGGCCACGAGTGATGCCTTATCGTAGTCGTATTTATGGAGCAACCGGCTGATTTTCCCCTGCACTCCAGCCAGTGTGTAGAGCTTCCGGCACAGCAGGGGCACCCATGAGTCGGGACCGTGACCGTGCTTGTAGGGGTCGCGCACCATGAGGTAGAGCACCCGCTTGTAGTATTCGTAACGGGCGAAGTGGAGTTTCTGAATGATTTTGTTGGCAGGCGCTCCGTCGATGGGGAACACATCGATGTAGATGCCACCAAGGTATTTCAGGTGCATGCGCTCGATGAGCGTGGTGTTGCTGTCTTGTATTTTGGCGAAGGGCAGCGGATAGACGGCGTCGGTCTCGGCGCTCACCAGCTCGAACTGCGGCGGAAGCCACTCTTTGGCGTGCCGGATGAGACGGTCGTAGTCGGGTCGTGGCATGGCGATGTCGAGGTCGTCGTCCCAGGGGATGAACCCTTTGTGGCGCACGGCACCGATCATGGTGCCTGCCCATATGTAATAGCGTAGCTGGTGCTGCCGGCAGGTGTTGTCGACTGCCAGAAGAATTTGTAGGATGCGCTGATGGACAGCATTTACGTCGTAATCGGCCATATCTGTTTGATCTCTATGCATGATGGTGCTCCATCCTGTCCGCCGCCACCGTCGATGGGGGCTATAGTTTCTTGAACAACCGACGGAGGAGCGACTTACGGTAGGCTTTCCGCACCTGGGGCAGCAGCTCGCGGTAGCTGTGCTCAGTGTCGAAAATCAGTTCGCCGTGGTAGCTGGCATCCTGACGGGGCGTCATGTAGTCGTCGCCATACTGTGTGCGCAGGAATTTGTCGTAGCCTGCTGGCACGGGGACGGAAATATTCTCGAAGGGCATCCAGACGGTCTCGTCGAAGATGTGCTTATCGAACATGATGTCATCGCCACTGAAGGCGAGTTCTGCCAGACAGCTGCACTCTTCCGGGCGGACAGCGCGGAGCTGGTCTTCGGCCTCACGGTAGATGGCGGTCCAGCCACGGCGTGCCACCTCGCGCCGGCATTTCATCTTGCGGAAGATGAGTCCCAGCCGGCCTGAGAACAGGATATGGGTGTTCTTGGCCTTGAGGAACCGCTGTGTGCGTCGGCTCAGCTGGCACAGTTGTTTGCGTTTCTGCTCATCGTCGGGGGCAGCGTCGAGCACGAAGATATCGATAAAGATGCCCTGATTGAACGGCTGGAAGGCGTCGGAGGGACGTATGGCAGCGGTCTCGCTGTGGCGCAACTGGGCATGTCCGCGGTAGTAGTCGTGGTCGGAGTAGGCGGATTGCAGGAAGTAGGGTGGTGCGAACAGCCGGTCGCCGAGGCTCAGCAGCCGGTCGTAGTCGGCCCGTGGCATGCAGACATCGATATCGTCGTCCCAGGGGATGAACCCGTGGTGGCGCACCGCACCGAGGAGCGTTCCGCCGTCGACCCAGCACCTGAGTCCTTCCTGTTGGCAGGCGTCGAGGAACGTTTTAAGCAGATTGATTTCCACGCTCCACACTTTTTTCATCTCTGCCGAGACCAGAAAGCCGTCGCGCGTCTCTTCTGTCAGACTGAATGTGTTCATGAATGTTGATCTAATAGAGCTCTGCGGGAATGAGCTCGCGGGCACTGTTGAAGTCGTCGACGGTGTCCAGTTCTATGGAGAAATAGTCGGTGGTGTCGACAATATGGAATGAGTGGCCCTGAGGAATGAGTCGCTCGAAGGCGCGCTCGTAGAAGATATCGATGAGTCCCTCGCCCTCTATCATCCGGTCGAGCTCGGCAAAGAGAGCCTCGCTATAGTCGGCCTCCATCTTCTCGATGCCCACACTCTCGCCGATGGCCTCGCTGGGTGAGCACACCTTGCTGATCTCCACCACCTGGTTGTTGCTGTCGACAATCACTTTGATCTCCTCCTCTCCCAGTTCATGGCGGTTGAGGGCCAGAGCCGTTCCGGGCTCTTGGAGCATGCGCTGGATGATGGCGGGGTCAAAGAGAATGTCGCTGTCGAGCAGCAGGAACTCACGTCCGCGCACCAACTCGCGTGTCATCCATAGCGAGTAGATGTTGTTGTTGTGCTCGTAGTCGGCATTGTGGAGGAAGTGGAAGGTGAGCGACGAGGGATAGGTGTTAAGAAGGAAGTCGCGAATCATCTCTCCCCGATAGCCGGTGACGACGACAAACTCGCTGATGCCGGCGGCTATCATGGCATCGAAGGTGCGTTGCAGCAGGGTACGGCTGCCCACAGTGAGCAGGCATTTGGGCCTCTCGTCGGTCAGCGGTCGCAACCGTTTGGCCATCCCTGCGGCCAATACTACTCCTATCATACGCTTATTTTGTTTGGCCTTGAAACACTCTGAGCATCGTGTCGCAGACGGTCTGGGTCTGTTCCTTGCGGCCCAGGGTAATGCGGACACACGACTCGAGTCCTTTGTCGGTCATGAACTTAATCTTGTAGTTCTCTGCAGCCAGCGCTTTCTGCAAGGCTTCTTTTATCTCGATGGGATACTTGATGAGAATGAAGTTGGCCACGCTCTTATAGACCTTAAAGCCCGGTTTGTCGCCGAAAGTACGCTTGAAGAGCTGTCGTCCCCATTCCATGTCGTCAGCCACACGGCGGTAGTGGTCGTCGCTGTCGAGGGCAGCCAGTGCCACGGCCTCTGAGAAGCGGTTGTAACCGAGATATTTATTGATGTAGCTGACGAAATGGTCGTGACCGGCACCAATGAAGCCGAAGCCGCAACGCAGGCCGGGCAGTCCGTAGAACTTCGACAGCGTGCGCGAGATAATCAGGTTGCGGTATTTGTTCACCAAGGGTGCGATATAGTCGGTGTCGCTGGTGATGAAACTGGCATAGGCCTCGTCGATGAGCACCATCGTGTCGTCGGGGATGTTCTCCATGATGCGGCCAATCTCATCGGGCGTCAGACTGTTGCCCGTGGGGTTGTTGGGCGATGCCAGCAGGAGCATGCGCGGATGAATGCGGTTGGTATATTCGATGACCTCGTCGACGTCGTAGGCAAAGGTGTCGTCCTGCTCGTGCAGGGGATACATCTCGAAGGTGCCATAGCATTCGCTGGCCACCTTATTATAGTACCACCACGAAAATTCAGGAATCAGAATCTTCTTGTTGTCGCCCTTCATCAGGTAGTAGTGGATGGCGTTCTTCAGAATGTCCTCACCGCCATAGGCCAGCAGCACCTGCTCCTCGGGCACTCCATACAGCTCGCTCAGCCGCACGCTGATGACGCTTTTCTTCCCTTGGTCGTAGATGCGGGTGTAGAAGCACAGGTCCTTGGGGTTGAAGTTCTTGATGGCCTCTACTACTTTATCGCTGGGCTCGAAATTGAACTCGTTGCGGTCTAGATAATTTAAATCGTTATGCATAGTGATGTTCTGATTTTCGGCTGCAAAGTTACAACTTTTATTTTATAAAATCTGCATATTCAACACTTTTTCTACGATAGGAGCCATGTCGTAGTATTTGTATTCTGCAAGCCGGCCACCGAAGATGACGCGCTGCTCACGGTTGGCTAGCTGCCGGTATTGCTCGTAGAGCCGGTTGTTGCGGTCGTTGTTGACGGGATAGTAGGGCTCCATGCCGGGTTTCCACTCGGTGCTGTACTCGCGCGAGATGACGGTGTGCGGTGTGTCGTAGACCTGCTGTCCGAACATCTCGAAATGCTTGTGCTCGATGATGCGCGTGTAGGGCACCTGTGCCTCGGTGTAGTTCACTACGGCATTGCCTTGGTAGTTAGGCGTCGGGAGCGTCTCCTGCTCGAAGCGCACCGTGCGGTATTCCAGTTTTCCGAAGCGGTAGTCGTAGTATTCGTCTATCTTACCAGTGAAGACGATGCGCGCGGCGATGCTTTCCCAGTGTTCGCGGTCGGCGAAGAAATCGGTATCGGTCAGCGTGTCGGCACCGCGCAACAGTCCTTCCGTCAGACGGTTGTAGCCTCCGATGGGGATGCCCTGGTAGCGGTCGTTGAAGTAATTGTTGTCGAAAACCAGACGGACGGGCAGCCGCTTGATGATGAAAGCAGGCAGTTCGGTGCATTTCCGTCCCCACTGTTTCTCGGTGTATCCTTTGATGAGGCGCTCGTAGATATCGCGGCCGATGAGCAGCAGGGCCTGTTCCTCGAGGTTGCGAGGCTCGGTGACGCCCTCCTGGCGCATGCGCTCGACCGCCTCCTGACGCTGTTCGTCGATTTTCCGCTGTGCCTCCTCGGGGGTGGTGACGCCCCACATCTGATAGAATGTGTTCATGTTGAACGGCAGGTTGTAGAGCCGTCCCTCGTAATTGGCCACGGGCGAGTTGGTATATCGGTTGAACTCGACGATGGAATTGACGAAGTCCCACACCTGCCTGCTGTTGGTGTGGAAGATATGGGCACCGTATTTATGTACGTGGATGCCCTCCACATCCTCACAGTAGATGTTGCCACCCAGCTGCGGTCGCTTGTCGATGACGAGGCACTTCCTGCCCTGTTGCATGGCCCGGTAGGCAAAGGTACAGCCAAACAGACCTGCGCCCACGATCAGATAATCATATTCTTTCATATTCAGCAGATGTCAAAAAAATGAAACATTGAGCACATCAATCATCCCGTTAGCTCTTTTTTAGCTGCCATAAAGTGATGATGCCCTATCGCTCCACCCGTTCGCGCAGCACTTCTAGATACTGTCGCAGGATGTTGCGCATGTCGTCGGGCAGATAGCTGATGGCCTTCTCTATCATCTCCTCGGGAATCTCGTAGTACGATTCGGCGATGCTGCCGGCAATGGCGGCCTTCGTGTCGGTGTCGCCATCGCAGAGAACCGCCTTGCGAATCACCTCCTCGAAATTGTCGGCATCGAGGAAGCAGCGGATGGCCATCGGGACTGTCTCCTGACAGGTGCCGTCGAAGTGTCCCAGTGAACCGATGCGCAAGATGTCCTTCATGGGAGGTATATCATAGTCGAACCCCTTCTTCACCGCACGCTCCACTTTCTCTTTGGTCACACGCACGGTGCGCAGCCAATAGATGAGGGTGGCCACACACTGCGCCCCTTTGATGCCCTCAGGGTGGTTGTGGCTGACTTCGGCGCTCTTCTTAGCCTCGTCCATCACTTCATGATAGTCGTCGAAAAGCCATCCAATGGGACTCACGCGCATGGCCGCGCCGTTGCCGAAGCTGTTCATAGGCGTCTGCACGTCGGCATGTATCCACTGGTAGAACCGGTGGCCGTAGCTGCCCATAGGGTTGGGGTAGCGGCGGCACCACTCCAGCAGCGACTGCTGGTAGTCCTTGTGGTTCATGATGGCGTCGGCAATAGCAATGGTACACACGGTATCATCGGTATAGCTGCACTCGGGGGTGAACAATTCAAAATGCTCTTCTGGAACGGGTCCGAACTCAAAACGCGAACCCACAATGTCGCCAATAATTGCTCCTATCATGGTATTATCTCCTACGTCTGAAAAAAAGATTAAGCCCTACAATGTTTAATACTCCATGATTCACCAAAGTAGTCCCACCGAGAATCGAACTCGGATCTAATCTTTAGGAGAGACTTGTTCTATCCATTGAACTATGGGACCCTATGGTTTTTCGTGTGCAAAGATACAATCTTTTTGGCGAACGACAAAATTTTGCCCCGCTTATGTGCTAAGCGGGGCAGCGATTCACATGAATTTTGGTGAAACGGCCTACCATTCCAGGCTCGATGGCTGCTGTGGGGCAAGCGTGATCTCTCCCTCGTGGATAGGATATGCAGGATTGAAAGTGCTTTTCTTGCCTTCGGCCACATAGATACGGATGTGGTAACTGCCGCTGGTGATGCGCTTGATGTAGAAAGAGCAGTCGTACGGGCAAACGCAATTGGCCAAGGCCTCGCGGTTCTTGGGCACTATCACCAGATCGATGCGCCCGTTGTGGCAGGTCATCAGCACGTTCTCTATGCTTTCGGCATCGCAGTTCAAGATGATGTCGGTCAGGCTGACCATCGCCCCGCCGTTGCCGTTGGGCTCGAAGGTGAGTTTGGTTCGCTGCAAACTGTTCCCTGCACGAGTGCCATCGGTCGTGCTCTGCATCATTTTGCAGCCAGAGGAGTTGATGTCGGTGATGCTCATCTCCTGCATGGTGTTGTCGTTGTCGTCGTCGTTTGAGCAGCTGACAGCCAGGGCAAGCACAGCGGCCACAAAGATTGTCATGAACAATAATCGGTGTTTCATATCTTCTTTTTTGTGGTTTTCTGATAAAGAAACACGGACCATAGCAAATTATTGCATGAATATTGCAAAAAAAATTGCGATTTTGTAGGAAAAAGTATATATTTGCATCACGCTTGATGCGAAATAAGCAGCAATGGATATCAATAACGAAAGGAAAATATCGGTCATCATACCCGTCTATAACAAGGCGGCGTTTATTGAGGACTGTGTGAACGGCATACTGGGTCAGGATTTCGACAACTTCGAGATTGTGGCGGTCGACGACGGAAGCACCGATGAGTCGGGGGCTGTCTGCGACCGGCTGGCAGCTGCCGACCAGCGGATGCGCGTGCTGCACACCGAGAACGGAGGTGTGACCGCTGCCCGCCGTCGGGGTGTGGAGCATGCCCGTGGCCGCTATATCATGTTTGTAGATGCCGACGACACGCTCATGCCCCATGCCATGCGGACGCTCTACGACTGCATAGAGCGTGAGCAGGCCGACGAGGTGATAGGCACATTCTGCACGCAGCACGGTGACCGCTCGCCCGTGGTCTACACAGGATTTGCTGAGGCTGAACCGCTGATTCGCGCCATCATCAGCAATAAGAACCGTTTTTGCGTGTTGTGGGGCATCATCTTCCAGCGTGAGATACTGGACGGATGCCTCGACACACCGCGCGAGATCATTGAGGGCGAAGACAAGATGATGCAGGTGAAGGTGCTCATGAAGCGGCCGAAGGTGTTCTTCTGTAAGGACTGTGTGTATATGTACAATATCGGTCTGCCGAATGACCGCCGGCAGACCGTAGAGCGCCTCCAACTGTACGATCAGCTGTTATTCGAGGTGTTGCATCGCTGGAGCGGTGAGGAAGGGGAAAGGCTGGAAGAGGCCTTCTCGCTTCATCAGGTGAAAGAATACGAGTATCTCTTGCGCACAGGAAACCTGTCGAACGCCAGCCGCTATAAGCAGGCGATGCATCCGATGAAGGGACGGCTCCCCCTCTACGAGAAAATGATTTACATGCTGCCTCCGCGAATGGCCCGTTGCCTGGCGAAGGTATTCAAATACGTGGTTTTTAAGCTATATCACAATGTTTGAGCTAAATAAGCTATACCACAATGTTTGAGCTAAATAAGCTATACCACAACGTCTGAGCTAAATGCCGGGAATGTGTTTGAACCTGGCATTTACAAACTTTGCCATCTTAGACAATAGCTTTATCACCGGAAAGACATGATGGAAGCTGGACAATACTGCGAAATGCGGAAGCATATCGTTGTTGATCCGTGCGAACCTCAGGTAATCTTCCCGGTAGAAGGGGGCTACCAGTTCGCTGACCATCCGGCGGTTTTCCACGAGTGTGTCACGCCAGTGCACTTTGCTGGCTCCGCCTCCCTCACAAACAGCCAGGATATCGGTCACAAACGTCAGTTTTACTTTGTCTTTTACGTATGGCTCAATGACAGACTTCAGGTCGGCAGTCAGTTTGTACGATTCGTCGAAACCATATTTCTGCAACACCTCCCTGCGGTAGTACACCGCCTGGTGGTTGATGCCCACCGAGAAGAGGTCGTAGAGGGTCATCTCGCCTTTTACCATTCTTGGCTGCCCCCCATACTCCTCACTGCCCAGTATGATGTCGCCATCGCAGGCATTCACCGTTTTCAACACGTTGCTGCCGGCAAAGATGTCGCCGGCATTCATAAACACCACATAGTCGCCCGTCACGTGTTGTATGCCTTTGTTCATTGCATTGTAGATGCCGGAGTCTTTTTCCGACAAGGAAAAGGTGATGATATCTCCGAACTGGGCGAGGATATCTTTCGTGTTGTCGGTGCTGGCGCCGTCGACGACGATGGTCTCTTTCCGTGCATAGTCGAGAGAGCGGATGCTGTTCAGCGTGCGTTCCAGTCCCTGGGCATTGTTGCGCGTGACAACGATGATGGAGTATTTTCTTTCTGTATTCATTTCATCGTAGGATATAGTGAGCAATGAGTGACAAGTTATGCCACCAGAGGAAAATGGTCAGACTGAATACCGTGATGGCCGACACTTGCGACACAAGGGTTTGCTTTTTCATCAGGTAACCGATGGCGATGGGTATGACGAATGCCCAGTGGGCTGTCATGATATAGACGTCGGCAGACGCAAAGTTCAGACCCACATGCAGCAGCATGTCGAAGACGAACATCGAGAAGACCATCCAAAGCACCCTTTGCCGTCTGCCGCTCCAGATGCCTAGCAGGAATAAGGCCACGATGAGTCCTTCCACCACGTAGTACCACCAGTGGGTATATCTCACGAGCACGGGCCGGTGGTTGGCGCGATTGGCATCCTTCAGCGTGTAGGTGTCGTGAAGCAGCAGTCCCTCGCCGAACACATTCTCTATGAGTGAGGGCAGACGGTCGATGCGGTATTCTGTATCGGTGACAATAGGATTGTCGATGATCTGCTGTTTGCGCCGTTCTAGTTTCTTCTTCTCTTCCAACAGATATCTGTCGGCTGCCTCTTTGCTCTTCGAGGCCTTGGTCTTGGCAATCTTGGTCACCCGCTGCTCTTCCTGTTTCTGGCTGGTGTCCATCTGATAGGAATAGGCAGCGAAGAGGAGGACAATGGGAATGAGGTAGAGCATCAGGTGGAGAACCATCTTCCGGAAAGGAACCTTTCCCCATTGCGTGAACACATCGGCTATTCCCACCTTGACCAGATTGGTGGTGGTGACTCCTGTGGCAAAGAAAGCAAGGGAGAGCGACTGCCATGCTGGTAATCTTCGGTTTTGTTTGATCGCTGTTCCTGCCACATAGATGGTCAGCAACAGCAGCGGCAGTGAGAATCCCATGTGGTCGGGGAAGAACAGGATGATCATCACATGCGAGAAAGAGAAAAAGAAGAGGGTGAGCAACAGACTGCTGCGCCACGACAGTCCGATGATGCGGCGCTGGATGCGATACATCAGCATCCACGAGCATGTGGCTAGCACTGTCCATAAGACAGCAACAATATAGATGGCGCAGTTGATGTGGAATATATCTTTCAGGAAGATGTTCAGCTCGTAGAAAGGCCACAGCATCATGGCGAGGATGGGGTGCCGTGACAATACGTATACAGGATGGAAGGATGTGACTACTATATAAGTATAGGTGTCGAACCCCGACAGTTCTCCGTGATTCCAAAACACGCTCCACGCACCGTATTTGGGGTTGGTGAACAGCTCGGGTTTCCACGACACCATCATCAGGTTCAGAAGCGTCATGATGACTACTCCCAGCAAGGTGATGAGGATGGTCTCTTGATGTCTGCGAAACGAAAAGCTCATCTTTCTATGAGAAAACCAGGTATTTCACTATCAGCGACAAGTTCCATATCCACAGGAAGAGCGTCAGCAGGCCTACGGTGATGCGCAGATACGGCAACGCCCGCCCGTTGAGTCGGGCAAACAGATAGCTCATGGCGATGGGGATGGCAAATATCCAGTGGGCAGCCATGATGTAGACCTCGTTCAGACCGAAGCCCAGTCCGACGTGCAGCAGCAGGTCGAAGCCGAAATACGACATGACAAGCCATAAGAACCGTTCGCGCCAGCCCAGGAGGATGCCCGCCAGGAACATCAGCACGATGAGCGCCTCCACCACATAGTTCAGTGCCCACTCGTAGTAGATGATGACGGGCCGGCTGCGCAGCGTGTCCTCCAGCAGGTTCGCCCTGTGCAGTTGTATGCTCTCGCCAAACCAGTTCTCCACCATGCTGTCCCAACGGGGTGTCGAGATGTCGGTCCACCGCATGAACTCGCCCTTGGCGATGGGCTTGCCTGCGTGCATGTTCCACGGCTGGCGGTGGTCGGCGCGGTATTTGGCCCACATCTTCTTGTTCTGCTGTATCTTAAACACCGAGTCGAGCTGTCCCTTGTCCTTGCTGCCCAGCGAGTCGGCCAGTGCCTGGTAGTCGCGTGCCCGTTTCTCGGCGTTGCGCTTAGCTTTCAGCTCGTTGCGCGCTTTCTCCTGCGGCCACACATACACCCTGTACTCCCAGCGGGCAAACAGCCACATCAGGGCAGCTGGTATGATGACGGCAAAGGCCAGGTATTTGGGGCGGAAGAACCGCTTGCCGTTGACAAACAAGCCCGAGAGGAATATCTTCACGCCGTTGTTGAGCGAGATGCCTGCCGTCACGACAAACAAGAGGATGGTCTGCCAGATGGTCAGCGGCCGCTTGGCCACTATCTTCCGTCCCGATAGCCACAGAGCCAGCAGCAACAGCATCATCGACATGATGAAATGGTCGGGCACCGAGGCCGAGAGCATGACATAGGCAAACGAGAAGCAGAGCAATGCCAGCAGCGAGGCGTCGAAAGCCCGCACACCCACCACATCCTGGCAGATGCGGCGCAGGAAGATGAACGAGTAGAACCCGCTCACCACCAGCATGGCTCCCACGATGAACACCGCGCAGTTGATGCCCGTGAGCCACATCAGCGCCTGGTTGAGCAGGTAGGGAATGAACATGAAGAAGGCCAGCAGCGGATGACGGTAGACATTGTATTTGGCCGACCACTCGCTCACCACATCGTAGGTGATGGGGTCGAAACCCGAAATGAAGAAATTCTTCACAAACGTGCCCCAGTAGCTCTCGCGCAAGGGGGTGAACAGGTCGTAGTAACGGGCTATCACCAGACCGTTCAGCACCAATAGCAGCACCAGCACCAGCAGGGCTGCCCAACGCTCGTCGCGGCGAATGCCGAATATCTCTTTTAGCTTTCCCATCATTTTCTCTTTAAAAAGAACCTAACCAACAAAAAGTTCACGGGCACACAGATGCAGAACATCGGTATGGGGGCCCACTGCTTGCTCACGCCCAGCCACAGGAAAAGGTTCAGCGTCAGCATCTGCAGCAGCCAGTTCACGCCATGCGACAGGGCAAAGCCGGCACCGCGGCGGGCATTGGCCTTCACGCGGAACGTATAGCGGGTGGAGGCCAGGAAGTTGAACGCAAAGCTGATGATGTAGCCGATGGTCATCGACAGCGAGGGGTTCAGCCAGTGGATGAGCACCCAGTAGACGGCATACTGGATGAGCGTGGCCAGCACGCCCACCACGCCGAAGCGCAGCACCTCGCCCAGCTTCTCGCGCTGACTGTCATCTAAACGGCTTGTAATGTCCTTCATCTGCATATTCCAACAATTCTTTGTCGCCCCGGCTGTCGCCGAAGGCCGTCAGTTCATACTCGCTGCGGTGGGGATAGCGCTCGCTGATGCGTCTCACCTTCTCGGCGCCGTAGCAGTTGCGCGTCAGGAAACGGCCCGTCAGCCGCCCGTCGCTCACCTCTACCTGAGTGCCCATCACCTCCACCTCCTCGCCGAAGAAAGGTCGCACCCAGTTGTCGATACTGGCGCTCACCACGATGACCCGTGCCCCGTCGGCCAGTGCCTTCCGCATGGTCTCAACACCCTTTGGCCGCAGCAGTTGTCTGTTGTCGACCGCAAACCGCTGGCAGAGAGCGTCGAAGTCGGTCATCGTCATACCGCCGAAGAAATGGTTGAACACCTTCTGCTTGACCTTCCAGTTGGCATACAACCCCAGTTTCATCAGTACCAGCAGGGGTGCGTAGCGCAACATGCCGAGCACGAAACGCCTGTCGCCCCGTGCATAGCGGATGAAGGCCAGCAGCGTGTCGCGCGTCGTCAGCGTCCCGTCGAAGTCGAAAGCATATATCTTCATAGCTTGTGTTCCCTACATTATGTAAATCATGATAAGGAACGACAAAGCCCACAGTAGTACGTCTATCTGTATGAAGCGGTCGCGCAGCATCATCTTCGTAGGGTCGCCACTACGCTTGTCGACGACCGTCAACTGTATGTAGCGCAGCAGTCCCAGCAGCACAAACACCGTGGTGAGATACAGGTAGGGCGTATGCAGCTGGGCAATCACCTCAGGCGATACCGTGTACATAATGTAGCACACTAGCGTCACCGAGGCCGTGATGGTGATGGCCTGGTCGATAAACACCAGATTGTAGCGGATGGTGTTCTTGCGGGGAGCCTCGCCCGTGTCGTTCATGCGGATGACGTCGTCGCGCCGCTTTCCAAACGACATGAACAGCGTGATGAGGAATGTCATCAGCACAATCCAGCGGCTCAGCACGATGCCCGTGGCAAAACCTCCGGCCAGCAGCCGCAGCACAAAGCCGAAGGCTATCACGCACACGTCGACAATGGCGTGCTGTTTCAGTTCGGCGCAATAGGCCAGGTTGAGCACATAGTAGCCCACTATTATCAGTAGCACCTTCCAGTAGTGTTGCTGCAGCAACAGCAGCGCCACCATCGAGAGCGCCAGCATCAGCGCCATCAGCCCGTAGGCTTGCTTCAGCGAGATGGCCCCCGATGCTATCGGACGGCTGCATTTCACCGGGTGGCGGCGGTCGGCCTCCACGTCAATAATGTCGTTGAAGCAGTACACCGACGAAGCGATCATCGAGAAAGCCACAAACGTGACAAGGCCAGCATACAGGCAGTCAACGTCCAACAGGTGACCGCTGAAGAAGATGGGCACCAGCACAAACACATTCTTGAGCCACTGCTTGGGGCGTATCAGTCGAAACAGATTCTTCATTTTGTTTTCCTCTGACAACCGTGTTGTCATATTTATTCCGCAAAGATACACTTTTTCCACGATAAAGCAAAAATAATGGCCGAAAAATAGTTTCGAGGTACTAATTCGGAATAATCGGAGAATTCTGAAAAAACCGAAAATTCCGAATACTCCGAATACTCTGAATACTCCGAATACTCTGAATACTCCGAAAAATCTGAATACTCCGCGCCTTTTGCCCCTTAGGCCAGCGGCTTTTGCCGCATCCTTTTCTACAAAAAAGTGATGATTGCTTCTTGAAAATGAAGCTTTTTTTTATCTTTGCAGCCAGAATGCTAACCTTTTGATACCATGCGAAAGATATTCCTTACTATTTTCCTCGCTCTGGCAATGGTCGCCACAGCGAATGCAGGCAACCTGCAGTCCATGCCTTCCGAGAAGGAGATGGGTGCCTATCTGTTCACCTACTTCAACGATGCCACCCACTCGCTGTTCATGGCTGTGAGCTACGACGGCTATACGTTTAAGGCCATCAACGGCAGCGAGCCTATCATCGCCGGCGACTCGATAGCCGACCAGCGGGGCATCCGCGACCCGCATATCTACCGTGCACCCAACGGCAAGTTCTATATCGCCATGACCGACCTGCATGTGTTCGGCCGCGAGATGGGTCTGCGCACCACGCGCTGGGAGCGCCCCGACGAGTTTGGATGGGGCAACAACCGTGGACTGGTGCTGATGCGGTCGGACGACCTGATACACTGGACGCACACCGAGGTGCGCATCGACGAGCTCTTCCCCGAGCACTTCGGCCAGATTGGCTGTGCGTGGGCTCCGCAGACCATCTGGGACCCGCAGGCGCAGAAGCTGATGGTCTATTTCACCATCCGTCAGCAGGCCGGCGGGCGCACCAAGCTTTACTACAGCTATGCCAACGACGACTTCACCACGCTCGAGACCGAGCCGCAGCTGCTGTTCGACTATCCCGACGAGAAGATTCAGGTGCTCGACGCCGACATCTGTCCGATGCCCGACGGCCGCTATTTCATGACCTATGTGGCGCAGGAGAACCCCGGCGGCATCAAATACATGATCAGCGACCGCATCAACAGCTACAGCGACTACCACCACGAGCAGATTGACGCCGAGCCGAAGGGCTGCGAGGCCCCGAACGTGTGGAAGCGCATCGGTGAGGACCGGTGGGTCATCATGTACGACATCTACAGTGCCCGTCCGCACAACTTCGGCTTTGTAGAGACCACCGACTTCAAGACCTTCAAGCCGCTGGGCCGCTTCAACGAGGGTGTGATGAAAGCCACCAACTTCTCCTCGCCCAAGCATGGCAGCGTGATACAGATAACACTCGACGAGGCCCGACGGCTGGAGCGCTATTGGGACGAGCGGCAGAGCCAGCCCCGGCTGGTGCGCCCGGGAGCGCTGTGGCCCGACGCCAGTGGCCGCCACATCAACGCCCACGGAGGCGGCATCGTGGAGCACAACGGCACCTACTACTGGTTTGGCGAGCATAAGGCCGACCATACGTCGGCAGCCCTCGTGGGCGTGATGTGCTATGCATCGGAAGACCTGGTGCACTGGCGCAACTGTGGGGTGGCGCTGAGCGTGAGCGACGAGCCGGGAAGCGACATCGAGCGGGGCTGTGTGCTGGAGCGCCCGAAGGTAATATATAATAAGGTGACGGGGAAGTTCGTCATGTGGTTCCACCTCGAGCTGAAGGGACAAGGCTACCGGGCTGCCCGCTACGGCGTGGCTGTGAGCGACAAGCCCGAAGGGCCTTACACGTTCCTCTACTCGCAGCGTGCCAATGCGGGACTTTATCCTGTTGACATGAGCCGCAAGGACATACGCCGCATGAACAAGCTGAAGGCCGACGACTACCGCGAGTGGTGGACACCAGCCTGGCGTGAGGCCATCAAGAAAGGATTGTTCCTGAAGCGCGATCTGCAGGGGGGACAAATGTCGCGCGACATGACCCTCTACGTGGATGACGACGGACGGGCCTACCACATCTTCTCGTCGGAGGACAACCTGACGATGCATGTGGCTGAGCTGACCGACGACTACCTGCACCACACCGGGCGCTACACCCGCGTGGCTCCCGGCGGACAGAATGAGGCACCGGCCCTCTTCAAGCACGAGGGCACCTACTGGATGATCACCTCGGGCTGTACCGGATGGGAGCCCAACGAGGCCCGCATGTTCTCGGCACCCTCTATCTGGGGACCGTGGACGCAGCATCCCAATCCCTGCACAGGACCCAATGCAGCGAAGACCTTCGGCGCACAGAGCACCTATGTGCTGCAAATCAATCATAGCGGGGGTAACGCCCTGAAGTCGCCGCGCTATCTCTTCATGGCCGACATCTGGCGGCCGAAGCATCCCAGCGATGCCCGCTACGTGTGGCTGCCCATAGCATTTGAGGGCGGCGTGCCCGTGGTGCGCTGGCAAGAGGCGTGGGAAATGGGCAAATTCTTGGGCGATTAACGATTTGTGCCCAAAAAATCACAAATAGTAGACGTGAGTTTCACGGAAAATGCAGACCTTTGCAACGAACCTAAAAAACAGAAGATAACAGTAACTAACTGAAATAATCAACATTCAACCAAAACCAATTTAAATGAAGTATGCTAATCTAATGAATCCATGCCGCAAACTATGTTTCGTCATGGCGTTGGCTGCAGGAATGGTTGCCATTCCCCTGCCGTCAAAAGCAGACCAGGCTGCTCAGACTGTTCAACAGAACAATGTCGTGAGAGGCCAGGTGAAAGACAAGATGGGTGAGCCTATTATCGGCGCCACCGTCAAAGTGAAAGGCTCCAACTTGGGTGTAGTGACCGACATCGATGGAAACTTCGAGATGAGAAACGCTCCGTCGGGGGGGTATTAGTTATTACCTATGTGGGCTATAAGCCTCAGGAAGTGGCCTTCAAGGCCGGCCAAAGCGTCAACGTGACTATCGAAGAAGACACTGAGACTCTGCAGGAAGTGGTAGTCGTGGGTTACGGTACCATGCGTAAGAAAGACCTGACCGGTTCGGTGGTTCAGATCGACCCCAACAAGATTGCCGACCAGAACCCTGGCACCGTACAGGATCTGCTGCGTGGAACACCAGGTCTGCAGATTGGCTTCAGCTCTGATGCCCAGGCCAACGCCAGCATCCAGTTGCGTGGACAGAACTCACTCTATACCGACGGATCGCACAACTCGCCCCTGATTATTCTCGACGGTATGCAGTTTGCCGGTAGTCTCTCGGAGATTAACCCCGACGACATCGAGCAGATCGACGTGCTGAAGGATGCCTCGTCGGCTGCCATCTATGGTGCCAAGGCCGCCAGCGGTGTCATCATCATCACTACTAAAAAAGGTAAGGAGGGCAAGCCCATCATCAATGTGAGCATGAACCTCGCCGCCAACACCAAGTCGGCCTATCGCGACATGTTCAGCCCCAGCGAGTATATGACCTACCGCGAGGACTGGTACAAAGCCCAGACCTACGGCTACCGTGAGGACGGCACATGGGGTTATTATGGTAAGGACAGCGGTATCCCTGCCGGATACTACGACCACTTCGACAACCTCGGCAAATACGGCATCTCGCAAGACCAGTGGGCCAGCAACGGTCCGAAGACCTCGCAGGCAGGCGAGTCGCTGCTCAGCCTCTATGCCCGCCGTATGGGCTTCGACGCCGATGCCGCACTCGTCATGGAGAACTTCCTGGCCGGCAGAACCTATGATTGGGAGGATGCTACTTTCCGCACAGGCTTCAACCAGGACTACAACGCCAGCATCTCGGGTGCTACCGACCGTGTCAGCTACTACCTGGGCTTCGGCTATCTGAACAACGAGGGTGCCATCCAGGGTGATGACTACCATACCTACCGCGCCAACATGAAACTGAACGCCAAGATTACCGACTGGCTAGAAGTGGGCGCCAACGTGAACTTCCAGGACCGTAGCGACATCTCACAGAAAGTGCCCCTGGGCAGCAACTACTGGGACGACAACCAGCTGCGCGAGTCTCCCTATGCCTCTCGCTTCGACGCTGAAGGCAAGGAGGTGCAGTACCCGCGTACCGGTAACCCCACCAACGGTGGTTATAACTATCATTTCCAGCAGCAGTATCTTGACCTGGATAAGGGCTATACCGTGCTGAACACCATCTTCAATGCCAAGGTGACCCTGCCGTTCGGATTCACCTATCAGTTCAACATCGCTCCGCGCTATCAGTGGTTCTACGACCGTTACTGGATGTCGGCCGAGCTGCCCGACAGCAAACCCGCCGACCGCGGCTCGAACCGTAACACCTCGAAGACCTTCAACTGGAACCTCAACAACACGCTGACTTGGGACCGCACATTTGCCGACCTGCACCACTTCACCGTGACCCTCGTTCAGGAGGCTGAGGAGAACCGCTACTGGTACGACGAGATTCATGCCCGCAACATCACGCCTACCGACGTGCTGGGCTTCCACTATATCGAGGGTGCCAACAAAGAGCAAAGCTCATTCAAGACCAACGACACCCACTACACGGCAGCCGCCTATCTGGGCCGTCTGTTCTATGGATACATGGACCGCTACATGCTGACTGCCACCGTGCGTCGCGACGGTTACTCTGCTTTCGGACAGAACAATCCTTGGGCCAACTTCTGGTCACTGGGTGCCAGCTGGGTGCTCTCTGAGGAGAAATTCGCACAAGACTGGAAGTGGCTCGATATGGCCAAGCTGCGCCTCAGCTACGGTACCAACGGTAACCGTTCGCTCAGCGACACTTATCTGGCTCTCTCGAACCTGGCCAACGGTGGTCTCTATGCCTACTATCTGACTGGCGGTTCCAAGCAGGAAGTGCTCAATGCCCTGAGCGTCAGCCGTCTGGGTAACGACAACCTGGAGTGGGAGAAGACCTCTTCGTGGAACTTCGGTGTTGACTTCTCTATTCTTTCCCGTCGCATCTCCGGTAGCATTGACCTCTACCACAAGCGCACGCACGACATGATTATGAGCCAGCGCCTGCCTAACTTCACTGGCTTCAGCAGCATCACCACCAACCTGGGTGAGGTGACCAACACCGGTATCGAAATCTCGCTGAACACCCGCAACATCGACACCGAGAACTTCAAGTGGAACACCACACTCGGCTTCTCTTATAATAAGAACAGAATCAAGCACCTCTACTACGAGTACGACGAGGATGGCAAGGAGATGGACGACACCAGCAACGGCTGGTTCATCGACAAGCCTATCGGTGAGATCTGGTACTGGAAGACCGACGGCATCTGGCAGGCCGACGAGGCCGAAGAGGCTGCCAAGGTGAACCAGAAGCCCGGTGACCCGAAGGTGGTCAACGTATGCACCGAGGACGACAAGGCCGACGGCACACCCGTTTACAACGACAAAGACCGCGTCTACCAGGGCACCACACAGCCGCCTATCTACTGGAACATGCGCAACGACTTCACCTTCCTGAAGAACTTCACCTTCTCGTTCTCTATGTACAGCTACATGGGTCATAAGAGCCGCGCAGGCTACTGGCTCAACGGCGACAACTCTGGTTCTATGTTCACACAGACCTGCAACACCTTCAAGAAGGAGTACTGGACACCTGAGAACCCCACCAACGACTATGGCCGTCTGAATGCCGTAGGTCCCTCTGGCGTCACTGGTATCGAAAAGGTGTACAACCGCAGCTTCGTACGTCTGGACAACATCACGCTCGGCTACACCATCCCCACGGAGCTGACCAACAAGATCGGCGTACAGCGCATACACCTCACAGCAGGCATCAACAACGTACTGACCATCGACAGCTGGGAGTATGGCGATCCTGAGACAGGTGGCTTTGCCAACCGTCAGTTCCAGTTCGGTCTGAGCGTAACATTATAATCAACAAAAACGTGATCATTGTAAAACAGATAATTATTATGAGATTCAATAATATATTCAAAGGTGGTGCTGCCTTTGGTGTGATGGGATTGATGATGGTCAGCTGTGGCGACTCATTCCTCGAGCAAGACCCATTGTCGTTCTATGAGCCGGCAACCACCTACAGCACAGAGGCCGGTCTGCAGGCCGCCCTGGCACAGTGCGACAAACAGTTGAAAACCTACCGTATTGACGGCAACTGGAACAATGTGGGTATCTTCACCAACTACCTCATGTCGGATGTAGGTATGTATGCCAAGACCGATATGGGCGGTGGTTTCCAGGACAACTTCGACGCCAAGCTCACACCTACCTCGGGTATGGCCAGCGGTGGCGACGCTAACTACATGCAGCGCTTCTGGGACCAGGGCTACAGTATGGTGAAATATGCCAACTCTATCCTTACGTATGTCGACCAGGTGAAAGGACTTGACGATGCTACACGCGACGCTTACAAAGGACGTGCCTATTTCCACCGCGCCTATGCCTACTATAACCTCGCCCTCCAGTTCGGCGACATCCCCTTGGTGACGAAGCTCATCAGCGTGCCCAAGCGCAACTACTCTTCTACCAGCAAGGAAGCCATCTTCAAGATGCTGGTTCACGACCTGGAGTTTGCCGTCGAGCATGTTCCCCCCCAGAGCAAGATGGCTTATGTGGGTCAGGTCAATCAGGAAGGCTGTATGCACCTGCTCGTGAAGTGCTATCTGGCTGTTGGCGAATATGCCAAGGCTGAAGCTATGGCTACCGACCTGATTAACAATCACGGTCTGAAGCTCATGACCGAGAACTTCGGCACCTGGCAGCCCTCTGGCGCTGAGAAGACCTGGAAGGTGACCCGTAATGTGGTTTGGGACCTACACCGCACGCCCAACATTGCCGACCCCAGCAACAAGGAGACCATCATGATGATCTCTAACTCCAACGACCAGGACTTCACCACCTACAATGTGATGCGCGCCTGCTTCGCCCACTGGAGCAATGGTATCATCCGCGACCCGCACGGACTCGGCGGCCCCGGACAGAACATCGCCCGTAACAACAGCAACTACAACGAGACACTCGACTGGGTACGAGCTGCCGGACGTGGCATCGCCGTGAACCGCACCTCTTATTACTACAATAAGACCATCTGGAGCTACGACGGTGAGACCGACTGGCAGGACCTGCGCCACAACCGTGAGGTAGGTAACTGGATGGAGATGGAAGACTTCAAGTACAACAACCGTAATTCTGACTTCTACGGCAAGAACTACCAGCTCTATGCTACCGAGGACTATGTGGATCCTTCAGATCCTTCGAAGGTGCTCGTACGCAAGGGCGACATTCTCTGCTCTGACACCATCCGCAGCTGGTATCCCACACCGCTCTATCAGGTTTACATCCTCGATACTCCCAACGAGAACAATATGGGTGCCAACCAGTTCCAGGGTGCTTCGGGCAAGGGTGCCAATGGCGACATGTATCTCTTCCGTCTGGCAGAGACCTATCTGCTGCGTGCTGAGGCCCGCCTCTATCAGGGCAACCCCACAGGTGCTGCTGAAGACGTGAACGCCGTGCGCCGTCGTGCCAATGCCAAGAAGATGTTCCAGGTGGTCAACATTGGCGACATCATGTCTGAGCGTGCCCGCGAGCTCTATCTCGAGGAGTTCCGTCAGGCAGAGATGGTGCGCGTCAGCTGGTGTCTCGCCCGTAGTGGCGTCGCCGACGAGTGGGGCAACAAGTACGACCTCAACACATGGGACAAGCAGGAAGGTACCGACCTCAATGGCGGTAGCTACTGGTATCGCCGCTGCACCACCTACAACGTGTTCAACCATCCTTATGGCAAGGGACAGCAGGGTAACCAGACCTACGAGTACAAGGTCAACAAACACAACCTCTTCTGGCCTGTTCCCAACTCAGCCATCACCGCCAACAACATGGGTAAGCTGCGCCAGAACTATGGCTACGACGGCTACGACGACAGCATCCCCATGTGGACCAACTGGGAAGAGGCTGTGGCCGACGAGGATAGAAGCTAATGACAGATTCTCTCTCTAACACACACACTTTTTTTATAAACCTAAAATCCGCAAGCAATC
>DEFO01000047.1:0-2302 GCA_002350805.1 Prevotella sp. UBA2850
GTTTAATGATTTTCTTGCCACTTTCGAATGAGTTTTCTATTTTTGCATCGGATATCCAAAACAACATGTAGAACCATTAACAAGTCAAAACGTATGAAAAAACTCATCTTTATATTATTTGCAGCTCTCTTGATGCCCAGCGTATTGAGGGCCGAAGAGAGCACTCCTGTTGACACCCTGAAGGGAAAAGACGGCAACCTGTATATCATCTCTAAAGGTGCTAATGGCGAGGTCACTGGTATCCAGGTGGCACGAAAGGATGCCAAAGGAGCACTGATGAAAAAAGGCGACCTCATTCCCTATCTGAAAGATGCTGCTCAGCAGCCGGGTGGAAAGACTGCCAGCCGCGTCTTTGATGTGGTTGAAGTCATGCCCTCCTTCCCCGGTGGTGATGTGGCCATGATGGATTTCGTGATGAAAAACATGAAATATCCGGTAGACGCTGAAAAGAAAAAGGTGCAAGGACGGGTTCTTGTGCAATTTGTAGTAGCTAAGGATGGCATGCTGAAAGACATCAGGGTGGCACGCAGCGTCTATCCCAGTCTCGACGAGGAAGCGTTGCGCGTGGTGAAGTCTATGCCGAAGTGGATTCCCGGTAAGCAAAATGGCAAGCCTGTGAACGTAAAGTATATGATGCCGTTTACATTTAAATTGAATTAAATGCGTAGTATACTTTATAGCATATTTATTCTCTCTCTCTCGTTAATGATGGTAGGTTGCTCGCGAGAGCAGCCTCATCATGCGTTGCTCCTGAAGGCCGAACAATTGGTAGACCGTGAGCCCTACGAGACCGTCAGACTGAGCACCGAGGCCATCAAGGACAGCCTTTCGTTCAACGAGGCCGACCATGCCCTCTACGGATTGTTGATGACCGAGGGCATTCACAAACTCGACATCTACATCATGAGCGACTCGCTCATCAGTCAGAGTGCAGAGTTTTACCAGCGGCAGGGCGACCGAAAGCATCTTGCCCGTGCTTTGCTGCACCATGGCATCGTCTGTTTCCATAATCACCACATGGCTCAAGCCGTGGATTATATGAAGCGGGCAGAGGAAATTGCAAAAGGGTTGCACGATCAAACCCTCGACTATGATGTCTGCGAGACATTGGGTGAACTGAATGACGAGGGCAACAACCGACAGCTGGCCATCAGATACTATCTGAAAGCGCTTGTGGCAGCCCGTAAGTGCGGCGACGTGAACAAGGAGGCAACCATGCTGAACAACTTGGCCTCTGCCTACGACCGTGCGGGTGATGCCGTGCGGCAGGCAGAATGCTCGGAGAAATGCCTGCCATTGTTAGACCGTGTCGACAACCACGTGAAAGCTTCCATCCACACCAATCTGGCCAGTATTGACATTAAAAAGGGTTTTCTCATGAGTGCCAAAGAGCATCTTGTGCAGGCCATGAATCTGGAGCCGCAGGAGACGACGGTCAAGCTCTATGCCGACCTGCTGGCCTTGGAGGGACGGACCGACCAGGCTGTTGACTACTGGTACCAGTCGCTGAACGGCTATCGGCCTTATGTGCAGATAGATGCCTATCAGCGTCTGATAGCACACTACAAGCAGATGGGCCATCATGAGCGGGCACTCCACTTGAGTGAGCGGCTGAATACGGTGTATCAGCATTTGAAAGAAAACACCGACACGACGAATATTACTGAGTTGCAAACAAAGTTCGACAAGGAATCAGCGGAGGAAAGCAGTCGTGAACGCCTGGTCATCATGCTGGTGGCCGTTGGTGTGTTGGCTATAGCTATTTTATGGTTCGTCTGGTATCACAGGCGCCGCATGAGAAGCTACGAGAAGACAATTGAGAAGATGCTGCGGGAATACCAGTCAGAGCAGGAAAGTTCCCATCAGAAATGGGATGTTACAGAACAACTGCTCAACTCGCCGACAGTGCTTCGTCTGCACTCCCTGGCAGCGCGTGGTAAAACACCCCAGCAGGAAGACTGGATAGAACTGTATGAACTGGGCAAACCGTTTCTGGCCACATTGAGTCATTTCCATCTCAGTGTAAAAGAGACGAATATCTGCATGCTGAGTAAGATGGGTTTTGCTCCTTCAGAGATAGCGGCACTTACCTCGTCGTCGCCCCAAGCGGTTACCAATAGCCGTATCCGCCTGCATGCCAAGATGTTTAAGACGAAGGGCGGTGCCAAGGATTTCGATCGAGAAATCAGAGAACTATAGGGGGGACAGCAAAGATCAACGAGTTGAGAGTGGAGAGCTGAGAACGGAGAGGTATGATTACCTTACGAGTTGAGAGCTGAGAGTTGAGAACTGAGAGGTATGA
>DEFO01000047.1:2379-23066 GCA_002350805.1 Prevotella sp. UBA2850
GAGAGGTATGATTACCTTTGGTATTGTCCAAACTCCCAAACTCCCAAACTCCCACACTTCTAAACTCCCAAACTCCCAAACTCCTAAACTCCCAAACTCCTTAAAAGTGCTTCAATCCGGCAGGCCCCCTCCCCCTCGGGGGAGTTGGTGGGGGCCATATCCTCCATTTAATATCTCATGGAGTTTTGCAGTTCGATGAGGCTGATTTCGCTCATGTGGGTAAACTGAGCCCAGGCCTTGTCGGCTTTATAGATGCTCATGCAGCCTTTAGGAACCGAGAGTTTCACCAGTCCCTGCTTGACGGCGTCCTTGAAAGTGCTCTTGTCGATCTTCGGAGCCATGGCGGCATGGCAGCGTATCTCGCGCAGCATAGGGCATTTGGCAAATGCCGAGCCTCCGATTTTCTTCAGCGAGTTAGGCAGTTCCAGATAGGTGAGGCTAGCACATCCCTTGAAGGCGCTGCCGCCGATAGACTTGACAGCCAGGGGAGTAGTGAAGGAAGTGAGGCTGGCGCATCCCTCGAAGGCATCGTCACCTATGCTCTCAATGGTGTTGGGAAGTCGTACCTCGCGCAGGCTGCCGCAACCGGAGAATACGTCGTTGTCGATTTTCTTGATGAATCCGATAATCTCTGCCGTCACTAGTCCACGGCAGTTCTCAAAGGCGTGCGAGCCGATGCTGGTCACACCGTTGGGCACCACGATATTCTGCAGGGTGTAGCAGTTCTTAAATGCCTCATTGCCCAATTTCTTCAGCGATGAGGGAAGGGTGATATAGGTCAGCGACTGACAATCCTTGAACGCATCATTACCGATACTGTTGACCGAGTTGGGCAGGGTGACAGCCTGTAAGTTGGTGCAGTTTTCGAAGGCATTGCTGGGAATATCCTTCAGATTGCCACTGATATCAACCGATGTCAGTCCTTTGCAATCCTCAAAGGCGCTGCTGCCCATGTCCTCGAGCGAACTGGGAAGGTCGATGGACTGCAAGCTGACACACTCGTCGAAGGCGTGGCTTCCTATCTTCTTGATGCCGGGCATGTTGATGCCCTTCAGGTTCTTGCATTGCTCAAAGGCGCTGCTGCCGATGGTCTTCACGCCGTCGGGAAGCGACAGGGCATTCAGGCTCTCGCACTTCTGGAAAGCATTGTTGTCGATGGCCGACAAACACTCCGGCAGGGATACCGACGCCAGGTTGCCGCAGTTTTTGAACACCGAATTCTCGAGTTTGCTTATCTCGCCATTGATATTGGCTGTCACCAGGTTCTTGCAGTCCTCGAAGGCGTGGCCTCCCAGTTGCTTGACGCTCTCGGGGATGTTGATGGCCTGCAGCTTCTCGCACTTGCTGAAGGCATAGTCGCCTATCTTCATCAGGTTGCCGGGCAGGGCAATGTCGGCCAGTTCCTTGCAGTTGGCAAAGGCATAGCCGCCCATGTCGGTCACGCTCTCAGGGATGCTGACACTCACCAGGCTGGCGCAGCCGTCGAAGGCGTGCGGGCTCACATTGATGATGTTGTTGGGAAGAACCACCTGCTCGAGCGTCTTGCAACCCGAGAACATCTTGTCGGGCATCTCATTGTCGCGGGTCTTCATGCCCTCTTTCCCCTCTACGATGACAGCCTCCGACAAGTCGAGCTGGCGGAAGGGCTCAGCCTTCTCCTTCGTCTTAGCGCGTAGTATCATCTCCTGAATCAGCTTGATGTCATTGCCGTTGAGCGGTCCTGCCACCTGAAGCTGAGTGACTTGATATTTGATGCTGTCGGGAATGAACTTCGTCAGGTGCCCGGCAGAGTCGTTGGTCACCGATAATGACTGCTGTGCCATTGCCGTGAAGGGCATCAGCGCGAGAAGAGCAAACAGAAACGCTCTGAACAATTTACTTTGAACCATAGTTTTTCCCATATTGTTTAGTGATTTACTTACTTGTGTCTTTACTACTGCGTTTTGAGCGGTGGAAGCTGCGGTAGTCGTCCATCTCGATTTCCACGTCGGGCTCTTCGAGCACCCCTTCTTTGGGCAGGCAGAACTTCATGTAGCGGATGTTCAGCCCTCGCTCTATCCACATTTTCTCGTAATAGGTCTTGATGGAGAGCACCTTGGGGTCCATGTTCTCCTGTTCCTCCATGTGCTCCATGTTCTGCGGCGAGTACAGGTCGTCGGTGCGGAACAAGAGCGGCAGCTGGTTCTTTTCTACCATCAGCGTGGTGTAGGTGAAGAGGAAGTTGGAGTCGGTCTTCAGATGAATCACGCCCTTGTCTCTCAAGAACTTGCGATAACGGTTCATGAAATACGTGCTGGTGAGTCGTTTTCGCGGGTTCTTCATTTGCGGGTCGCTGAAGGTGAGCCATATCTCCTGCACCTCGTCCTCGTCGAAGAAACGCTCGATGATCTCGATGTTCGTACGGAGGAAGGCCACATTGCCCAGTTTCTCGTTCAGAGCCTGCGTGGCTCCGGTCCACATGCGGGCTCCCTTGATGTCAACGCCGATGAAGTTCATCTGCGGATATAGTTTAGCCAGCTCGACCGTATATTCCCCCTTGCCGCACCCCAGTTCCAGTACGATGGGGTTGTCGTTGTGGAAATACTGCTCGTGCCAATGCCCTTTCATATCGAAAGGAACATGTTCCACTACCGAGTAAGGGTATTGGAACACGTTCTCATATCTTGCCATGTCGGCAAATTTAGCTAGTTTTCCTTTGCTCATTCAATGACGATTCTTGTCCAACCATGCTTGTCCTCTATCGTTCCGTACTGGATGCCGCGGAGCGTGTCGTAGAGTTTCTTGCTGACCGGACCCGGTTTCTCGCCGAAGCTGAAGCGCTTGCCGGTGTCCAGGTCGTCGATATAGCTGATGGGGCTGATGACGGCAGCTGTACCGCATGCTCCTGCCTCCTCGAAGGTCTCGAGCTCTTCCTCGGGAATAGGACGGCGCTCCACCTTCATGCCCAGGTCCTCGGCCACCTGCATGAGGCTCTTGTTGGTGATGCTGGGCAGGATGCTGGTCGACTTCGGTGTGATGTAGGTGTTGTCCTTGATGCCGAAGAAGTTGGCAGCACCGCACTCGTCCATGTATTTCTTCTCTTTTGCGTCGAGATAGAACTCGCAGGCATAGCCTTTCTCGTGGGCCAGGTTGTTGGCGAAGAGGCTGGCAGCGTAGTTGCCGCCGACCTTATATTTACCCGTTCCGAGCGGAGCCGAACGGTCGTAGTCGCGGATAATGACGTAGGGATTGGCAGAGAAACCTCCCTTGAAATACGGTCCTACGGGTGTGACGAAGATCATGAACAGATACTCCTTGGCAGGATGAACACCCACCTGGGCGCTGGTTCCGATGATGAGGGGGCGCAGGTAAAGCGTGGCACCGCTCTCGTAGGTGGGAATCCACTCCTGGTTGAGGCGCACCACCTTCTCGGCCATCTCGACAAACAGCTCTGTGGGAACCTCGGGCATGAGGATGCCACGGCAGGTGCTCTGCAGGCGGGCGGCATTCTCCTCAGCGCGGAAAAGACGTACCTTTCCGTCGGGACAGCGATAAGCTTTCAGTCCCTCAAATCCCTCTTGTCCATAGTGCAGGCAAGTAGCGGCCATGTGAAGTTTCAGATACTCGTCGGAGCTTACCTCAATCTCGCCCCATTTACCATCACGATAGTAGCAACGTACGTTGTAATCGGTTTTCATGTAACCGAATGAAAGACTTGACCAATCAATGTTCTTCATAATAATTGTGTTTATAATGAATGGATAAATAAATTACTTTGTGCAAAAGTAAACATTTTATTTGTTATTAGCAAGAATTTTCTGGATTTCCTCGTCGGTCTTTGTTAATTTATCCTTACAAAGCTTCATCAGTTCCTGTGCGCGTTTCAGCTGAACGCTCATCTGGTCGATGTCCAACTCGTCGTTTTCCATCTTGCTCACAATCTCCTCCAGCTCCTTGACGGCAGCTTCATAGTTGATTTCCTTACTCATATATTCTCGATTTTATGGTTCCATGTTCCAGTCGGGTTTCTATCTCGTCGCCAGCCTTCAGCTCTTCGGCGCGGTGCACGGCCCTGCCCTTGTGCAGGGTGATGCTGTAGCCGCGTTTCAGCAGGCGCTCGGGGTTGACGGCCTCTGTGCGCTGGCAGAGCATTTCCAGCCGGTGGCGCTCTTGCATCATGATGCGTGTGACGGCCGTCCGAAGGACTGTCTGCCGGGTGTCGAGCATCACTCTCTGCCGCTCCAGGCGTTGGCGGATATGGGTGGCCAGTTGGTTGAAAAGCCGTTCGAGGCGTGCCTCTTGCCGTGTCTTCACCACCGAGAAGAGGATGGGTATCTGGCTCGAGAGCCGGTCCAGCCGTATCTTCTCCAGCTGCATGCGGTGCTGTACGTAGCCTACGATGCTGTCTTGAGCGTCGCTGATGCGCTCGTCCACCCGTCGCAGGTGCCCGATGAGGAAGGCTGCTGCCGCCGTGGGAGTCTTCACACGTGTATGCGACACCATGTCGAGCACACTCTCGTCGCGCTCATGTCCGATGCCGGTGATGATGGGCAAGGGGAAGTTGGCCACGTTCTCGGCCAGGGCCAGCGTGTCGAAGCCCGAGAGGTCGCTCGTGGCACCTCCGCCTCGTATGATGACCACGCAGTCGAACGGCGGGGTGGGCGAGGACAAGTCGTCGGTGACGGGAGCCGCAGCCTGGGCATCCTCTATCAGTTCGTAGATACGGTTGAGGGCGCTGATGACGCTCTGCTCCACGCCCTCGCCCTGCATCACGGCAGGGAAGAGCTGTGTGTGGAACGCATAGCCGTACTCGTTGTCTGCCAGTTGGTTGCAGAAGTCGCCATAGCCTGCGGCGTTGGCACTCGAGATGACGGCGATGCGCTGGGCAAAGAGGGGCAGCGTGAGTTCTTTCTGCAGGTCGAACACCCCCTCTTCTTTCAGCTGGCGGATAATCTCCTGGCGCTTGCGGGCCATGTCGCCCATGGTGTAGGTGGGGTCGATGTCGGTGACGATCCATGAGAATCCGTAGTTCTCGTGGAACTGGGCAAAGACCTTCAGCAGCACTTTCATGCCGGCATGCAGGCGCTGGCCCGTCACCCGTTCGAAATGCGGGCGCAGCAGCATCCAGGTGCTCTTCCAGCATTTGGCCGAGGCGCGTGCCACGGGCGTGTTCGTGTGCTCGTCTTTCTGGATGAGGTCCATGTAGCAATGGCCGCCCCATTCTTTCGCCTCCGACAGTTCCGCCTCTACCCAATACTCATGGGGCATCACCTGCTCGATGGCGGCGCGCACCAGCGAGTTCAGCTCGTAGAGGGTTAAATGCTTGTCACTCATCAGTTTTTTTGTTCTGTTTATAGTGAAGTGGGGGGTGCAGCTCTCACAACTCGAAAAGCTCTCTGCCGTACTGATTATGCGCTTCTCACTTGCCCTTCAGCAGCTGGTAGGCTTTCACGAAGTCGGGCACTCCATAGCCGTAGATGTCGTCGGGTGCTGCCTGTTTGTCGCCGCTCTGTATGACGGCCTGTATGATTTCGCGTGCCGTCTTCTGGGGTAAGGCCTGCCACAGACAAGCCACGAGGCCCGTAATGAGCGGTGTGGCGAACGAGGTTCCCATGTCCCTGCTGATGGTGCCGCGTCCGGTGATGACGGCAGTCGGACTGCCCAGTGCCATCACGTCGGGCTTGATGCGGCGGTCGGCGGTGGGCCCGATGGCGCTGAAGGCTGCGTTCTTGCCGTTGGGACTGATGGCGCCCACGGTGATGATGTCCCTGGCGTCGGCAGGGAAGTTGATTTTCTTCCATGTTCCCATGCCCTCGTTGCCGGCGCTGTTCACCAGGATGATGCCTTTGTCGGCCAGCATCGAGGCAGTGTGCGAGATGAGCGTCCGCTCACCGTCCAGGTCGGCATACGAGTGGTCGGCGTCTTTATCGTCGAAGGCGTGGAATCCCAGCGAGCTGTTGATGATGTCGACGCCTGCCGAGTCGGCAAACTCGGCTGCTGCCGCCCAGTAGTCTTCCTCGACGAGGTTCTCCGAGCTGTTGTCCTCGCATCTGAGCAGCCAGTAGGAGGCTTGCGTGGCGGTGCCCACATACAGGTTGGGCACGTTGGCAGCCATTGCCGAGAGCACCTTGGTGCCGTGGTCCATCTCCTTGAACACGTCGGCCGAGGCGGGCCTCACAAAGTCGCGGTTGCCCATCATGCTGATGGTCTTCAAGGCTGGAATGACGTCGGCATTCATGAATCCGCCGTCGAGCACGGCAATGGTCATGCCCCGTCCGCGGTAGCCCATGGCATGCAGGCGGTGGCCGTTGAGCATCTTTATCTGCTGCTCGGTGGTGCCGTATTCGTTGGCCGACAGGGTGTCCCACGAGTTGAAGTCGGTGCGGTAGTGCGAGCGGATGGCTTTGTTGATGGAGTCGGGCGAGGCGAACACCTTGACGCTTTTCCTGACGAAGGGCATCGAGGCCACTGCGCGGAAGGCTTTCTGCGAGCGTGCCTTGGCCACCACCGTGTTGTTCCACCGGCTGCGGCTCACCACCTCGAGCCCGGCAGCCTCGATTTGGCGGAGGTAGGTATTGCTCACGGGCAGGTCGGTAGAGTCGGGCGTGATGCCCTGCCGCTGTCGGCGCCGCAAGGCTTTCTCAGAGAGGAACTCCGAGGGGTGCTCCAGCGTGTAGTCGGTGCCCCGCTTGTCGGTGAGGTAGAGGCGGTACATGACGCATTTGCCGCCCGGGAACTTCACCATGGCCTCCTTGGCGCTGCCCTCGGCAACGCCCATGCAGGCCAGCAGCCAGCCGACGAGAAGCAGCATGCTACGCCTCATCGTTGGGATGTGAGAGTCGGTTTTCCGGCAGGGCTTTCTCATTTCCCCAGCTTCTTCAGCCGTTTGTATTCCTTCTTGGTCAGTCGCATGAACGAGCCGTGCTGCGGACCGGTCACTCCCTCGATGTCGACGGGCGAGTTGAAGTTGCGCAGATACTTGTCGGCCTTGCAGATGCGATAGTGCTTGGGCTTGCTCGAATACTCGATGTAGGCCACGCGCCACTCGTCGTCGCCGATGAGCTGGAAGGCGCTCGACCCCTCGCATTTCTTGTTGCCCTCGAAGCTCACGTAGTCGTCCTCCACGGGCTCGCTCCACGGGCCGGTCAGCCGTTTGGCGGTGGCGGTGTAGATGCCGGGCTTGCCGCCCTCTTTCTTGATGAGCATGTGGTAGAGCCCGTCGCTCTTCAGGTAGTTGATGTCGGCGTCGATGGTGGCATAGCCCCAGTCGAACAGCAGGCGCGGCTTGGTCAGCCGGGTGAACGACTCGTCGGCATGCGAGTAGTACATGCGGTCGTAGGCCTCCTCGGCGCGGTTCCACAGCGAGTAGTAGATCATGTATCCGCCCTTGCGGCCGTCGCTCCAGGTGTAGTCGGGGTCCCAGAAGATCTGCGGTGCCCACACGCGGTTGACGGTCGACCAGTCCTTGTAGATGTCTGGCGACTCGGGGTCGCAAAAGATCTGCGGGCCCTTGCGGAAGTCGAAGGTCACCGAGCGCCAGTTCACCAGGTCGTCGCTCGTGAGCAGGTCGATGCCGTAGTTGTCCCACTTGTGCGACTTGGCCACGCACATGTCGGTGGTCACCATCAGGAATCCCTTGCCGTCGTGCTTGCGGCAGATGAAGGCGTCGCGCGTGCCGCCCTCGATGCGGGCATGCTCGGCGGGGTTGAAGACGGGGTCGCCGCCCAGCACGTCCTCGTAGTGGTATCCGTCGCGGCTCAGGGCGTAGGCCGTCCACTCGCCCTTGTCGCTCATGTGGCAGTACAGATAGCCGTAGCTGCCCTTCTGCAGGTTCTGGGCGCCGGCGCCTAGCGTCACGGCCAGCACGCAGAACGCCATCGTGAGAAATCTCTTCATTGTAATGTGTTGCTTGTTTATTTTCGTGCAAAAGTAACCATAATAATCGGTACTGCCAAATTTATTCTTTGTCATTCCAAAAGAAAATTGTATTTTTGCACCGTCATCGCATACAACCCCAGCAGCATGAAACAGAAACTCGTCATGTCACTCGCGGCCCTGCTCGTCCTGCTCGCCGTCTGTGCCCACCGCTACGAAGGCCCCCGGCCGTTCAGCATCCGCCAGGCCGCCGGTCGCTCTGCCGCCGACGCGTGGAAGGCCGGCGAGGTGGTCCCGCCCGCCACTCTCAGCGCCGCCACCCTTGCCCAGTGCTTCCGGGCAGAGCCCATCGGCGACGACCTGCTGCGGCGCATCAGCGGACGGTCGTACCGTCCCAACCCGCACGTCAGGCCCTCCGACCTGCGCTACCTCCGCGTGCTCCACTACGACGGCCAGGGGCGCATCCTCCGGGGCGAGCTCATCTGCCACAAGACCATCGCCGCCGACCTGCTCTCCATTTTCCGTGAGCTCTACGACCACCGCTATCCCATCGGGCGCATGCAGCTCATCGACGACTACGATGCCGACGACGAGCGCAGCATGCGGGCCAACAACACCACCTGCTTCTGCTACCGCAACATAGCCTCCTCGGCCAGAATCTCGAAGCACGCACTGGGACTGGCCGTCGACATCAACCCCCTCTACAATCCCTACTACCGCCGTTATGCCAGCGGCCGCGTGAAGATACAGCCCTCCACCGCCGCCCCATATTGCGACCGCACGCGCGCGTTCCCTTATAAAATCGACCGCACCGACCTCTGCTACCGCCTCTTCGTCCGTCACGGATTCCGCTGGGGTGGGGCATGGAAAACCGTGAAAGACTACCAGCACTTCGAGAAGTGAGAAGCATTTTCGCTGAGTGTTCTGAGAATTCTGAGAATTCTGAGTGTTCTGAGTGTTCTGAGTGTTCTGAGAATTCTGAGTATTCTGAGTATTCTGAATATTCCGATTATTCCGATTATTCTGAAAATTCGGAAAATTCAGATTATTCCGAATCTTCCGAATTACGGTCAACAGCTCTCCCAACTTGATAGGAAACTCCCCCCTTCCCCTGTAGGGGAGGTCGGGTAGGGTCTTCATATTCCCAACTTCCCGAAAAGTGGGTGTTTATTTGTTAGTTTCCTGATACAATCAGCTCCTGTATGAGTGAAATTTGTTGTTTTTCGGGTTTCAGGAATGAAAAGGGAAAGAAAAAGGGGGATTTTATTTCAGTAAGCGAAACTTTTTGTTTACCTTTGCACCCAAGTCTTAAACCATTAATACCATAAGATCATTTATGTCCAGACTAACCATTGAATTGAGGAGAGCAGTTGCGGCAATCACCCTGCTGCTCGGGTGCTGTTGTGTGGCACCGGTTCTCGCCCAGTCAACGCATAGAAGTGCGGCGGCTCAGCAGCAGAACACGAAGAATGTTGTGCGCGGATGCGTGTGCGACGAGAATAATGTGCCCATGAGCGGCGTCGTGGTGCGCAATCTGACCAATAAGCAGAATGCCGTCACCGACAAAGACGGACGCTTCACGCTGCCCTGCCGTGGAGCAGGCGACCGGCTGACGCTGACCTTCATCGGCAAGCGGGCCCAGGAGGCAAAGGCCGAACTGGGCGGTGTGATGAACTTTGTGATGGAGGACGACGAGACGACGCTCGACGACGTGGTGGTGACGGGTTACCAGACCATCAAGCGCACCAATGCCACTGGCTCGTTCGGATTCGTCGACAGCAAGAAGCTCACCCAGCAGATGCACAAAGACCTGCTGAGCTCGCTGGAGGGCCAGGTGGCCGGCTTGCGGTTCGACATCAACCCCAACACAGGCGAGAGCACACCCATCCTGCGTGGTGTGGGCACCTTCTCGAACAATGTGGGCACGCAGCCGCTGATCGTCATCGACAACATCCCCACGAGCATGACGCTCGACGAGATCAACCCCTACGACGTGGAGTCGGTGACCGTGCTGAAAGACGCTGCCGCCAGCAGCATCTACGGTGCCCTGGCTGCCAACGGCGTGATAGTCATCACCACCAAGCAGGGCAAGGACAACGGCGTGCGCGTGAATGTGAATGCCGACTGGTATATCAGCACCAAGCCCAACTTCAAGAGCATGCATTATGCCGAGACGGGCGACGTGATAGACTTCCAGACGGAGATGTACAAGGCGGCCGTGGCCAAGGCCGGTGGTGAGGAGAACTACTTCACGACCTCCAGCTACTACAAGCCCTTGTACCAGCTGTACCGCGACCAGCACGACGGTGTGCTGAGCGATGCTGAGGTGAACCAGACACTGGCCCGGTGGCGCAGCAACAACTACTACGACCAGTTCCGCGACAACATGTGGCGCACGGAGCTCACCCAGCAGTACAACGTGTCGATGACCAGCCGCACCTCGAGAAGCAACCAGTATGTGTCGTTCAACTACAAGCACGGCAAGAACCGTCAGGTGAACGACTCCGACAATGCCTTCGCCCTCTACTTCAAGTCGAGCTTCAACGTGAAGAAATGGCTGACGGTGAATACCGGTATCGACCTGCGCCTGACACGCGCCCAGTCGCCCGAGCTGACGTTCACACAGGAGTCGCTCGACCCGTATACCGCCATCTGCGATGCACAGGGCAATCCTGTCGCATTACCTTATGGCATCTATGCCGGCTACGCAGGAACGTCTGTCAACGGAACCGTGGCAAGAGCTTTTGCCGAGAATCCCGCTTTCCAGTCGTTTGATTTCTCTCCATTGGATATCTTGAACGAGAATGTCGAAAAGGCCCGTCGTGCCCGTATTCGTCCTTTCGTCAGCGCTGACTTCAAGTTCCTGAATATGTTTAAGTACTCGTTCCTTTATCAGTACGAGTGGAATGACTATAAGCGCGAGTTGCTAAGTGACAAGGACAGTTATATGATGCGCATGGCCCATAATGCCCTCATTGATGCTAACGGCGTATGCCATCTGCCTGAAGGCGCTCGCTATAATCAGTTCAACTCTTCGTCAAAGCGTTATACCTTGCGTAATCAGCTGAGTTTTGATAAGACTTTCAATGGTGGGCACACCATCAATGCCGCAACAGGTCTTGAGTTCCGCGAAAGCCACACACCACCTTCGATGGAGGAGCGTATCTATGGTTACAATCCTCGTTCGCTCAGCGGTAGCCGAATGGATTGGGAGACAATGGCTACGACTGGTATCGAAAGCTTGATGACTGGAACGACAGTCCGTCTGATGAGTCCGTCGGTTACCAAGACGGATGTGAAACACCGTTATGCATCCTACTATCTCACAGCTAACTACACCTATAAATATAAGTACAACGCTTCTGCCAGCATTCGTTGGGATGAGGCCGACCTCTTCGGTCTTGACACTCGTGAGCAGAAACACCCGCTTTGGTCGTTAGGTGCAGGATGGACATTGTCCGAGGAGAGTTTCATGAAGGGTACAGCCTCATGGTTGAGCTATCTGAAACTGCGTGCCTCCTATGGTGTGAATGGTAATGTAGATCAGGCCAGCACAACCTATTTCGTGGCAAAATACAAGAAGATGAGCACCAGTTTGCAGCCTCTTGGCCAGGGATTGACCTATCTTGACTACGACGGGGATGACCTGCCTAATCCGAAACTGCGTTGGGAGAAGACCGCCACGACCAACATTGGTCTTGACTTCCGTCTTTTCAAGAATCTGATTCGTGGTAATATCGATTACTACAACCGCCATGGTAGCGACTTGCTCGTTCGTCGTTTTATGGACTCCACACTGGGTACCGACAGCCGTGTAGTAAACAATGGAGAGATCCGCAACCGTGGTTTGGAGGTGTCTATCACAGGTAACATTATTAACACTGAGGACTGGAACTTCTCTGTAACGCTCACACATGCTATTAATAGTAATAAGGTAATTGCCGTTGACGAGGATCCCAACTGGGTTGCCAGCAACTATATCACCTCGCCCACTAACTATTTCAAGAAAGGTACGAGCTTCAACACGCTTTGGGCCTATCGGATGGGGCGCGTAGTAAATGGTTATCCCGTTATTCTTGATGCTGACGGAAACGAGATGGTGCAGTTCGATGAGAACGGAAATGTGAAGGAACTCACTCATTCCTCTACGTTGAAAGGCACCGACGCCCTGGTTAACATGGGTACGATTACACCAAAGTATAATGGTTCATTAGGCTTGAATCTCCGCTATAAAGAGTTCGAGTTGAATGCATTGTTTGTTTATGCTGGTGGCAACAAACTGCGTCTCGATGTAGCTGACCTCGCTGAGAGCGGCTATACCATGCGCAGCACGCATATCCTGGACCGCTGGACCACCGCCAACAAAGAAGGTGTACGCATGTATCTCGATATGGATGAGGTGGGACGTCAGTATGCCAGCGACTTTGCTTATTGGTGGAAATATTCTGATCAGCAGGTCAAAGATGCCAATTATATCAAGTTGCGTAGCATCAGCTTGGCATATAATCTGCCGAGAACACTCTGCAAGACTCTGCACCTGAGCAATCTGCGCCTGACCCTGCAGACCAATAACTTGTTCTATTGGAGCAAGGTGGGTAAGGACATCGATCCCGAGTCCTACAGCCTTGGCTCCGGCTCGCGCACGGTCAACCAGCCACGCACCTTCGCCATCGGACTGTCGGCCAGCTTCTAGTCTAATAAATCCTCATACATAATATATAGCCTATACAAAGATGAAAAAACTAATATATACCATGTTGCTCGTTGTGGCTGCCGCATTCACAGCTTGCGACGACTATATCGACCTCACGCCCAAAGGTGCTGTGACCGTCGATTCGGCCTATACCTACTACGAGTTGGTGCTCATGCCCAACCGCACCTACTGGCCCACCTGCTTTGCCCTGCTCACCGACGAGGCCTATTGCAAGGAGTCGAAAATCATCGGTTATGAGAATACTTCGCTCGACGGTATCAACTATACCTTCAACGAGCAGGCCGACCGCACGGAGATTGCACAAAACAACCTCTACGAGAATGCCTATAAGTACATCCTCCGCTACAATATCATCATCGACAACATTATGGATGTGCCCGGTGAGGAGCGTATCAAGCAGCTGGGAATGGCCGAGGCACGCCTGCTTCGCGCCTGGGAGCACTTCGTGGTGCTCAACACCTATGCCAAGGCCTACACACCAGCCACAGCAGCCAGCGACGGCGGTGTGGTCATCATGGACAAGTACGACCTGGAGGCCACCCCATCGAAGTCGACCGTTGAGGAGGTGTATACCTTCATTAAAAATGAGATTGACGCAGCCCTGCCTTACCTGCAGGAGACACCCGACCTCACGGGACATCCCTCACTGGCCTACGGCTATGGCCTGAAGGCACTCGTCTGCCTCTTCCACCGCGACTGGCAGGAGGCCAAGGAGGCTGCCGAGCAGAGCCTGCGACTGAACAGCGAGCTGGTGGACTACACCACGATCAGCAAAGTGACGAGCAACACCAACTACCGCTATACGGGTGGTAAGGACGGCAATCCCGAGGTGCTCGACCCAACTACCTCGTCGGTAGGTTTCACTGGTACGCTGATGTATAACTACGGACAAATCAGCAAGGAGCTGACCGACCTCTTCGACCAGACCAACGACCAGCGCTACGCCCTCTTCTTCCAGAACAACAATGGTGGAGGAGCCTATGCCTACTACTTCGATGCCGGCGTGGGAGCCTCGTGCTGGCTGTCGGGTGCCACCCTCAATCGTTTCTACTATGCCACCGTCGGTCTGCGCACGGCTGAGGTCTACCTGATACTGGCTGAGTGCCAGGCACGCCTGGGCGATGTGAGCGGTGCCATGTCAACAGTCGCTAAAATACGTGAAAAACGTATAAAAGGATTTGACGCCTCTACGGTCAGTGCGTCAAACCAGAAAGACGCGATGGACCAGATTATCACAGAGCGCCGCAAGGAGTTGCTCTTTGGCTTCCACCGCTTCTGGGATCTGAAGCGACTGAACACGGAAACGGAGTATGCCAAGACCATCACACGTGTATTTCCACAGATTACTGAGGGGATGGAATCGAAAACTTACACATTGCGTCCCGATTCACGATTGTATATTATTCCGTTCCCCAGTAGTGCCAGAGAAAGGAACCCCAACCTGACTCTAAATACAGACGAATAAGAATCTTATGATGAAAAGAACAGTTTTAGCATTTGTTGCTATACTACTGATGCAGGGAGAGGCCTCGGCCGCTGCACTGCACCAGCCGTTAATGGGCAACAGAGGATGGAATGTCGTTCAAGCCAACGACACAGTAAAGAAACACAAGGATGCGCCTGCCGACTCTACCCGTCGGGTGGGCCGCCCCGGTATGCGTAACCACGACGGTGCTCCTGGTCGTCAGGGTGGCCCTGGTGCCAATGCCCCGAAGAAAGACGAGTACAAAGAGCTGCTGAAGAAGGGCGGCTCGGTGCAGAAGGGTGTGTTCACCGTGCGCCACATCGACAATAAATGGTATTTCGAACTGCCTGAGAAGATGATGGACCGCAAGTTCCTGGTGGTGACCCGTTTCGTGAATGTGCCCCAGGGCTTTGCCAAGTTGCCCGGCGAGGAAGTGAACCACAACACGGTATACTTTGAGCGCCGCGACGACAAGACCCTTTTCATGCGCAACTACCTGAAGTCGCAGGTGGCCGACGAGAAAGACCAGATGTCCCTGCTGGTGGAAAAATCAACCATCGACCCCATCATCATGAAGTTCGACATCATCGGAAAGGACTCGGTGACTGGCGACCATCTGGTCGACGTGACCAACCTCTTCATGCAGGACAACAACATCAGCAGCTTCTCGCAGAACGATAAGAATATGGTGGGATTGACGGGACTTATGCAAGACCGTACTTTCATCGACACCATCAAGGCTTTCCCCACCAACATCGAGGTATCTACCCTGCGCACCTATGGCGCTACGATGGGTGGAGGAGGCGGTCAGCAGGGGACACCACGTCAGCCTCGTTCAATTGCTGCCCAGACTGGCTTCATCACCCTGAGTCTCAACACCAGTATCGTGCTGCTGCCCGAAGTGCCCATGCAGCCGCGTCTGGAGGACGAGCGTGTTGGATACTTTGTCAACCGCTTCACCACATTCTCTGATGATGAGTCGTCGAAGCACTATGCCATGGCCCAGCGCTACCGCCTCGAGCCGAAAGACCCGAAGGCCTATGCTGCCGGCAAGCTCACCGAGCCTAAGAAGCAGATTGTCTATTACATCGACCCCGCCACACCGAAGAAGTGGGTGCCCTATCTGATGAAGGGTATCAACGACTGGAACGTAGCCTTCGAGGCTGCAGGCTTCAAGAATGCCATCGTGGCCAAGGAGGTGCCTGCAGGCAGTGACATCAGTCCCGATGATGCCCGCTACAGTTTCTTGCGCTATCTGCCCTCAGAGACTGAGAATGCCTATGGACCGCGCATCGTCGACCCGCGCTCGGGTGAGATCATCGAGGCCCATGTCTGCTGGTATCATAACGTGATGAACCTGGTGCGCAAGTGGTATATCACCCAGTGTGGACCGCTCGACAAGCGTGCCCAGAAAATGCAACTCGACGACAAGCTCATGGGCGAGCTCATCCGCTTTGTCAGCTCGCATGAGGTGGGCCATACGCTAGGTCTGCGTCACAATATGATTTCCAGCCACTTCACGCCTGTTGAGAAACTGCGCGACAAGAAATGGGTGGAGGCTCACGGACACACCTACAGCATCATGGACTACGCCCGCTTCAACTACGTGGCTCAGCCCGAGGACCATATCTCTGAGAAGGGCCTGTTCCCACGCATCAACGACTACGACAAGTGGGCCATCAAGTGGGCTTACCAGTATCGCCCGGAGTTCAAAGACCCCTACAAGGAGCGTGCTGCCCTGCGCAAAGAGGTGACCGAGATGCTCAGGAAGAACCCGCATGTGGCATACTGTGGCGATGAGGGCCGTGGACAAGACCCGCGCAGCCAGACCGAGAGCATCGGCGACAACAATATGAAGGCCAGCGACTATGGTATCAAGAACCTGAAGCGCATCATGGACAACCTGGAGAAATGGACTGCTCAGCCCGACGGACAGTACGACGACCTGCGCGAGATGCACCAGTCGGTACGCGCCCAGTTCCAGCGCTACTGCGGTCATGTGCAGCGCAACATTCTCGGCCGTCAGCGCAACACCATTCCCGGCATGAAGCCCTATGAGTACACACCGAAGGCCACGCAGAAAGAGGCCATCCAGTGGATGGGCCGCAACGTGTTCGAGGCTCCGCTCTGGCTCTATCCGCAGAGCATTATCGACAAGCTGGGTACTGATGCAGAGGACGAGATGATGAACCGTGCACGCACAGCGTTGGCATATCTGCTCAATGCCAACCTCGTGACCAACCAGCTCAAGGCCGGTGTCTATCCCATAGAGGAGTATCTCGATGATGTGCTGGCTGCCGCATGGAAACCACTCGACAATGCCAACGACAAGCTGAACTACTATAACCGTCAGCTCCAGCGGTCGTATGTCAACCTGCTCGGCTCGGCTATCAATCCCAAACAGTCGTCAGGCAACCAAAGCCAGACTGTATCTGCAATTAATGCCGCTACTGCCAGCAGCGATGCCGTGCTATATCTGCTGCAGCACCTCGACAAACTCGAGAAGAAAGTCAGCCAGCTGGCTAACTCGGGCAGTGGTATCAACGGTATGCACTATAAAGACCTCTTGCTGAAGATCAAGAAGATCAAGGGGGAATACAACAAAGTTGAGAAGTAAAGTTTAAATACTCTTAAGAAAAAGCCGGTTTTTGATTTTTTTTGCATAGTCAGAAAGCAAGAATCGACTTTTTCTTACTAATTTTGCGGACTATTTACATTACAATGCCTATCAAGAAATGTCTGATGGTGATGGCCCTGCTGATGGCTGTTGCCACAATGGAAGCTCAAAACAACGACACTACAGGTGTCTGGAAAGAGAAAGAACTGCAAGGAGTGACCATCCGTTCGGGAGCCACCACACGCCGTGTGGCTGGAGCCGTCAATGGTACACTCATCTCCAAAGATGAACTCTTCAAGGCTGCCTGTTGCAACCTGGGTGAGAGTTTTACAACGAATCCCTCAGTGGATGTCAACTACAGCGATGCGGCTACTGGTGCCAAGCAAATCAAGTTGCTGGGCCTCTCGGGTACTTACGTGCAGATGCTCACCGAGAACCTGCCCAACTTCCGTGGTGCCGCCGCACCTTACTCACTCGGTTATGTACCGGGTCCCTGGATGAAGAGTATTCAGGTGTCGAAGGGCAGCGCATCGGTGCGCAACGGCTATGAGTCGATTACTGGTCAGATAGATGTGGAGTATCTCAAGCCCGACGATGACCAAGGTGTCACTGTCAATCTCTTTGGCAACACGATGAGCAAGTTTGAGGCCAATGCCGATGCCAACCTGCATCTCAATGGTCCTTTGGCCACAGAGATCTTGGCTCACTACGAGAACGACTGGGGCGGGCACGACCGCAACCACGACGGCTTTGTCGATATGCCGAAAGTGCGCCAGTATAACCTGCAAAACCGTTGGCGCAGCGTGGGCGAGCATTACATCTTCCATGCCGGACTGGGCATACTGAAGGAGAAACGCGAGGGCGGACAGACAGGCCATCATGCCAATGCTGCCAACCCTTATCTCATCGATATTGAGACCGACCGCTACGAGGCTTACATGAAGCACGCCTTTGTGCTCGACAAAGAGCATGGCACCAACCTCGCTTTCATGGGCAATGCGTCGATGCACGTGCAGGATGGTGGATATGGACAGAAAGCTTACTATGTGAACCAGAAGAATGCGTATGCCCAGCTGATGTTCGAGCACAACTTCACCAAGCAGCACAATCTGTCGGCAGGCTTGAGCCTGAATCATGACTATCTGCATCAGAATGCCACGGGCATCTTGCTGACTGATCCTTACTACGACATGCCTGCACTCATGACATTGAACGAGGTTCATTTGAGATATGCGCAGAAAGAGACAGTTCCCGGTGCCTATGCACAGTATACTTACAACAAAGACGACCGTCTGATTCTGATGGCAGGCCTGCGAGTGGACGACAGCAATATCTATGGCACGTTCGTCACTCCGCGCGTACATATTAAATATATGCCCGCTGACTTGGTCAGTTTCCGGCTCTCTGCTGGTAAGGGCTATCGCACTCCGTTTGCCTTGGCTGAGAACAGCAATTTGTTGGCCAGTGGCCGATGGATGATTGTAGATGAACAACTGAAGCAGGAAGAGGCTTGGAACTATGGTGTGACCATGGCCTGGAACATTCCTCTGTTCGGCAAGACGCTCAAGCTGAATGCCGACTACTATTACACAGACTTTAAGGAACAGGCAGTGGTTGACTATGAAGTGGAGTCACGCGCCATTTACATTCACAATTTGCACGGCAAGTCGTACAGCCATACTCTGCAGGTCGATGCCACCTATCCGGTGTTCAAGGGCATGACCGTCACAGCTGCCTACCGTCTGAACGATGTGAAGTGCACTTATGGAACCAACGATAAGTTGATGACCAAACCCCTTACTAGCCGCTACAAGGGACTGCTCACCGCCTCGTACAAGACACCGCTCGGTCTCTGGCAGTTCGATGCTACGCTGCAGCTGAATGGCGGAGGTCGCCTGCCCACTCCTGCGGTTGATTCCAACGGTGCACAGATGTGGCCTTCTAACTTCCACTCCTACGAGCAGTTAAGTGCACAGATTACCCGCTGGTTCCGTCACTTCTCCGTGTATATCGGCGGTGAGAACCTCACAGGATTTAAGCAGAAGAATCCTATCATCAATGCCCACGACCCCTGGAGCGACAAGTTCGATGCCACCATGGTGTGGGGACCTGTGCAGGGTGCTATGGGCTACATCGGCGTGAGAGTCAACTTCGGACGACTCTAAACGAAACAAGCCTATCCGCATTCACTAGAATTCTAATTGGTATAAAACTAAATATAAACTTTAAAACATCGAGAACAATGAAAAAAACAACCATGTTGCTGACCATGCTGCTCATTGCGGCAGTCACATTCGCAAAAGACATTAAGACGCTCGTCGTCACCACACTGCCCGAGATGCATTGTGAGAGCTGTGAGACGAAGATTAAGGGTAACCTGCGCTTTGAGAAAGGCATCAAGAGTGTTGAGACCAATATCGATGCACAGGCCGTAACTATTCAGTACGACGCCGATAAGACCAACGAAGAGAATATCATCAAGGCCTTCGGTAAGTTTGGTTATCAGGCAAGCAAAAAGGCTGCTGAGCAGAAAGCTGAGTGCGACAAGAAAGAGTGCGCACAGAAAAAAGAGTGCTGCAAGGATAAGAAAGAATGCGGCGACAAGAAAGAGTGTTGCGGTAAGTGCGAAGGTGCTGACAAGAAGTGCGAGAAAAAGTGCGAAGGTGCTGACAAGAAATGCGAGAAAAAGTGCGAAGGTGCTGACAAGAAATGCGAGAAGAAGTGCGAGGGCGCTGCTGACAAGAAATGCGATAAGAAGTGTGAGTAAAAGATGACCATCTATCCCCAACTCATCATCGACGCCTTGTCGAAAGTAACCTATCCTGGCACTAAGAAGAACTTGGTGGAAAGTGGTATGGTGGCAGACACACCCAGTGTGGCTGCTCCCTCTTCTGAGGGCGAGAATTGGAAAGTGCGTGTGGTGCTTGAGTTCCCACGCGACACCGATCCTTTCCTCAAATCCACCATCAAGGCCGCTGAGGCCGCCATTCACTACCATGTGTCGAAAGACGTGGAGGTGACCATCGAGACTGAGTTCAAGTCAAAGCCACGGCCTGAGGTTGGCAAGATGCTCCCAAAGGTAAAGAACGTTATTGCCGTCAGTTCAGGTAAGGGAGGCGTAGGAAAGTCGACCGTTTCGGCCAACCTCGCCATTGCTCTGGCACGCCTTGGCTATAAGGTAGGTTTGCTCGATACCGACATCTTCGGCCCCAGCATGCCCAAAATGTTCGATGTGGAGGATGCCCGTCCCTATGCTGTTCATGTTGACGGCCGCGACCTCATCGAGCCTATCGAGAAATATGGTGTCAAGCTGCTCAGCATTGGTTTCTTCGTCAGTCCAGAGACAGCCACCCTTTGGCGCGGTGGCATGGCATCCAATGCGCTTAAGCAGCTCATCGCCGATGCCAATTGGGGAGAGCTTGATTATTTCATCCTCGACACTCCACCAGGCACTAGCGACATTCATCTTACCCTGTTACAGACGCTTGCCATCACCGGTGCCGTCATCGTGAGTACACCGCAGAGCGTGGCTCTCGCCGACGCCCGCAAAGGCATCGACATGTATCGCAACGAGAAGGTGAATGTGCCCATACTCGGTCTGGTTGAGAATATGTCGTGGTTCACACCTGCAGAACTGCCCGAGAACAAGTATTATATTTTCGGAAAAGACGGTGCCAAGCATCTGGCCGAGGAGATGAATGTGCCTTTGCTGGCACAGATTCCCATCGTGCAGAGTATCTGCGAGAGTGGTGACAGCGGAAAGCCAGCAGCTCTTAATTCGGAAACGATGACAGGACTGGCTTTCATCAATTTGGCACAAGCTGTCGTCACAGTCACCAACCGTCGCAACCGTGAGCAGGCTCCCACGCAGATTGTCGGGGTGAAATAAATAACAGGCGAGTAAGCAAAATAAGTAAATCTGAGAATATGTAATGAGTGGACGATTCTTATCAATCGCTCCACTCATTTTTTTTTCTACCTATCAGTTTGCCGTTATTGATAAGTAATGGGATTTCTAATTAGTCTATCAATTAAAG
>DEFO01000047.1:23167-34860 GCA_002350805.1 Prevotella sp. UBA2850
TATCAATTAGAGTCTAATTAGCCTATTAATTAGAGTCTAATCTATCATCAATTGCATCTTAATAAGTCACAGATTGTCCTTCAACAGGTCATTTGTTGAGTTCCAGTTTCTCCTGCATGCGCTTGATGGTCTCAACAGCATGGTTGCGAGCCTGAATAATCTGGTAACGGTAAACGAGGCAGGTGGCGAAGAAATAGACGGTGGTCTGTATCCAGAGTGCCTTGTACTCCAGCTCGATGTCGGCAAGGGTGGCTCCCATGGAGTTGAGACGCACAAAACCACGCACACCGAAGGTGGATGGGAAAAGACAAGCCACTGATCGCCAAGCACCTGGTATGCTGCTTTGCGGCCAGCTGACGCCTGAGAGGAAAAGCAGGGGTACCGACATGAAGACAATGAGCAGCATAACATTCTCGCGATAACGTACCAAACATGAGATCATCATACCGAAGAAAATACAAGCCAACAGATAGGGTACCATCAGACCGAGCAGCGAATGCCACTCGAGCAGTGATACGAAGCCGAAAAGCTTGGGCACTATCATCGTAAGCCATGCGCTGATGACGGCGTAAACCATGAAGTAGCAAAGCGACTTGCCGAGCACAATTCGGAAGATACCGTTGTAGTGGCGGCTCACAGGTACGAGGTCGCGGTAGCGGTTGTTCTCGCGGGCAGTACCTGCCGAGAGACCGATGCCCAGAAGGAGGGTTTGCTGGATGATGAGCATGAGCACACCGGGAATGATGAAGTTGCCATAGCCGCCGGTGGGGTTAAAGATGGCCACTTCTTCTACAGCCAGAGGCTGAGTGGATATGTCGTCTTCGCGGCTGGTATAGTTGCCCGACAAGTGTATTTGTATGTCTTTGTTCATCCCACCACTGACAGCTGTGGCCGTTTGAAAAATGGCTTTATAGGCCAGCATGTAGCTCATGTCACAGTAGACACTGATATGGCTCTGTTCCATACGGTTGAGATTCTGGGCAAAATCGGCGGGGATATAGACCACACCGCGAATGATTTGCTTGCCAACAAGTTCACGTGCCTCCTCAAGGCTGTTGCAATGGTAAGCTACCTTTACGTCGGGCGAGGCATCGTACTGGCGGATGAACTGGCGGCTGAGCTGGGTGTGCGACAGGTCGACAACAGCAACAGGCACATCACGCACCACCTCGTTGTTGTAGGCCCACGAGTAGAGCAACGGATAGAGCAGGGGCACCAAGATGAAGAAGATGAGCACGCCCTCGTCCTGGACGGTGGCTTTCATCTCTTTCATCCAGATGTAGCACATGTCGTGCAATCCTTCGTTCATTCGCCCTAACAGGCTGTCTTTATTCTCGTTACTCATAATTCTTTGATCTTAACTCCTAACTACTTAAGGAATATACACGTACTCAAGCATAGCCTTTTTGATGTTCTTCACCGTGAAGATGGGCAGGCAGATGAAGATGAGCAATGCCATGATGTTAAACCATGCGTCGGTGAAGGGATAACCATTGAAGACACATATCTGGTAGATCATGTAATAGTGGCGGAGGGGAAACAACTGGGCGATGGCCTCGATGGGGGAGTCCATGGCGAACAAGGGGAAGGCTGTGCCCGAAGTGGTGAAGCTCAGCACGGCCCACAGTGAGCAGATACTCATCGACATGCGCAACGAAGGCATCAGTCCGAAGATGAAGACACCAAAGGCCTGCGCACTGAAAACGGTTAGCAGTCCGAGCAGTACGATAGACCATGTGCCTCCCTGATGGGGGAAGCCCAGGATGTCGAACGTGTAGAAGAGGAATGCGAACATGATGATGAGGAAGATGAGCGTCTGGGGCAGCAACTTGCCAATAAGGGCGACATGAATATTGTTGTCGGCCATGGCTAACCATTCCTTGGAGTCTTTGAACTTCAACTCAGTACCGATAGAGTAGGCGGTGATGAGGAAAATGAAGAGCATCAAACAGCCAGGGATGAGCATGTTGCTGAGATAGACGTTATAGTCGACCCACGGATTGTTGATGGGGTGGAGGTCGATGCTGATGGGTTGAAGGAATGTTTTAATCTGCTTTTCGGTGAAACCCTTGGCCGTCATGGTGGCCGAACCTACTGCTGCAGAGCCAAGGGTCGTGATAGTCTTCAGGTCGCGGTAGAGCAATGAGCCTGATGTGACGGAGGTCATGCTATAGTAGAACGAAACCTTGGGCTGGCGAGCAGACAGCAAATCGCTAGTAGTGCCCTTGGGCAGGTAAAGGAAAGCGTAAATCTTGTTGCGCTGAATAGCCTGGCGCGCTTCGCTGACGCTGGGGTAGTGAGCCACCACCTTGGACGACTCAAAGGCGTCGAGTTTGCGGATGAGCGAACGAGTGGTGGACGTGTTGTCGAGGTCGACAACACCCACGGGCATCTCCAGTGGCTGCCCGTCGTTCATCAACGAGGTGAAGAAGAATGTAACCAATAGGGGGAATACCACCATGGCAAAGAAATAGATGTGGTTCCGGCGAAGAATCCCTATCTCTCTGGCTGCAATACGTAATATTCGCTGTATGGTATTCATGTTTCTTTTTTTTCTTTTCCTAAAGCTTTAAACTCTAAACTTTGAACTAGCAGCTCAGCTGCGCTTTGAATTATTGGAGCAGCGAGCACAGAACGAAGTTTACTTCAGATATGTCGAGTCGCGACAAAAATCATGGCCAGAATGGACATAACTTTAAACCTTGAACCAGCAGCTCTGCTGCGCTTTGAACCTTGAACGCGCTTTAGCGCATTGAACCAGCAGCTCTGCTGCGCTTTGAACCTTGAACCAGCAGCTCCGCTGCGCTTTGCCCCCTTTACTTAATGATGAGCGACATACCCGGGCGCAGTCCGTCGAACTTGTCGATGGGACGTGCTTTCACCTCGAAGGTCTTCAGGTCGTACTGGCCGTTGGCCTTGGTGGCTTTCCATGTGGCGTACGAGCCTTGGTCTTTCAGATAGTACACTTTCATCTTCAGACTCTTGTTGAAGGCTGGCGAGAAGACTGTCAGTTCTGTGCCGACCTTCATGCCGTTGAGCTGGTCCTCACGTACATTGAAGGTGCCCCACAAGTCGTCCATCACCGAGATGCTCATGATGGGTGAGCCTGTGCCCACCAGTTCGCCGACCTTTGGATAGACAGAGCTTACCTCGCCTTCCATCTGAGCGGTCTGCACGGTCTCGTTGATATACGAGGCAACCTCCTGAATGGCTCCTTTGGCGCGGTTCACCTGAGCCTGAGCGGCGGCTTTCTCTTCCTGACGGGCACCGTTCTGAGCCATGTCGTACTGGCTCTTGGCGGCTTTTGCCTGGGCTTCCATTGCCTTGTAGTTGGCGTAAGCCTCGTCGCGCTTCTGCTGACTCAGCACTCCCTCGTCGAACAGGCGTTGCACGCGGTTGTAGCTCTTCTCGGCAATCTCCAGTCCGGCCTTGGCTTGCTGCCAAACCTGATAGGCACCGGTAATTTGCTCCTGACGAGCTCCCTTCTGAGCCATCTGACTCAGGGCGGCAGCGGCATTCTCGGCACTCTGAGCCTGCGTCATCTTGGCTCTCACCTCCGGCGCATCGAGAATGGCCAGGGTATCGCCTACATGCACGTAGTCGCCCTCTTTGACACGAATCTCAAGAATACGTCCGGGCACCTTGCTCGAAACTCTGTATTCCGTACACTCCACCTCGCCTTGGATAATCTCGGGCTGACGTCCCAAGGTGAAGAAACCGATGGCTGCTACCACGGCTACTACTGAGATGAAACCAATGATAGCGAGCAGAATGTTGTTATGTTGTGTTTTTGCTGACATAGCTTTTGAACTTTATACTGTGAACTATGATTTCTGAACTCTAAACCTTGAACTATTTTCTTTTTCCTTTGAAACCTTTACGTTAGTTGAGGATTCCCAGTGCCTTGTTCAGGCTGATTTGCGAGAGGCGTACATCTATTGCAGCGTCAATCTTCTGGGTGTGAGCCTGTAACCAGGCGGTCTGTGCCTCCATGACTTCGGTCGACTGCATGACACCCTCTTTGAATCCCAGGTTGGCACAACGCAGGTTCTCTTCAGCGCGCTCAGCATTCTTCATGGCCATGGCGAGCCGTTTGTTGGCCTCTTTTACCTTAAAGGAGCTTTGGTTTACCTGCAACTCAATTTTCTCGCGGGCGTCGTCAAGCTCAAGGTTCGCCATGGTTGTGGCTGCTTTGCTGGCACGCACCTTGTAGGCTCCCTCAAACCAGTTCCATACGGGCACCCTTACAAGTACTCCAACGTTGAAAACACCAGAGAACTCTTTCTCGAACCCATTGAAAGGGTTGGGGTTCATCACCATGTATCCGCCGGTGAGTGCCACTTGGGGCAAGAAGGCTGCTCGCACCAGTTTGGTGGTCTGTTCGGAGATTTCCACAGCGTTCTCGAGCATTTTCAGTTCTGGTCGGTTGCTCATGGCTGTCTCCATGTTGAATTGGGCTGATGCGGCCGATGCCGAAAGGTTGTCGGTGTTCTCGTCAGCGAGTGTGATCTCATCGCTCACGGGAAGTCCGCACAGCTGGCAGAGCAGCATCTTGGCCAGCGAGAGGCCGTTCTCCACTTGAGTGACTGCCATCTCGGCCTCATTTACTTTCACGTCGACCTTCAGTCCGTCAGCACGGGTGGCTACACCTTCTTGTATCATCTTATGCACATCGCTGTCCAGCTTCTTCACCAGCTCGAGGAAACTCTTGGCCAACCGTTCCTTTTGGCGCAAAGAGACCACCGTCCAGTAGGTCTGGTCGATGGTGTAGAGCGTGTTCTGGTTGGCAGCGTTGAAGCTGTTGGCCGACAGCTGTTCGTTGATTTCGGCCATACGGTTGGCTGCTGTAATAGCACCGCCCATATAAATAGGTTGGCGAAGCATAACGGCGGCAGCGAAGATGTTACGTGTGTCGGTGCGGAAAGCATCGGTAATACCCTGTCCGAAACCATTGATGGTCTGCGCCAGAGGTGCTATCTGCGAGCCCATGAAATTGCCAAGTGCCTGGGCCTGCTGCGGGGTAATCATTCCCTGTTGTGCCAGTGTGCCCAGCATATTGGTGGCTTTCTCTCCGAGAGCACTAGAAGCCGTTGTGCCGAGGTTGCCCAGCATGTCTTTCTGCGAGTCTTTCAGCAACGACACTTCCTGGCTGGTCCATTCGTAACCGCCCAGCAGGTCCACCTTCGGCAGGTACTTGGTCTTGGCTGCCTTGCGGGTGTTGAGTGCCACCTCTTGTTTCAGTTTGGCTACACTCAGCTGCTTGTTGTTGCGCAAGGCCATGGCACGGCAGCTGTCGAGGCTCAGTGTTCGTTGAGCCGCAGCTGGCGTAATGATGCCTGCCAACAAATAAATAACTAATAGTTTCCTCATAGAACAATAGTGGTTGATCACTTAAATGTGAAATTGCGTGAGCCAATCATATGGCCGTCTGCAAAGATGCTTACTTTGTAAGAGCCGCCCTGCAGGAACTCTCCGACGTTCCAGAAGGTGCTGACGCTGGTTTCCTCGCCCCCATACTCAACAGCTTTCTTCATCGAGTATTCCAGGTTGCGGTTCTCGTAGGCGAAAGTGCCGCCATTCGAAAGTACGCTGCCCGTTGGTGTCATGATGCGCACATAGAGAGTACGTATGCCGTTGGTGGCCGTAACATTCTTGGCAATCGAGAAATTCACCTGAATCGTTTTGCACTCTTTCATCTTATCGGTGCTCTTGCCGTTCTTCTTCTTGGCAATCATCTGAATGCCAGTAGCGTCGAGCTGTGCGGCAATAGCCACTTTCTGTGAGAGCGACGATTTCTCGGTGTTCAGGTTCTCTATCTGGCGGGTGGCCTCCTCATATTGGCCGCGTACGCGGGTGTTCTCGGTCTTCAGATTCTCGTTCAGTCGGTTCAGCGAGTCAATCTCGAGCACATAACTGCGGATGACGGCACGGCAGGTGGCCAGTTCTTTCTTCAGGCGTGTAATCTCGCGGGCATCATTGGTCTTAACCCGTTGCAGTTCTTTCAACAGCTCCTGGGTGCGCAACTGCTCTTGGGTGAGTTGTGCGACAATAGAGTCGTTGTTGATTTGCGTCTTCATCTCGCTATATTGGCGGGCAAACTCCTGATACTCGTTTTCCATCTCTTTCTTATCCAGCTCTGCCAGTTCCTGCATTTCCTGGTTGGCTTTCTTTTGCTTGTCGAGATTCAAGTACAAATAAGCAATGCCACCCAACAGGAGTGCTAACAGAAGAATAACCGGAATGAGAACTTTCTTATTCATATTTTTTTAATTGTAAATCCTTCTTATCTTTTTTTCAATCTGCAAAATTATAGAAATTCTTCAAAACGGCAAAATATTTTTCTTTTATCAGTGTTTTAATTAGTTTAAAATTAAGATAATTATGGAAAAATAGAACAAATTTACATTTACATTTGTAAGAATTCATTTTTTTTTCTATATTTGTAACCGTAATCTAATTGTTCAGGCGGCCTATGAAAAAGAATAGTTTTCTCTATCGGGCCTACGATTTATATGTCGATGGCTTTCGTAACATGACGCTGGGAAAGACGCTGTGGGCTGTGATACTCATCAAGTTGTTCATTATCTTCGTCGTGTTGAAAATATTTTTCTTCCCTAATTTCCTCAAGCAGAATGCTTCGAAAGGCGGCGAGGCCGATTTCGTGGCCACCGAGTTTGTGGAGAGGGCTGGAGCCGGTAATGAGTGAGAGAGCATAATTATGAAGGTAAGTTCCAAGTAAATAATAGTATAGCTTATGACAGATTTATTTCTAACCGTCGACAGCGGGACCATCGATTGGTCGAGGGCGCAATTTGCGCTGACCGCTATCTACCACTGGCTGTTTGTTCCGCTTACGCTGGGACTGGCAGTCATTATGGGTATTTGTGAGACCATCTATTACCGCAACCGTAAGCGTTTCTGGAAAGATGCGTCACGGTTCTGGCAAAAGCTCTTCGGCATCAACTTCGCCATGGGTGTGGCTACTGGCATCATTCTCGAGTTTGAGTTCGGTACCAACTGGAGCAACTACTCATGGTTTGTGGGCGACATTTTCGGTGCTCCTCTGGCCATCGAGGGTATTGTGGCTTTCTTCATGGAGTCTACCTTCGTGGCTGTCATGTATTTTGGATGGAAGAAGGTATCGCCGGGCTTCCATTTGGCATCTACCTGGCTGACTGGCCTCGGCGCCACCATCTCAGCATGGTGGATTCTGGTGGCCAATGCATGGATGCAGTATCCGGTGGGCTGTGAGTTCAATCCCGACACGGTGCGCAATGAGATGGTGTCGTTCTTCGACGTGGCTCTCTCGCCATTTGCCGTCGACAAGTTCTGCCATACGGTCATTTCGGCATGGATCATTGGCGCCATATTTGTCGTGGCCGTGTGCTGCTGGTATCTGCTGAAGAACCGCGAGCGCGAGTTGGCCCTCCAGAGCATGAAGATAGCTGCCATCGTAGGTCTGGTGGCCTCGCTGGGGGCTGCCGCCACAGGTCATAAGTCGGCTCAGACTGTAGCACAGGTACAACCTATGAAGCTGGCTGCCATGGAGGCACTCTACAATGGCGGTAATGACATAGGACTGACGGCTGTGGCATGGATCAATCCGTTTGCACAACCCGACTATGCCAACGATGCAGAACCGCCGTTGAAGCTGGCCATGCCTTATGCACTCTCGTTCATGGCAACCAACGACTTCCACGGATTCGTGCCCGGCGTGAACGACCTGCTGAACGGCTACACCAAGCCCGACGGAACTGTCGAGCCGTCGGCCGACGAGAAGATGGAGCGCGGAAAGAAAGCTATCGAGGCACTGGCTGCCTACCGTAAGGCCAAGGCCGAAAACAATGAGCAGGAAGCCGCCATCCAATCGAAGATTATCGACGACAACTTCAAGTACTTTGGCTATGGCTATATCAAAGACAAGGCTGAGCTGGTGCCGTTTATCCCCATCAACTTCTGGGCATTCCGCCTGATGGTGGGATTGGGCTGTCTGTTCATTCTCTTCTTTGCCGTGGTGCTCTTCCTGCTTTACAAGAAAGACATTTCGAAGTTCCGCTGGTTGCACATCGTCGCCATTGTTCTGGTACCGCTGGCCTACATAGCCAGTGAGAGCGGATGGCTGGTGGCAGAGTTCGGACGTCAGCCGTGGACCATTCAAGACATGCTGCCCGTGAGTGCTTCTGTTTCTGAGGTAGGTGCTGGCAGCGTGGCTCTCACGTTCTTCATCTTCCTCGGCCTCTTCACGACCATGCTGGCCGTTGAGTTAAGCATCATGTTCAAGGAAATCAAGAAAGGTCCCGAACATCCCGTCAGCAATACCGACAACTTTGAACTTTGAACCTTGAACTTTGAACTTTACACTTTAAACTTTACACTCATCATATGATTACATATTCTTTTTTACAGCATTATTGGTGGTTCCTGGTGTCGTTGCTGGGAGCACTCCTGGTCTTTCTGATGTTTGTTCAGGGAGCAAACTCCATGTTGTTTAGTTTGAGCCGTACGCCAGAAGAGCGCCGCATGCTGGTCAACTCCACCGGTCGCAAGTGGGAGTTGACATTCACCACGCTGGTGACCTTCGGCGGGGCCTTCTTCGCTTCTTTCCCGCTGTTCTATAGCACCAGTTTCGGAGGTGCCTATTGGCTCTGGATGATCATTCTCTTCTCGTTTGTGCTCCAGGCCGTGAGTTATGAATTCCAGAATAAGCTGGGCAACCTGCTGGGGCCGAAAACTTTCCAGTGGTTCCTAATCGTCAATGGTATCGTCGGCCCGCTGCTTCTTGGCGGGGCTGTGGCCACCTTCTTCGAAGGCTCTAATTTCGTTATCGAGAAGGCCAACCTGACCGAGTTGGGCGCGCCCATTATCAGCCGATGGGCCAATGCCAGTCACGGACTCGATGCGCTGCTCAATCCCTGGGTGCTGGTGTTTGGTCTGGCCGTCTTCTTCCTGGCCCGGATCCTCGGCATCCTATATATTATAAATAATGTGAACGACGAGAACATCCGCTCGCGGGGTAGTGTGCGTCTCATCGGTGCCACGGTGCCCTTCCTCATTCTTTTCCTCGCCTTCCTGATTCATACGCTGTTGAAAGACGGCTACGCATGGGATCCCGCCACTGGCGCCATCTTCATGGAACCGTATAAATACCTGCACAACCTGCTCGATATGTGGTATCTCACCATTGTGCTGCTCATCGGCGTGGTGCTGTTGCTCTATGCCATCATCCGTACTGTGGTGAGCAAGACCTACATTGGCGGCATCTGGCCGGCAGGTATCGGTGTGGTGCTGGTAGTGCTTGTGTTGCTGCTCTTCGCAGGTTGGAACCACACGGCTTATTATCCCTCTACAGCCGACTTGCAAAGCAGTCTGACGATAGCCAATTCGTGTAGCAGTGAGTTCACGCTCAGCACCATGGCTGTGGTCAGCTTGCTCATTCCCTTTGTGCTGGCTTACATCGCCTATTGCTGGTATTCGCTCGACAAGAAGAAAATTGACAAAGACGAGATAGCCCGCGGCGATGTTTATTAATAGTGTAGGGCAGTTGGAGTAATCTCTGCCTTCGTAAATATTGAAACAATAATGAGAAAACTATTATTCATGATGTTTCTCCTCTCTTGTGCCTTCACCGTGAGGGCACAAGAGGCTGAGAAACGCATGCAGGTGTTGCTCGAGACCGATAGTGGCAATATCCGCATAGAACTCTATAACGAGACACCACTTCATCGTGACAATTTCTTGAACAAGGTACGTCAGGGAGATTACGATGGGGTGCTTTTCCACCGGGTCATCAGCAACTTCATGATTCAGACGGGCGACACATGCAGCCGGCATGCCGAGCCGGGACAGTTGTTGGGCGATACGCCTGAGCAGCATAAGGTTCCCGCTGAAATCCGTTTTCCAGAAATCTTCCATCAGCGGGGTAGTGTGGCCGCTGCCCGTGAGCCCGATGATGTGAATCCGAATTTCGAGTCGTCAGAATTCCAGTTCTACATTGTCTGGGGCAGGCGCATGAACGACATGATGCTCGACAAGGTGCAAGACCGGCTCGACGACAATACAAACGGGCGCATCAAACTAACTCCTGAGTTGCGCGAGGCCTATTTCAAATATGGCGGCACGCCCCATCTCGACGGCCAGTACACGGTCTTTGGCCGTGTGGTGGAGGGAATGGACGTCGTCGATAAGATTCAGTGGGTGGATACCGACGAGAATAACCGCCCCAAAGGCGATATCCGTCTCATCCGCGCCACGGTCTTACCGTAGCGGATAGCATTTAACAGTTAACAGTTAATAGTTAGCAGTTAAAAGTTCGCAAGTTGCCCACAGATAAGGCAGCGGAGCTGCCGGTTCAAGTTTTAAGGTTCCAAGTTCAAGGTTTAAAAGCTGCCCACAGATAAGGCAGCGGAGCTGCCGGTTCAAGGTTTAAGGTTCCAAGTTCAAGGTTTAAAAGTTGCCCACAGATAAGGCAGCGGAGCTGCCAGTTCAAGGTTTAAGGTTCCAAGTTCAAGGTTTAATAGCTGCCCACAGATTTTCACAGATTTACACGGATTTTTTTATTTTTTTCCAACAGATTTGCAGAATTATAATTAATAGATTTCCCGCGTTAGCGGTTTTTCGTAGATTTCTACGCGAAGCGTATATAGCTACTTTTCTAACTTCTCACCGGCAGCTCTGCTGCCTTATCTGTGAGCTCTGTGTTATCTGTGTGAAGTTATTTATAATCGGCCGCTTGCTTCTCTTTGAACTTTGAACCATGAACTGCGGCTCAGCCGTCCTCTGTGGGCAAAATATTACTTTTCACCAGCAGCTCTGCTGCTTCTCTATGTGACAATGTGTTCCCTCATCAAAGAGCCATTCCCAATGCCTTTGCCACGGCATTTTTAATGAACGCATTAATTGTTATGCCTTCATTCTGGGCAGCCATAGCTACGCCACTGTGAATCTCAGGGGTCAGACGGACATTAAGAACACCTGTATAAGGTTTCCTCGGCTCGATGCCTTTTTCCATACACAGAGCCAGATAGTCGTCAATGGCTCCCTCGAAATCAGCCGTCAGCTCCTCTACGGTGGAACCCTCGTAAGTGATGCTGTCCTTTGACATTCCTTGCACTTTTCCGAAAAGGCACTTATCTTCTTCACTGTACTCCACGCTTCCAGTATAACCTTTATACTTCAAATATCCCATATCATTTTCCTCCTATTTAATATAATTATTCTTCATCATAAAGTTTAAGATGTCGCGCATCATATATCCCTTGATGATATTACTCGGATGTGGCCTGTGCATGATATATGCGTTCTGGTCAGCCTCATTATAGAATTTTATGCGCGAGCCAGAAGTGGCACCTTTGTTCTCAAGTTCAAACCCAAAGTTTTGAAAAAGACTCACAACTTCCTCGAAAGTGAAGTCCCTGGGCAGTGTCCTGAACCGCTTGATTAGTTTCTCCTTCTTATTCATCGCCACAAAAGTAACTAAATTTAGTCACATCTCCAAACTTTTTCATCCTTTTTTTTATGAAGGGAAGTCTTATAATGGTTTAAGGTTCAAGATTCAAAGTTTTGCCCACAGATTTTCACAGATTTACACGATTTATTTTATTATTCTCCAGCAGATTTAGCCGATTCAGCAGATTTAATAATCCCATTGTGTTTAATCGGCCGCTTGCTTCTCTTTGAACCTTAAACTTTGAACT
>DEFO01000047.1:34901-35496 GCA_002350805.1 Prevotella sp. UBA2850
TATCTGTGTGAAGTTTTTATAATCGGCAGCTTGCTTCTTTTTGAACTTTGAACCTTGAACTGCGGCTCAGCCGTCCTCTGTGGACATCCTTGAACTTTGAACGCGCGACAGCGCTTTTGAACTTTGAACCGGCAGCTCCGCTGCCTTATCTGTGTGAAGTTTTTATAATCGGCCGCTTGCTTCTCTTTGAACCTTAAACTTTGAACTGCGGCTCAGCCGTCCTCTGTGGACACCCTTGAACTTTGAACGCGCGACAGCGCTTTTGAACTTTGAACCGGCAGCTCCGCTGCCTTATCTGTGTGACATTTTTAATCGGCAGCTTGCTTCTCTTTGAACCTTGAACGCGCGTTTGCGCATTTGAACCTTGAACGCGCGTCAGCGCATTTGAACCTTGAACCAGCATCTCCGCTGCATTCTCATTTCTTTACATTCTCGTCTTTTCCCTCTTTTTCACCTTGTTTTCCTCATTTTTCACCGAAGGGGGGGGGAAACAGACCGTTTTGGCCTCCACATGAACTCGTTCAGGCTTCAAAAGTTACAAGGAAAACAGTGATTGAAGTCTTAAAAAGTATTAACTCTAAATTCTTAATAAGAG
>DEFO01000047.1:35637-61974 GCA_002350805.1 Prevotella sp. UBA2850
CTCTTATTAAGAGCAAAGCATTTTTGCAGAGTAACTAAATGAAATAAAGAATCAACCGCGATGGAATTATTATTTACAAAATGAACTGTTTTGGATATCATAAGCCTTTGGAGGGCGCATGCGATCAGATGTCGCTGCGTGCCGCTGACTACTGCAATGGCAGGGGCCAGACCTCAGGTGGCGTACCCTCTACGGATGGTTGATTGCAAGAGATATTATAGTTCAATATACATTTTATTTGTATACCAAGTACTTTGGCTGGGAAGTTAGAGTACTTTTCCACTAGAAACTTCAAACAATATAAAACTCAACATAAAACAACATAAACTTTAAGAATATGAAAAAAATGTTTACATTCAATTCAAAGAGTAGGAGCAGATGGATGCTGCTCTTGCTATTATTGGTTGCCGGCGTCACCAACACGCTGGCACAAAACGTGACCATTAAGGCCACGAACGGTAGTATGGTTGCCGCCTTGGCTACTGGGTACGAAGATTTAGGTTACAAATCTGGCGGCTTTGCCACCTGGCAGCATGAACAGTTGAGCATGGTGCTCACGACTTCTGATCAAACAAACAAAACGCCTAGCGGTCAGCTTGACAACCCCGCCAACAACATTTATTCTGAAGGCGAACACCTGCAAATTTGTAAAGGCGATGGACGTGGTTATGTTTCTTTGAGTCTGCCTAAGGGCTATCGTTTTACTAGTTATACCATTAAATTTAGCAAGCCAGGGCAACTGACAAAAGGCCCGTCAGACGATACAAGTAGCCAGATTACATTTAATAGTGCTAACCAATCTTCAACTTTTGGAGAGACAGGAAGAGATTTCGGTTCTTATATCACTTCAGCTACAGCTAATAGGGGCGGAGCAGCTGTGACTATCTCACGCACGGAGAATGAAACGAATAAGATGGGTAACGTTCTGTATTTTGTGCTTGGTCCCGAACGAGATGGCTTGGAATTGATTACAATTGAATCAGCTGAATTCTTCTTCACCGCTGAGGAGAACTATTCTCCTGTGACTCCAGCTGGAGTGATTTCCTCTGCTGTGAGTGCCGTTGATGTCGCATATAGCACAAGTAGGGTTGACTACGGTTCGATTGAAACTACTCAAAGTAGTTATGGCAGTTGGTCTCGTATTTCATACGATTCTGAGAATGTAAAGGACTTGAAAGCCTACTTGACACTTTTCCAAGAGAATGCAGTCAAAGATGGTGTGGATATCGATGGCGTTACTGGTAAAAAAGTTGTGGATTATGATAGGACTGATGGAACCATCACGTCTGAGGCTGGATACTTTAAACTCAGCAGTCCTAGCAAAGAGCAGGTTTATTATATCGAAACTCCTTCTCATGTGACTGTATCCGATGGAACAAAGGTTCCGGTTGGCTACCGTATCATAGGTGCAGAACTGCAATATGGAAAGAAAATGCCGAATACAAGATCTTTCTATATCACAGCTAACTATAATAACACAACATATTACCTATATGTCTACAATGTTTTGAGTACTTCCGTTCGATGGACAGATAGACAAAGAAATGCAACACAATGGACAATGGATGCTGACGGATTTATTCAAGGCGCAGGCTATTATATGTATTTTAATAACGGTCGTGTTGGTTTGCAAAGAGATAAACCCGCAGATAGCGAAAGATTCCTTATTGACGATAATGACAATATCTGTCAACAAGAATGGCGCACATACTTTATACGTTTTAATCGCCAAAATGGGAGTAATCAGGCTCTTATCAATCCGGATACTGGTATCAAAGCAAGTATTGCCAATGAAAGCGAAACAACAGCAGGTACTGGCACTACAGACTTTACTTTGACCATTTATAACGCTGATGGTTCTAAGAGAGAGGATATTACCGTTAACGACGCTAATCCCAGTGGTACCTATCCTCTGACAGGCCTCAACAATGATGCTATTAAATTTGGTGTGAAGGGTGTAGGCCTCGTCCGTGCCACACTCACCCTGCAGGCCCTTGACCCTTATCTGAACAGCATGCGAGTGGTGTGTGAAGACCAGACCATTAAGAGCATCCGCCCAAGTCAAGTGTTCACAGCAAATGACTTCAGCGTAAACGGTGGTGAGTTCTTCTTCCACATGCCTGAGAGTTCAAAGGACCACAATGTCTTAATCTCTTTTGAGGATTTGAAGAGCAAGTATTTCGATGAGACATATACAGGTGGAAGTAGTGAGCATACCTCACGCCTTAACTTCGTTCGCTCTGCACACTATGACGCTTTTGGAACATCGAACAACAGCGTGTACAACAACACAAGTGAGGCGGCAAATGCAACAAAAGAGCGTCAGAAGGTCACTACGGTAGGTACAGCACCCTTCAAGTTCAACAATGCCGATGAGGTAGGAGAAAACGGCGGTACACTGACAGAGTTCCCCTTCTCATTAGAAAACTACTCTGATGAAGGCGGTGATTTCACACAGATCGAATTTAAAGTGGAAGAAGGAAAGACGAAGACAGCCACAGCCTATGTGTTCACCACAGACGAGACACGCTATAATATCTCACCGGCTACTGCTGTCCAGCACAGAGCATACGCTTTCTATAAGATGATCGTACACGTGAGTTTGGCAACTTATACGGAACAAATAGCATTTGAGAAGATTTACAACAAGACGCTCTACCGCGACAATGAGGGTAAGACACAGACAGGTGCTTTCTACGGTGTCAAGGTGACTGCTCCTTACACAGAAGGTGGCGAAACTAAGCAGGGGTATGCAGCTACAGATAAGGTCTTTACTCTGATTAGTAATGCCATTACAGCAGGTGGTGACAATGTTCCTGAGGATTCAAAGCATATCCTCTACATAGACTTCAGCAATCTTGAGGGTGTGTACCAGACGACCACTACCGATAATCCCGATATGGAAACATACGCTAATTCAAATGCAGCCAACTGCTTGTTCTTCCTGCCTGTAGGAGCTTCGGCACCCAACAATAATACGGCTTATAAGTCGGAAGAGGGAAGTATCTTCTATGCTGCCAACAACATTGTCTTGACCGATATGCAGCCGTTCTATTCTCCCTATGAGATCCACATGGAGGGTAAGACCAACAAAGTGGAATATACTCGTCAGGTCACTTACGATAAGTATGGCAAGCCCAAAAATGCATCTCTCATACTGCCATTCAAGATTACGCTGACAGATGGTACGCATACGAATACTGACGGAACATCATTCACGGTACATACACTTCAAGCAACTAATGCCTTTACCAAGATTGGTGATTCTAACTATGCATATGCTCCAAAAATGACAGGTGTTAATGAGGCAGAGGCCAACAAACCTTATATCATCGTGATTGAGGGCACGGCAGAAGGTAAGGATGTCTTCAAAATCAGCCAAGAGGGAGGCGTTGTAGCTGCTACAACAGGTATGGGTAGCGACTATACCTTTACTGGCCATTCTGCAAGCGGAACTGAAAGTGTCACGATGAAGGGTTCGTATGCCGGACAGCAAATCGAGAAGACGAAGAATATTTACTACTTCGCTAATAAAGAGTTTGTAAATTCTAAGGATTATGTATATGGTAAGGTGAACTCAGCACCGTTCCGCGCTTACTTTGTTCCCAATAGTAATAGTGCCAAGCTGGCAAGCTTCGGCCTCATCTTCAGCGAGGGAATTGGCGATGATCCTACAGGAATATCTTCTGTGGATAAGAATCCTGACCTGATGGTAATTCCTGGCAGTGGTGTTATCACGATGACCTCTACAAAGGAGCAGAATGTACGCGTACACAGCACTAGCGGTGTAATGGTGAACAACACAAAACTGCAGGCTGGTGAGACTCAGACCATCCAAGTTCCTGCCGGAGTATATGTAATCAACGGAGTTAAAATCATTGTAAAGTAAGGAGGAACGCGATATGAAAAAGAATTATGTGAGTCCCGAAATAAAAGTAGTACAGTCTACACGCGAAGGAGTCATCCTGATGCACAGTTACGGATGGGTAGAATCAAAGAAAGGCTTCTTCGACGAGGGCGAAGATGATAACCTCAAGAGCAACGACCTCTGGGATGACAACGATTCCTTTGGAGAGTAAAGATAAGTAGAAGCGACAAGTGAGAAGTGAGGGTAGGTTCGACCAGCTCTTGCGACTCACTTGTCACTTTAAAAAGTTAATAGTAAAACGGTTGAAGGTTTAATGGTTCAGACTTATGTCCATTCTGTCCATGATTTTCGTCACGATTCGGCCAAATTGATGCAAGCATCTTTGGCGCTCGCTGCTCCGAAAATTCACTTTTAACTGTTCACTGAAACGAAATTTCATTTAGTTTATAATAATAATAATGACAATTGCTGAACAGAAATGTTAAGGCAAAAAAAGAAAATTATATAGTTCAATTTTTTACATTGTTTTTTGCAAAAAACTACAAGTACCTTGGCTGTGAAGCTCGGGTACTTTTTTTATTTTGAAACGTTTTTTTTTATATAAGGATTGTCTTTATCTTCGTGGAGTTGCCTTTCAGAAGGCTGGAGGGCTGCTCTGGGGATAGAACACATGATAGGATTGTCGTTTAAACTGCCTGGCGGTTTAGGTATTGTTTTTTTTCGTGTCACGCTCTCTCTTGGTAGCGTTTCTACTGCCACAATCACACTTTTGGGCCATTATTTTGTAAATTTTTTCAAACGTAATACGAAATAGTCCATAAAACAGTAATTCTCTAACGAGATTCGCTTGGCTATTCCAGAAATATGTTGTAAATTTGCGCCCGCAAAGAAAAATTGCGCTTCCCCGAATTCTCGCTTTCTGCGGTGTAGGGGGACTTAAACCGATAATATTGTTACAAATTATCAAATAGACCTAAACGTCTATATATGATAGTTCTTTTTTAATTTATTATGAAATTAAATGCTTTTCTTCTAGCGTTGTCGGCAGCACTCCTGCCGACAGTTGTGTGTTCGCCAGCACCACTTGAGCCGTTGCTTACCGAGGCTCCAGCGCCGGCGAAGACGGTTATTTATCAGCTTACCGATAAGTTGGAGGTAGGCGGAGAGTACCTGATTGTCAATGTCAATTCGGCAGGTGATGGTTTTGCGCTTTCCCATAATATGGATAAGATAGCATCTGATGGCGTAAAAATCCATGGCAAAGACGAGAATTCTTCTGTTCCATATATACAGGTTGACGACGTGGAAGCTGGCTCGGTATGGACAGCAACTATGTCAGATAACTCTATGAAGCTGATGAATAATAACTATTATTTTCAGCAGGACTTTAGATCTGTGTAATCCGTGGGATCTGTGTGAACTATAAGCAACTTTTAAAACAGAGTCGAATCTATGTGGAAAAAAGAAGTGGCAAGTGAGATGTAAGGGGCATGATCTGCTGTGCCCGCTTGCAACTCACTCGTCACTTTTTTTGTGCCTGTCATCATTCGTTGTTTTTCTAACTGAAATCCGTTAATGGGCATCCTTTTCCGGAAAGTTAGTTAAATAATGTTTAATGTGGCGTATATTTTGTTGAAAAGGTTGCTTTGTATTGAAAGATTCCCTATATTTGCGAAGTGATGCTTTACTACCTGCTTACTAAACAGCATGCGAGTAACCGCATTAACAATTGAACTATAAAAGACCATTCTATACAATGGACCATATACAAAAAATGAAAATGAAAGAAAAGAAACCTCATCCGTGCAGGTGATCTGTATGGGTGAGGTGCTGTATATATATGTTCAATAATGCGTATGGCAGAGGCCAAATCACTAAATTCATGACGAAGGATATTATAGGTTACGCTCTCTTAGGAGATGTCATAATCTCCAAAAGAGACCTTAGGAAATTCAGTTCGTTTATACTAGTATAACAATAAGTCCTCCAACTGTGAAGCTGGGGGACTTTCTTATGGTTAAAGGTTAAAGGTTCAAGGTCTTGCCCACAGAAAGGCAGCGGAGCTGCAGTTCAAGGTTATGTCCATTCTGGCCATGATTTTTGTCGCGTCTCGACATAGCTAAAGTGAACTTCGCTCTGTGACCAGCTTCAAGCTGACCCATATAAATCGCTTATAGTTCACACAGATTCCACGGAAGACACAGATCTAAAGTCCTGTAGGACTTTCACTTAAAGAGAGACAGAGTGAAAATCTGACTTCTATAAAACTAGTTTGCAATTCTGATGATAGAATCCAGAATGTTGTCTGTGTTGAAATTCACCAACAGACCCACATGTTTGTCTAACAATCGCAGATAAGTTAGCAACTGTTTAGTAAACAGTTTCTTCACTTCTTCTACAGACTTCAGTTCTACAATCACTTGATCTTCCACCAAAAGATCTAACCGTAAATCCGTATTTAACAGAACACCTTTATAAAACAAGGGGACGTTCTTTTGTCTTTCTACATTTAGTCCTCTCTGCTTAAGCTCCATAAATAGAGCCTCCTCATATACTGATTCCAACAGACCTGGGCCTAGTTCATTATAAACATCGAAAATTGCTCCTCGTATCTGATATGTTATGTCATTGATATCCATAATTTCTTTCACACTAATAGCATTATATTGTCATTTTCATTTGTTTGCGATTTAGTTCACACAGATTCCACGGAAGACACAGATCTATAGTCCTTAGGGACTTCCACTTAAGGAGAAAAATCAGTGAACTCTGTGATATCTGTGTGAAAACTTTTGAACTTTGAACGCGCGTCAGCGCATTTGAACTTTTCACCGGCAGTTCTGCTGCCTCCCAGTGCATTCTCAAACTCTGCTTTCATCTTGTCGTTGCCGGGATAACCGATATGACTAAAGGTGCATTTCCCTTGCTTGTTATAGACCCGATAGTAGGGAATCCCACTGAAACCATAGCGCTATCTGAAAACCAGGCACCGCCAGTCGCCTGAGCTGTCTTTCCCGTGGTACTCCAGACTGAGCGACGAGGCTTTATCTACTAGCAACGGAATGTCTTCTTCGTAAAACCCACTGATGATGAGAACGGCCTCGGGTGCCATGATATCTTTGAAGGCAGGCATGTCTTGCAGCAGAATGTTGCGGTTGATGTTGGCCAAAACGATGTCGAACACGCCACTGACATGAGAGAGCACATGAGCGTCACCCTGCAGTACCTCAATGAAGTCCACTCCGTTGAGGCTGGCATTGTGGCGGGTGTTCTCGACACTCCACTCGTCAATATCGTAGGCTACGACTCGCTCTGCTCCTAATTTGGCGGCTACAATGCCCAAAATGCCCGTACCACAACCGCAGTCGAGCACTCGTTTCCCCTCAACATGCATGTCAAGCAATTGTCTGACAATCATCTGGGTAGTGTCGTGGGTTCCTGTGCCGAAGGCCATGCGGGCATCGATGGCGATGGATAGCGGTGAACTGGTTTCTGACGTCTGAAGGGTTTCTTCCTTCTCGTGGGGGGCGTCCGTTAGTTTTTCGTTCGCCATCTTTATCGTTCCATTTTCAGCTTGCTTGGCATCATAGATGATACAACGGTTGTCGATGACGATGGGCTCGAAACCAGCTTGTTCCCACGTCTCGTTCCAATCTTTGTCCTCAGCAGGGCTCACCGTGTAGCTGATGGTGACATCGGGCAATGGAAAGTCCTTGATGCATTCATCAAGCACATCGGCGGCGAAAAGACTCTCCTGCACGTATCCCTTCATCCCTTCATCGCTCTCCTCGAACGTTTCGAAACCAGCTTCTGCGGCAATGCTTGCCAACAGGTCGCGGGCTATTTCGGAATTGGGAATGATTTTAAACGTTGTAACCAGATATTTCATAGCTAATAATGTTAAATTCTACTGCAAAATTACAAAAAATAGGGAAAAACCTACCATCGTTTAGGGTTTTTCCGTATTTTTGTATGCAATTATGCATTAATTTTGCACCGTGAACATTTAGAAACAACTTAAAGTGGAATAAAAAAATGAAGAAGTTCATCATCTTATCAATTCTGGCAGTGTTCCTTCCCATCACCATGATGGCGCAGGACGATGTTTACTTCACCCCTAAGAAAGTGGAGAAGAAAGCAGTCAAGGCTGCTCAGACAAAGAGTGAGGTTCAGCCAGCTGTGGTCACCCACAGCGGGAGTTCTCGTGACGTCGACGAGTACAATCGTCGTGGTTTGCAGAGCTACTACCAGAAGATTGGCACCGACTCGCTGGGTAACGACATCATCGAGTTCCATGTGGGTGAGGGCTATCCTTCGACCAACGACACGATTTATGCCGGTCCTGTTCAGTATGACTTCGATGATGCTGACTCCGACTATGAATACACTCGTCGCATGAGCCGTTGGGATGGTTTCTACGATCCTTGGTTCTACAGCATGGGATATGGATGGCACAGCCCTTGGTGGTATCATCGCTATGGTTGGTACGATCCTTGGTTCTACGATTCTTTCTGGTATGATCCGTGGTATTATGGTGGCTATTATGGCTGGTACAGTCCTTGGTACTATGGTGGCTGGGGAGGCTATTATGGCTGGCACAGCCCTTGGTACTACGGTTACTATGGTGGCTATTGGAATTATCCATATTATGGTGGCCGTTACTATACTTCCAGGACTGGCAACGCAGGTACCATCAACCGCAATGGATCTACAGGTGGCCAGTATTACAATAATATTGGATTTAACAATAGTCGTGTGACGAGCATCAATGGCCGTACCGTTGGCAACCACCGCTCTTATGGCCAGTCGGGCAATAATACTCGCAGCAGGAGCGGTAACTTCAGTGGAAGCCGTTCGCGTTCTAATAATAGTCACTCTATGTCAACACGATCATATTCACCTTCTAACTCCAACAGCGGCACATTCAGCAGCGGCTCTTACAGAGGAGGCGGATCATTCGGTGGTAGCTCAGGTGGTTCGTTTGGAGGTGGCCGTTCCAGTGGTGGCGGTCGCTCTGGTGGTAGTCTCGGCGGAAGAAGATAGTTTTAATGCATAATTCATAATAGTTATTTTATATTATTGTTGATACGACTATGAAGAAATTATATATTTTGGCTGTATTTGCACTGGCTATCATGCCTGTGGCAGCCCAGGATACTTACGAGAGCGCCCGTTTTCTGGGCAACGATTTGAATGGTACAGCCCGCTATGTAGGTATGGGTGGAGCGATGGAGGCACTGGGAGCTGATCTCTCTACCATCTCTACGAACCCGGCAGGCATCGGACTCTTCCGTAAGTCGGCAGCCAGTGTGTCGTTCGGATTGGTTTCGCAGCAAAATGCCAAGAAGTTCGATGGTCTGAATAAAACCAACATGAGTTTCGACCAGGTGGGATTCGTCTATGCGGCGCGTTCTGGAAGAAACTCGTTTGTCAACTTCGGTTTCAATTATCATAAGAGCCGTAATTTCGACCAGATTTTGTCGGCTGCTAATCAGCTGAACAGAGTGTCGCAAAACGGACTTTCATATAAGAAAGCAGAGTATGGCGATGTCAGGATGGGTGGCTACGACTTGGCGTTTAACAATCAAGACGACGTGATGGGTTTTGAGAATGCCACAAGTGACTGGCGTGCCCAGACTTACAGTCAAGCCGACTATCTGAATGCCAATAGCTTGCTGCTAGATCCGGAAGACCATAATTTCTATGTGATTGATGCTAATGAGTATAACTTCGACCGTTCTCACCGTGGTTGGATCAATGAGTATGATTTCAATATCAGCGGAAATGTGAACGACCGTTTTTATTGGGGTGTGACATTTGGACTCTATGATGTCAATTACAAAGGCTACAGCGAGTATGCTGAAGGTTTGGTAGACAAGAACGGCGATGCCGGTTTGGTGGTTGTTGGCGACCAAAGAAGGGTTAAGGGCTCTGGTTTTGACATGAAAGCCGGTATTATATTCCGTCCTGTGGAAGGGTCGCCGTTTCGTATTGGTCTTTCCGTGTCAACTCCAACTTGGTATGACCTAACAACAGAAAATGCTACGGAGATGACCAATAAATCGAAGTATGGCGCATGGGATAAGGGTAATTCTTCAGAGAGTTACGACTTCAAACTCTACACCCCATGGAAGTTCGGATTGAGTTTAGGACATACTGTTGGCAATTACCTGGCATTGGGTGCCAGCTATGAATACGCTGACATGGCAGCCTGCCAGAACCGTGTCATCAACGGTTATGATTATTATGGCTATGAGGATTCCTACACCGATGAAGTGATGAAAGACAATACAGAAAAGTCGCTCAAAGGTGTGTCTTCATTCAAGTTGGGTTTGGAGTATAAGCCCGATCCTGCTTTGGCAGTGCGTTTCGGCTACAACTATGTGACTGCCACTTACAATGAAGATGGCTCTCGTAATATGATGCTTGATTCGCCAGGTGTAATGTATTCTTCTACTACCGACTACACCAATTGGGGCGGAACAAATCGCATCACCTGCGGACTGGGATATAATATTGGACAGCTCAATCTTGACGTAGCATATCAGTACAGTGCCACTAATGGTACATTCTATGCCTTTCAGGACTATAATTCAAACAAAAGAGGGATGGGTGCTACAGATGTGAGCAACAAGCGTCACCAGGTGCTGTTCACCATCGGCTATCGTTTCTGATTAGTCAGGACATCATATTGATAAATTTGGCGCGGGTTCTCTCAGGAGAGTCCGCGTTTTTTTATGTGAGATTTTTGCTCGTTACGAAATAATTCTGTACTTTTGCATCACGTAATCAATACACCTATATATAATATATATTACAATGAGAGCAAGAACAGCAGAATGGTTTGAAACCAAGATCAAGTATGAGAAGACAATGGAAGACGGCATGCAGAAGGCCGTCATCGAGGCATATACCGTCGACGCGCTAAGCTTCACTGAGGCAGAGCAGCGCATCATGGAAGAGATGTCGAGCTATATCAGCGGCGCATTCGAGGTGAAGGATATCAAAAAGGCTACATACAAAGAGATATTCTTCAGCGAGAACGATCATGATGACCGTTGGTACAAGGCAAAGCTGCAATTCATCACTATCGACGAGAAAACCGAGAAAGAGAAGCGTTCCAACGTCTACTATCTGGTTCAGGCAGCTACCTTCCAGGGTGCTGTGAAGAATATCGACCAGGTGATGGGCGGTACAATGATCGACTATGTCATCGCCTCGCTGGCTGAGACCCAGCTGATGGATGTCTTCGAGTATAAGAAAGTCGAAACCAAAAACGATAAACCTGAGTACGAGCAGTAGTTATACATATTTCTAATCATCAGTGTCATTCATGTACGACGTTCAAGAGAATCTGCGCGAGGTGCTTGATAGTCTGCCTGCAGGTGTAAAACTGGTGGCTATCAGCAAGTATCACCCCAATGAATACATTGAGGCTGCCTATGCCATGGGGCAGCGCATCTTTGGGGAGAGTCATGAACAGGAGTTGCGTGAGAAGCATACCACTCTGCCGCAAGACATCGAGTGGCATTTTATTGGTCATTTGCAAACCAATAAGGTGAAATACATTGCTCCGTATGTATCGATGGTCGAGGCTGTCGACTCACTCAAGTTGTTGCGAGAGATAGAGAAGCAGGCGGCCAAATGCGGACGTGTCATCAATGTGTTGCTGGAGTTGCATATTGCTGAAGAAGCCACGAAATATGGGTTGACGCTTGACCAGTGCCGTGAGCTCTTGGCTGGCGGAGAATGGCGGCAGATGTCTCATGTGCGTATCTGCGGTCTGATGATGATGGCATCGAATGTTGACGACGAACAGCAGATTGCCAATGAGTTCGATATTGCAGCCCGGTTTTTCGATGAGGTCAAAGCAGCCTATTTCGCCGATGACGACAACTTCTGCGAGCGTTCTTGGGGCATGAGTGACGACTATCCCATTGCCGTTGCCCACCGTTCTACCATGGTGCGCATCGGCACTCGCATCTTCGGTCCGCGTGTGTATTGACGGCAATACAGCGTGAGCCTGTTCCTTCTTTGTAAAGGGCTACTCCACGTTTGCAGAGTGCGTCTCTACAAACGTGGAGTTCATCTTTAGCAACTCATTCGTTATCTTTATATAATCCGGCTGCGACGAACATGGCCAGCGCTTTCTCGTGCTTCGTCACCTGCTTCATGTGGCCACCGGCTCGACCCCGCCTGAGATTGTGTTTTAAATCATTCAACTTAATGGTTTGTGCCAGACGATTGCCAGAGTCGATGATGCGCTGGATGTATTCGAAGTAATCTGTTCCTTTCTTGTGCGTCAGCAGGCGCAAAGCATCGACAATGTCTTCGTCAACACCTTTTTCCAGTAAATCATTGAATGTGAGGTCAGAGTCCTCGACGACATCATGCAGAAATCCACCGATGATTTCCTGTCGGTTATTCCCAGCCATTCCCACTGTCAGCGGATGCAGAATGGCAGGCTTGCCATCAAGGTCTTTCAGTCCTTCATGACAGTCGAGGGCTATTCGCAAGGCTTCTTCAATGGTAATCATTGTGTCTGTCAGTTCTATTTTACCAAAATCTTACGTTTGCCCACTACGTAGATGCCTTTTGGCAGAGCGTGTAAGTCATTGCCGGCATACCGTCCGTCAAGGGTGAAGATGCGGTGATCATTTTCATCTTTTAACTGAATGGGGTCGTTAATACCAGAGGCAGAAAAGTCCTTAAGAAAATCGAAAGTGATAATACCATCTTCTTCTTTGATGTTGTATAATGGTTTGTTGAGTTTTCCTTTATAGGTAAATAGCATACTCTTTCCGTCTTGTCTTGTCATATCGTCGGTAAGTGACGTGACCCCAGATGTACCCGGGAAAGGATCACCATTCATCTCCTGATAGTAAAGTCGTATTGAATCATTGCAGTTGGTGGACGACAGAAGCAGGCCATCTGCGGCAACAACGGTCATTCTCGGATGATTCTTTGTCTCATTGGGCTTTTGACCTAATGTAAAGTAACTTTTGTTATAGTCAACATGATATACTAACATGCCATGTCCTTTAATGGAAATTTCCTCTGTCTTATCCTTATCCTTAATCGTTGCCTTAGCATTGTACCATCCGCGTTCCTGTATGTTCTCAATGATATAATACTCGTTGGTGGCATTATCATTTAGTATGCGATATGCTTTGCCTCCCTCCTGGATGGGGGTGAGTTGTAATTGCCCTTCCTCACTAAGTGTCTCGATGTTCATCCATCCCATCGCCTCGCGTTCCCATGCTGTGTATGGAGTGGGTAAGTATCCGTTCTTGGTGTACTCTCCACCGTCCATGAGGTCCCAGAACTCCATTTCATGGTTATTATCGCATGCATCGTTGCTCTGATAAAGGTCTGGAAGACCTAATGTGTGGGAGAACTCATGGCAAAAGAGCCCTATACCATTAATACGATACAGAGGTGAGTTGGAATAAGCACCTGGACGCGCATTTAATTCGTTGTTTATTCCATAGCGTGCTACTGTCTTTCCATCGAATTGTCCAAAGTTTTGAAAACCAGACTTTGGCCATATACAGTCAGGGGAGTTTCCTGTAACGCTCTCGGAAAAACCTGCATAGACAACATATACCAAATCTACATACCCGTCATTGTTGGCATCATAAGCCGAAAAATCAAGGCTGTCATTCATTAAGGTGCATGCATCTTTTACCAGTTCGTCAAAATGAACATCTTTCAGAGTTCCATTGTTGCCACCATAATATTTCAATGAGTTAGGTAGTTTCACAGGACCGTAAAGGTCGAACTGAGGAATGAACTTCTTAAAACTCATGTCTGAAAAGTATTGTGCCACACTACTTAGATTACTTGCCTCTCCATTATCATAGTTTACAGAACGTCCTTTACCATTAAGATACTGCTCGAATGATCTCCGGGGATTGGTAATAGTGAAAGGAGTGTCTTGGAACTCAGCGAGTATGACGACAGCCTTAGGAGTACCTGAATGTGGAAATAATGTTTGTTCGGAGAGCAAGTCATCCTCAATGCTTGCACGTCTTCTTGCACTCTTAGCTTTCACTCGAGTGCTGAAAGCAATTCTATCCTGTTTGCTTATTAACTCACGCTCTACATTACTTCGAAGGTCTTTATTATGCGCAAGCTGTTTGGTGGCAGTCAGACTTCCATCAGCTTCCACCGCAGCAACATAATATGCGTTTCCTTGGCGACAGAGTAAAGCTCCGTCTTCGGTCATGTACCAATGGTAATGTTCATCACCACGAAGTATGATTGTCAGCGGTGTTCCATCTGCCTGAGTAATGGTAACGGGCAATGGATACGCCTTTGCTGCCCATGAAGCAGTTGTAAAGAGTATGAATGTGAATATAAAAAGAATCTTTTTCATTATTTGTTCAAATTGTTGTATTTGTTCTTATTAAAATAATACTGTCCTTTATTTTTGGTGCGGCCGCCATACTCGATGGCTCGTACCGGACAGTGATGATAGCAGGCAAAACAGGTGCAGCAGTCACCCTGATGTTTCCATTGCGGCAGTTCTCCTTTCCCGCCTGTCATGTTGCCAGTGATGCATGCCTCAACGCACTTTCCACAGCGGATGCATTTGTCGGCATTCACACGGAATGGCTTGTCGCTGATGAGCAGCCTGTCGAAGATCGTGCCTAACAGCCAGCTGTTTGTGCGCGGCCAATGCCCTTTGTAGGTTTTGCAGATGCCGCGCTTGCGTTGCCTGATTTCTTCGGCAAACTCGTGAAGCTGCTTTTCGGCCTGTTGCTTCTTGGCTTTTTCTTTCTCGGGCTTGTCGACATCCATGAACGGAAGACCTACATACGATTCGGGCATGATGAGCGAGTAGATGCTCTCGGTCTTCAGGTGCAGGCGTCGCAAGTCGTGGTTCAGAATCTCCATGCTTTGTCCGATGTCGTCGCCGGCGGTGCAGAGGGCGAAACAGAAATGTCCGTCCACCCCGCGTAGTTCTGTTTGACTCAAGAACTTACGCACCAGTCGTGGCGGTCGCCATCCATGAACGGGAAATACGAAGCCGATTCGCTCGTCTTCAGCTAAAATGAACCGACAGTTGCTGTGGATGGCTTCAGCCATGCTGATGAGCTTTTCGCCAGTTGCTTGTGCCAGATACTCAGCCGCCCAGCGCGTGTTTCCTGTTGCCGAAAGATAGAATATCATGGTGCAAAGATACGCATAAGTGAGCGAAATGCCAAATTTATTTTCGTTTTTCCGCTTCCGCTGAGTTGGCTGAATGAAAAGTAGTGAAATAATTATTGATTATCAATGGCTAATTATCAATTATTTTGTACTTTTGCAGCCGATATGCAACGATATTTCATTTTTTTCGGTTACGACGGTACCAACTACCATGGCTGGCAGATACAGCCCCATTGTGTTTCGGTGCAAGAAGTGTTGCAACGAGCGTTGTCAACTTTGTTGCGCCGTGAGATGGAGGTAGTGGGGGCCGGCCGGACAGATGCAGGTGTGCATGCACGGATGATGGCTGCTCATTTCGACTTCGAGGAAGAACTGGATGTGGTGCAGTTGGCTCGCAAATTGAACCGCCTGCTACCCCGCGATATAGCTGTTGACAGGGTGGAGAGAGTTGCCAATGACATGCATGCCCGCTTCTCGGCCACCAGCCGCACGTACCATTATTATATACATACTTGCAAGAATCCTTTCCTTCGCTCTTATTCGTGGGAGACCCATTACGCGCTCGACTTTGATGCCATGAACATGGCCGCCGCTGCTTTGCTGGAATACGAAGACTTCGGGGCATTCTGCAAGAGCCATACCGATGTGAAGACCACGCTCTGCCACATTACTGAGGCCCGCTGGATTCAGACTGGCGACAACGAATGGTATTTCGTCATCACCGCCAACCGCTTTCTGCGTAACATGGTGCGGGCTGTGGTAGGCACCTTGATCGAGGTGGGACGCGGGCGCATGACGATGGATGAGTTCCGTCATGTGGTTGAAGGCAAGAAACGCACCGAGGCCGGAGAAAGCATGCCTGCCCATGCTTTGTTCTTGGAGAATGTCAGTTATGATGGTTGACAGCATTGCGTTACACTGTCTAGTGAGCATATTCAAATAGATATTAGTTTTTTAAAGTTTATCAATGGCTTGGTTATTTTTAGCATTCCTCTCGGCGACGTTGCTGGGATTCTACGACTCGTGTAAGAAGGAGGCACTCAATGGCAATGCCGTCATTCCGGTCTTGTTTCTCAATACTTTGTTTTCTTCGCTCATCTTCCTGCCGTTCATCGTGATGAGCTATACGTCGGCCGTGCTCGACGGTACCATTTTCCATGTGGCATCAGGAGGGTGGGAGATGCACAAATACATTTTGCTGAAAAGCCTCATCGTATTGTCTAGCTGGATATTCGGCTATTTTGGCATGAAGCACCTGCCGCTGAGCATCGTCGGTCCTATCAATGCCACACGCCCAGTGATGGTGTTGGTGGGAGCCTTGCTGGTTTTCGGCGAGCGGCTTAACATGTATCAGTGGATTGGTGTGTTGCTGGCCGTGGCTTCGTTTTTCATGCTGAGCAGAAGCGGAAAGAAAGAGGGTATCGACTTCAAGCACGATAAATGGATTTATTTTGTGGTACTGTCGGCCATGCTCGGGGCTATAAGTGGACTCTACGATAAGTATCTGATGGCATCCCCGCAAGATGGTGGGGTGGGGATTGACCGTATGATGGTGCAGAGTTGGTATAATATCTACCAGTGTGGTATGATGGGCGCCATGCTGCTGTTATTATGGTGGCCGAAGCATAAGCAGACCACCCCTTTTCATTGGGATCGGTCTATTATTTTCATATCTTTGTTCCTAAGTGCTGCCGATTTCGTCTACTTCTATGCGCTCAGTCTGCCTGGTGCCATGATCAGCATCGTGTCGATGATTCGCCGGGGAAGCGTTATTGTGAGCTTTCTCGTAGCAGCGGCAGTCTTCCACGAGAAAAACCTGAAGAGTAAAACCGTGGACCTTGCTTTGGTGTTGCTGGGAATGCTTTTCCTCTATTGGGGTACAAAATGATGGCTGCGGGAAGTGAATACAATTTCACTTTGTATGAAATAATCAGTATCGTTTCTGCCGTATAGGTTGAAAAAAGGAAGAAAAAACAGCATTTGCTTTGCATTTTGGAAGAAAAGCATTAATTTTGCAATTTGATTAGAAATAGGTTTTATGGCACGAAATATATTCAAGGGTTTAGGGATAGCCCTCATCACACCGTTTACGACTACCGGTTCGGTAGATTATGCTGCGTTGAAACGCCTGGTGGAATACCAGTTGGCCAACGGTGCTGATTTCTTATGTATACTTGCAACGACAGGCGAGACTCCCTGCCTGACCTTCGATGAGAAAGAGAAAATCAAGGAACTGGTTGTAGATGTTGTACATGGTCGCATTCCCATTGTGGTGGGATGTGGCGGGAACAATACGGCGGCAGTGGTGGAGGAACTGAAAACCGCCAACTTCCGTGGCATTGATGGCGTGCTGAGTGTTTGTCCATATTACAATAAACCTTCGCAAGAGGGTCTGTACCAGCATTTTAAACGTATAGCGGAGGCTAGTCCACTTCCCGTGATTTTATATAATGTACCAGGGAGGACAGGCATTAATATGAAGCCTGAGACAACTGTGAGACTGGCTAACGACTGTGAGAATATTGTGGCTATCAAAGAGGCAAGTGGTAACATAGAGCAGGTGGATGAGATTATCAAGGCCAAACCTGATCGATTTGATGTCATCAGCGGTGATGATGCCATTACCTATCAGCTGATTGCCAGTGGCGGTGCAGGAGTTATCTCGGTCATTGGCAATGCGCTGCCGAAAGAGTTCTCGCGAATGATCCGCCTGGAGTTCCGGGGGGAGTATGAGGCTGCGCGCAAGATACATCATAAGTTTACAGAGCTTTACAAACTGTTGTTTGTTGACGGTAACCCCGCCGGTGTGAAGGCTTTGCTTCATGAGATGGGAATGATCGAAAACGAACTGCGTCTGCCGTTGGTTCCAACCAGAGTGACTACGTTGCAGAAAATTAGTGCTATATTGAGAGATTTACGTATTTAATCATGCCGGAGGAGAGGAGAGTCATACATGAGATTACCCCTTTGATGGGAAAAGACGTTCTCTATATCGCAGACCGTCACAAGAAGGAATTCACTTATCCCATTCACAATCATGAGGTTTATGAGTTGAACTTTGTGGAACATGCTGCAGGCGTGCGCCGCATTGTAGGTGACAGCAGCGAGGTGATTGGTGAATACGACCTCGTGCTGATCACTTCTCCCGACCTGGAGCATGTGTGGGAGCAGAACACCTGCAAGAGTGATGATATCAGGGAGATCACAGTGCAGTTCGACTTCTTCATGAGTGAGGACAATTTCTTCGGGCGGAATCCCTTCCATAGCATGTACAAAATGATGAATGAAGCGCGCAAAGGGCTGTGCTTCCCGCTTCCCGCCATCATGAAAGTCTATAGCTTGCTCGACTCGCTGAGTTCAGTGAAAGACGGATTCTATGCAGTCCAGCAGTTTCTCACCATACTGTATGAGTTGTCGAAATGTGAGGGTGCCCGCACATTGGCGTCGAGCAGCTTTGCCAAGATTGCCGTTGAAGATGACAGTCGCCGTATTTTGAAAGTGAAAAACTTCATCAGCAAGAATTATATGGAGGAGATTCGTTTGGCGCAGATGGCCGATATCGCCGGGATGAGCCCGAGTGCCTTTAGCCGTTTCTTTAAGCTCCATACGGGTCGTAACTTGAGCGATTATATCATTGACATACGTCTGGGGTATGCTGCTCGTAAACTAGTGGATACCAGTCATAGTATCTCAGAAATCAGCTATGAGTGCGGTTTTAACAACCTGAGTAATTTCAATAGAATCTTCAAGCGGAAGAAGGGCTGTTCGCCAAGCGAGTTTCGTGAGAATTACCACAAGACACGTGTGATTGTCTGATGAACTCGGGAAAGCGAACAGAATAATGATAAAAAAGCGGTTGGCAACGAAGCCAGCCGCTTTTGTGTTACACTTGTTTGTCTCGGTCGTAATGAGGCATCTCGTCGGGCAGGATGAATGAGAACTCAACCAATCCTTTTACCTCTCCGTCTACTCGCCAGGGAGTCTGGAAAATCATTTTCTTACGGCCGTTCTTGGTGATGGTATAGCAGTGTGGGACATTCTGGGTCAGCATCTCGTTGATGATTTCTTTCGAACGCTCGTTGTGGCAGGGCAGCATGCTGCGCCCCACCATCGATTCGCCATTCTTGTTGAAAGTCTCACGCGAGCGTTTGTTCATATACACTACAACGCCTTCTTTGTCGGACACGGTAACAGCGGCCTCAATGTCCTCGGCCCATTGGAATGAATCTGCTGTGTTCCCCATCGTCTTAATAGTTTTCTGCTTTTACTTGGAAGTAAGCCTGCGGGTGGTCGCAAACGGGGCAGACCTCAGGGGCTTCTTTGCCTATTACTATGTGCCCGCAGTTAGCACATTGCCAGATGACGTCGCCGTCTTTCGAGAAAACTTTCTTCTCACGCACATTGCCCAGCAACTTACGGTAACGCTCTTCGTGGGCTTTTTCAATCTTGGCCACGCCCTCGAATTTCTCGGCAATCTCATCGAAGCCTTCTTCACGGGCCTCTTTGGCCATGTGGTCGTACATATCCGTCCATTCAAAGTTCTCGCCATTAGCAGCAGCCTCAAGATTCTCTTCTGTGCTCTTGATGCTTCCGCCCTCAAGCAGTTTGAACCACATCTTTGCATGCTCTTTCTCGTTGGCAGCAGTCTCTTCGAAGATGGCTGCTATCTGCACATATCCGTCTTTTTTAGCTTTTGATGCCCAGTAGCTGTATTTGTTGCGGGCCATCGACTCTCCTGCAAATGCCTCTTGCAGATTTTTCTCAGTTTTTGTTCCTTTTAAGTCTTTCATAATGGTTTTGTTTGTATAGTGATGAATATAAATGATTCTTTACTGACACCATCTTATAGAGGTGTTTCAATCGATGGTGATTTCTCCTGCAATCGAGCGGTTCATCATTTCTCTGATGGTTCGGAAATCATTGTAGTGCGCCTGCAGGAACATCAGTTTGGTGACGGCTCCTTCAACGGTGCTGTCGTAGCCGCTCACTACTCCTGCATTCTTCAGGTGATAGCTGGCGTCGTATTTCCCCATTTCCACGCTGCCCGCCACACATTGGCTGATGTTGACAATGGTCACTCCTCGCAGCGATGCATCTTTTAGCAGTTCTGTGATCCATCTCTGCTGGGGCGCATTGCCACTACCGTAGCTGCGCATGACAATAGAGCGCAGTTCGGGGGCGTCGAGCATATGGCGAACGATATTCTCTTGAATGCCAGGAAATAACGAGAAAACGATGACGTTGGGGTCCATGGCTACATGGGGTATCATCGGCCTGTCATAGTCGGGCTGAAGAATATGGTGAGGATGATACGTGAAATTGACGCCTGCATCACAAAGATGCGGATAGTTGAACGACTCGAAGGCTGTGAATCCTTCAGCGTTCTGTTTGGTACTACGGTTTCCGCGGAGCAAACGGCCGTTGAAGTAGATGCAAACCTCTGGCACTCGTGGACGTCCGTCAGGGTGGTAGGCAGAAGCCAGCTCGATACTGGTGATGAGATTCTCTTTTCCGTCGGTGCGCAACTGACCAATCGGAAGCTGACTGCCTGTGAGGATGACAGGCTTTGTAAGATTCTCTAACATGTATGAGAGCGCTGAAGCCGTATAGGCCATCGTGTCGGTTCCATGCAGAATAACAAAACCGTCGTAGTCGTCATAGCGTTCTGCAATAATCTGAACCAGCTTGGCCCACATGCGGTGATCCATGTCGCTGGAGTCAATGGGGGTATTGAATTGATAGACATCGATACCTGTTTTGATGAATGCAAACTCGTAAACTTTCTCTTTCAGATGGTGAAAGTCGAGTGGCTCGAGTGCACCCGTCTGCGGATTACAGCCCATGCCAATGGTTCCACCTGTATAAATGAGAAGAACTTTGTTTTTCATATATGACATCGTTTTCGTAAAATTCTGTGCAAATATAGCTTAAATTTCTCGCAGTTCCAAAAAAAATCGTTATCTTTGTATCTGAATTACTGAAATCTATTCTAAATAACAATAAACACTTAAAATTCTAAAGCAAATTATGAAACAGTTCATGGACGAGAATTTCCTGCTCGAAACCTCTACAGCGCAGGATCTTTATCACAATCATGCGGCTAAGATGCCAATCATCGACTATCATTGTCACTTGATTCCAGAGATGGTTGCCAACGACCATAAGTTTAAGAGCATCACAGAATTATGGTTGGGCGGTGACCACTATAAATGGCGTGCCATGCGCACCAATGGTGTTGATGAGCGCTACTGCACCGGTAAGGATACCACCGATTGGGAGAAATTCGAGAAATGGGCAGAGACTGTTCCATATACTTTCCGTAATCCTCTTTACCACTGGACTCATCTGGAGCTGAAGACTGCTTTTGGTATCGACAAACTGTTGAGTCCGAAGACAGCTCGTGAGATTTTCGACGAGTGTAACGAGAAGCTGCAGCTGCCAGAGTATACAGCTCGTGGCTTCATGCGCCGCTATCATGTTGAGACGGTTTGTACCACAGACGATCCTGTTGATGATCTGCGTTACCACAAGCAGACTCGTGAGAGTGGTTTCGAAATTCGCATGATCCCAGCCTGGCGTCCCGACAAGGCCATGAATATTGAAAAACCTGATTTCGCTGCTTATGTGAATCAGCTGGCAGAAGTCAGCGGTGTTTCCATCTCCAAGTTCAAAGACATGGTTGACGCCTTGCAGAAACGACACGACTTCTTCCATGAGAACGGTTGCCGCCTGAGCGACCATGGAATAGAGGAGTTCTACGATGAGGAATACACCGACAGCCAGATTGAGATCATTTTCGAGAAGGCCATGCGTGGTCAGCAGCTCTCCAGCATGGAGGTACGCCAGTATAAGAACTGCTTCCTGACACTGATGGCTGAGATGGATCACGCCAGCGATTGGACACAGCAGTTCCACTATGGTGCCATTCGCGATAACAACTCACGCATGTTTGCCCAGCTGGGGCCTGACACCGGCTTCGACTCTATAGGAGAGTTCAATACAGCCCAGGCCATGAGCCATTTCCTCAACAAACTGAATGCCGAGGGTAAACTCACACGTACCATCCTCTATACCCTTAACCCTTGCGCCAACGAAGTGATTGCCACTATGTTGGGTAACTTCCAGGATGGCTCATGCCCAGGTAAGATACAGTTCGGATCAGGATGGTGGTTCAACGATCAGCTAGATGGCATGACCCGTCAGATGAATGCATTGTCAGTGTTGGGTCTGTTGAGTCGTTTTGTGGGTATGCTTACCGACAGCCGCTCGTTCTTGAGCTATCCGCGCCATGAGTATTTCCGCCGTCTGCTCTGCAATCTGTTAGGCAACGATGTGGAGAAAGGCTTGCTGCCTAATGATACAGAAAGCCTGTACCGAATGGTTGAGGATATCTCTTATAACAATGCCAAGAATTACTTCAAATTCTAAAGATAAGAATCCCGATGCTGTTTTAACATCGGGATTCTTCATTTTTGTGGACAATAATTTTGCTCGTTAAACATTTTGCAGTATCTTTGCATAAATTTTTAACACATTTATTAATAATGAATATGAAAAAGTATATTCTGCCTTTCGTGCTCTTAGCTGCCGTGTTCTCTTTCGAGAGTTGTATTTCATACAAAAACTTGTCGTACTTCCAGAATATTGAAACGACAGATTTCTCGCAGGTGAAGCATTATTATGATGCAAGAATCATGGTTAAAGACCTTCTGACCATTAATGTGAGTACAACTGATCCTGAAGCAGGTCGTCCTTTCAACTTGCAGTATACAGGCTCAAATACGGGCTATAGTGGAGGTTCAAATAATGTGAACTTGCGCACTTTCCTTGTCAATAATGACGGTGAAATCAATTTCCCAGTTTTGGGTAAAGTGAAAGTTGCAGGACTGACCATCGATGAGTGTCAGGAGAAATTCCAGGATTTGATTAAACCCTATATGTCGGAAATCGAGCACCCGATAGTTACAGTAAGATTGTCAAATTTCCATGTGACTGTACTCGGCGAGGTGAATAATCCAGGTCCGAAGAATGCTGAAAAAGAGAAGCTCAGCATCATCGATGCCATTGCTCTTTCCGGTGATATGACCGTTTATGGCGAGCGCGAGAAAGTATTGTTGATTCGTGAAAACAGCGATGGCCAGAAAGAGTGGCACCGCCTGAATTTCTGTGATGCCAACATCATGAACTCTCCTTATTACTATCTGCAGCAGAATGATATCGTCTATGTTGAGCCTAACAAGCTGAAGAAAGCTCAGAGCTCAGTGGGACGTTCGACAAATATCTGGTTGTCAATTGTCACATCATTTATCTCTGCCGGCGCTTTGATTTACAGCATCGTGAAATAATAATCATCAAGCAGAATGTGCGGTATTGTTGGCTACATGGGGAAGCGGGAAGCCTTCCCCATTTTGATTAAAGGGCTGAAGAGGCTGGAGTACAGAGGGTACGACAGTGCTGGAGTTGCTCTGATCAATGATGATGGTGGTTTGAATGTCTATAAGACAAAGGGCAAGGTGGCTGGGCTGGAGGATTATTGTGCAGACAAAGATATCTCCGGTTCGGTCGGTATTGCACATACTCGTTGGGCAACCCATGGAGAGCCTTCATCGGTCAACGCCCATCCTCATTATTCTGCATCGAAGCGTCTGGCTATCATCCATAATGGCATTATTGAAAACTATGCCGATCTGAGAGGAAAATTGATGGAGAAAGGGGTGACTTTCCGTTCTGACACCGATACGGAGGTGCTCGTCCAGTTAATCGAGTATATTCAGATGAAGAAGAATCTCGATTTGCTGACGGCAGTCCAGTTGGCTCTTCATGAGGTGATAGGCGCTTATGCCATCGCCATCCTTGATAAATCCAATCCCGACCAGTTGATAGCTGCGCGTAAACAGAGTCCGTTGGTAGTGGGTATTGGCGACGATGAGTTTTTCCTGGGGTCAGATGCCAGTCCTATTGTTGAGTATACTGATAAAGTGGTGTATTTGGAAGATGGCAACATTGCTGTTATCAGACGTGGTGAGGAACTGGAGGTGGTGAATATCTACAACCGGAAGCTCAGTCCTGAAATCAAAACTGTTGATATCAATCTCGGACAGATTGAAAAGGGCGGATACGCCCACTTTATGCTCAAAGAGATTTTCGAACAGCCCGAATGCCTGACCAATTGCATGCGAGGACGCATCAATCTTGACGCCGACCATGTGACACTCAGTGCTGTCATCGACTATCGGCGCCAGCTGTTGTCAGCAAAACGCATCATTATCGTTGCATGCGGCACCTCATGGCATGCCGGACTGATAGGAAAGCAAATCATTGAGAACCTGTGTCGCATTCCTGTTGAGGTGGAGTATGCCTCTGAGTTCCGCTATCGTAATCCGGTCGTGTCGGACGATGATGTGGTGATTGCCATCTCGCAAAGTGGAGAGACGGCCGACACGCTGGCAGCTGTTGAGATGGCAAAGCAAAAGGGCGCTTTTATTTATGGTATTTGCAATGCTATCGGGTCAAGCATTCCCAGAGCCACTGATACCGGTTCGTATATTCATGTTGGGCCAGAGATTGGTGTCGCCTCTACGAAGGCGTTCACCGGACAAGTGACCGTACTAACCATGTTGGCATTGGCTTTGGGTGAGGCCAAAGGAACTGTGGCGCATGATGAGTACTTGCATATTGTGAGTGAATTGAGTAAGATTCCCGATAAGATACGTGATGTGCTTCAGTTGAATCAGAGAATATCGGAATTAAGCCGCATGTTCACCTATGCCACCAATTTCCTTTATCTGGGGCGTGGATTCAGCTATCCCGTAGCACTAGAAGGGGCGCTGAAATTGAAGGAGATCAGTTATATACACGCAGAGGGCTATCCAGCAGCAGAGATGAAGCATGGTCCCATTGCCCTTATCGACTCTGATATGCCCGTGGTTGTTATTGCCACACATAATGCCATGTATGAGAAGGTGTTGAGCAATATTCAAGAGATCAAGGCTCGTAAAGGCAAAGTCATTGCTTTGGTGACAAAAGGCGACGATACCATCAGCCGTATTGCCGATGAGGTGATAGAATTGCCCGATACGCTGGAATGCCTTGAGCCGCTCATCGCCACCATACCTCTTCAGTTGCTGGCATATCACATAGCTGTTTGTAAAGGAAAAGATGTTGACCAGCCGCGCAACCTGGCGAAGAGCGTAACTGTGGAATAAATCGCTATGCAGAAAAAACAAATATTATTGATTAATGACTTGGCAGGCTATGGTAAAGTAGCTACTGCCGCCATGCTTCCCATTCTTTCATACATGGGTCATCCTGTGTATAACCTTCCCACGGCTCTTGTTTCTAACACGCTCGATTATGGGAAGTTCAATATTCTCGATACAACCGATTATATCAAAGGGGTGTTCCCCGTATGGAAACAATTGGGTTTTCGTTTTGATGCTATCGCTACGGGCTTTATTGCCAGTGTGCGGCAGGCAGAAATCATCTCGGAGTATTGTCGTGAGCAAGCCAATAACGGGACACTGATTTTCGTCGATCCCATCATGGGTGATGAGGGAAAACTCTATAACGGTGTAACCATGGAGACTGTGAAGAGTATGCGCGAGATGATACGAGTGGCGCATCTTATCGTTCCTAACTATACTGAGGCTTGTTTCCTGACCGACACTACCCATCATGCTGAGAGTGTGACAAGGGACGAGGCCTATGAACTACTTGACAAATTGAGGAAACTCGGCACAAAATCAGCCCTCATCTCCAGCATGAAGGTCGACGGACAATGTGCTGTTGTAGGGTATGACCACAGTAAAGACGAGTATTTTCTACTTCCTTATACCGAAATTCCCGTCCACTTCCCTGGCACGGGCGATATGTTCTCGGCCATCTTGTATGCCCATCTGCTTGATGGGGAGCCGATGCGACTGAGTACTCGCATCGCCATGGATGTGCTTTATCGGCTCATTGAGGTGAATAAGGATAATAGCGACAAAAACAGAGGTGTTCCCGTAGAGAATTGGCTGCATCTGATTAGAGCCTCGTTTTGACGGTTGATAGGTTAATAGGCTGAATAGCTGCTCTGCCAAACGTAAGAATCCTTCGTCACGACACTACTTGTATTTGCAAAGCATATAAGCACAAAAAAATCGCCAGACCTGAGGCCTGGCGATTATTTTCTCTTTTCGGTTCGAGCTTTGATTACTCAGCAACAGCAGCAGTGTCAACAGCAGCAGCAGCGGTGTCAACCATTTCAACCATAGTATCAACAGCAGCTGTGTCAACGTCCTCTACAGGAGCAGCTGTTTTGTTACCACAAGATG
>DEFO01000047.1:62046-101285 GCA_002350805.1 Prevotella sp. UBA2850
ACAATCATTTGTTTATTAAAACGTTGCAAAGGTAAGTATTTTTTTGATACGACGTTCATTTTTTTAGGATTTTTTTTTGCCCTTTTTGTAACTTTTTTGCAACGTACTGAAAATGAATGACTTACAAACTGCTAACGAAAGTTAAATATTTTTCATTTGTAAATTTGTGTGTCCAAAAGACATTTTTACGCAGAATTATTGTACCTTTGCAATAGATTCTAAGCCTATCGATGAAGATAGTGCCACCTATTTATATATATAAGTAAGAATGATTGACACCTCTGCTTTCCAAGGCAAGACGGCTGCGTACTATACGCTGGGCTGCAAACTGAACTTTTCTGAGACATCCACTTTTGGCCGGATGCTTCAGCAAATGGGTGTGCGTACTGCGGGAAAAGACGAACAGGCCGATATCTGTATCATCAACACTTGCTCGGTGACCGAGGTGGCCGACCATAAGTGCCGGCAGGCTATTCATCGAATGGTAAGGAAACATCCCGGTGCCTTTGTGGTAGTCACAGGCTGTTATGCGCAGTTGGAGGGCGAAAAGATTGGCACTATCGAAGGAGTTGACTTGGTGCTGGGCAGTAATGAGAAAGCACGTCTTATTCAGTACCTGAACGATGCTTTCATTGGTGGCGATACTCGAAAGGTCCATGTTGTTGAGCGCACCAAGGACATCACGTCGTTTGCTCCATCGTGTTCTCGCGGAAACCGTACACGCTTTTTTCTGAAGGTGCAAGACGGCTGTAACTATTTCTGCACTTATTGCACCATACCTTTTGCCCGCGGCTTTTCGCGCAATGCCTCCATCGAGTCTTTGGTGGCCCAGGCGCAAGAAGCGGTTGCCGAAGGAGGCAAGGAGATTGTGCTGACTGGAGTGAATATAGGCGATTTCGGCGCGACTACCCATGAGCGTTTCATCGATCTGGTAAAGGCGCTCGACCAGGTGGAAGGTGTGAAGCGCTATCGCATCAGCAGTCTGGAGCCCGATTTGCTATCCGATGAGCTGATTGCATATTGTGCCCAAAGCCGGTCGTTCATGCCTCATTTCCATATTCCTTTGCAGAGTGGGAGCGACGAGGTACTTCGGTTGATGCACCGTCGTTATGACAAGGCATTGTTTGCCCACAAGATTGGACTCATCAAGCAATACATGCCCGATGCCTTTATAGGGGTCGACGTGATGGTGGGCACACGGGGTGAAACTCCAGAGTGCTTTGAGGAGTGTTATGAGTTCCTTAGCAGTTTGGATGTCACCCAGCTGCATGTGTTCCCTTATTCCGAGCGGCCGGGAACAGCAGCATTGAAGATTCCTTACGTGGTGAGTGATGCCGATAAGAAACAGCGTTCGAAGCGTCTGCTGGAATTGAGTGATCGGAAGACCCATGCATTCTACGAACGGCATATCGGGCAGCAGGCTGAGGTGTTGTTTGAGAAGGCTCCCAGAGGCAAGGCCATGCACGGGTTCACCCGTAACTACATTCGTGTGGAACTGCCTGCAGCTGTGGCCCGTGAGGAGTATGACAATCAGTTGATGATGGTCAGTTTAAAAGGTTTTAATCACGATGGTTCGGCTCTGTTGGCCGAGCTTTTACCATAGCAGTTTGTACTCTCAGAAACTCCCATAACCTTATACCTTATTATATAACAATGGAAAAACTCGCAATTGTCATCTTAAACTGGAATGGAAAGCAAATGCTCCAGACCTATCTTCCGAAAGTACTAGCTTGTTCACGCGATGAGGCTGTCGTCTATGTCGCCGACAATGCCTCTACTGATGATTCGCTGGCCATGCTCAACGAGACGTTTCCCGAGGTTCGCCAGATAGTTCTCGATAAGAATTGGGGGTTTGCCGACGGTTATAACAAGGCATTGGCAAGGGTCGATGCCGAGTATTATGTGTTGCTCAATTCCGATGTAGAGGTGACGCCAGGCTGGTTGACACCGTTGGTCAGCTTCATGGATGCTCATCCCGAGGTGGGCGCTTGTCAGCCGAAATTGTTGTCTGTAGCCGATAAGAGTAAGTTTGAGTATGCCGGTGCATGCGGTGGTTTCCTCGACCGATACGGCTATCCTTACTGCCGGGGCAGGGTGTTCGATACGGTGGAACAAGACAATGGCCAGTACGACGATATACACGAGGTGCTTTGGACAACTGGGGCCTGTATGATGGTCCGTTCGAAAGACTACTGGGCCGTCAACGGTCTCGACGGCCGTTTCTTTGCACACAATGAGGAAATCGACATGTGTTGGCGCATGCGCATGATGGGCCGGCAGCTATTTTGCATCCCCCAAAGCAAGGTTTATCATGTTGGTGGTGGAACACTTCCCAAGGGCAATCCCATGAAGACCTATCTCAATTTTCGCAATAATCTTACCATGCTGTATAAAAACCTGCCGGAGAAAGAGTTGCGCTATGTGATGCGAGTGCGCTGGTTTCTAGACTATGTGGCTGCCTGGCAGACACTCATCCTGAACCGTAATGTGGGTGATTTCAAGGCCATCTACAGGGCACGGCACGATTTCATGAAGTGGCGCACAGAGTTTCGTCCCGAGCGTAAGGAACACCAGATCGACCGGGTAGAACCACGTGTGCCCCGTACGCTACGTACAAGTTTCTGTCTGGTGTGGCAGTATTATGCCCGTGGCAGGAAAAAATACACGGATTTGCCTCAATGAAGCTGATGCCTCAAGCGTGTAAAACAGATGGCAGCTGTAAGGTCTTACAGATCATGGAGTAAGAACTTACAGCTGCAACTATATTTTTAGGAAACTATTCTGAAACAATAGAAAGCTACTCTGCGATGACAGAAAGCTACTCTGCGATGCTAGAGGGCTGTTCTGCGATGCTGGAGGGCTGTTCTGTTGTAGCAGAGGGTTGCTCCGCAGCAATTATCTATTTCTTTCTGACAATCAGTGGCTGTTCCAACTCACGTTTCCAGTTGCGCAGATACTCGTACCAGGCATCAGCACTATGGAAACCGAACGACTCGTTGTCGCTGCCAAAGACGATGGCGTAGGAGAGTCGGTCGCCCGGAACACTAATCACATATCCATAGTTGTCTTTGTTGGCAGGAAGCTCAGAGAGGACATTGGCCTGTGGAATACAGATGCCCAGACCTACCGTCTCGCGCTTATGACCGGCAGAGTCTTTCTCAGATACGGGCCAGTCGGTACCCCAGCAGCCGCGCAGGCCTTTCTTGTCGCTGAACTCCGTCGAGTTTTTCACGTTGATAATGCCTGTGGCGAACTGATAGTCAGCAGCAGCGTGTGAGAAACGGACATCCACTGTGCAGTCGCGATGACCGGCATATAATATATAATAGGTGGTCATGGTAATGGGTTGCTGGCCAGCCTGTGGCGTCCATCCCTCGTCTTTCACCTCAACGATGGTGCGCAGCGGACCACGGCTGACGATGCGTTGCGAGCGGTGGTCGACATCGGCAATCATGGTGGGTTTGCTGCCGTCCCATCCGCGCAGGGTTCCCAAACCGAAGGTTTCGCCCACCCATAGGATGTCATCGCCGAAACCGCTGGCTTTCTGCTTGGCATCGGGGTAGAACTGGGTCTGTCTCAGTTCAAATCCTTTGTTGTATTTGCCGTAGATGTCGACAGTCTGCCGGTGATCGAAATAGATGCGGTAGGCCACCATGTCACTCTCGAAGGCTGCTCCGTGGTGGTGAATCATCCAATAGGGATTCACGCCACGGTCGACTTTCAGTTCCGAGATGTAAAGGTCTTGCTTGTTGCTCTCTTTGATTTTCTTGTTGGTGAGCATCATCTCCACATAGACTTGCGAGTCGTATGTACGGGGAGCGCCTTCCGTAAAGAGCGTAACGTGGAAGGTCTGTTTCTCACGTTTGCCGATATGGGTCAGGAAGCACAGCTCGTCGTAGCGTCCGTCGCCGTTGATGTCGTCCAGCTGACAAGGTATCTCTTTCCCGTCGAAAGTGACCAATGCCGAGCGTGTTTCGCCGTTGAGTTGGTAAACGACAGGAGCATTCTGCCGAGGGGCTTTCGATGGGTTGCTGACAGTCAGTTCGAATGATGTCTGAGCCGTGGCTGAAAAGGCGGTCAAGATGCACAAAAAAGTGCCGATGAGTTTGTTTGTCATAGAAATATACGTAGTTTTGTTTGTTCCGAAGTCGCTACAAAGATAATGCAAAGCTAAAAAAACTAACAAATTTTTGTTGTTTATTGGCTGAAATTAAAAAAAATTAGCTTAAAATTTGGAATTTAAAATAATTTTTAGTACTTTTGCGGTGATATATGAATAAATCTAAATTTTCAGGTACTCACGCTCTGCTTTTCGTGATGCTTCTCTTGTTGTGTGGATGCGAATGGAAGTTGCGCTCCACCGAAGAGGACGATGGCCGTAGCCCGATTGAGGTCCAACGCTACGACCGTCTGCAGAGTTTGTATTTGCAAACGGGAGATTTTTCAGCATTGCAGCAGATGAATACGAGTTATCCCATGGAGACGCGCACGCTGATAGAGAATGTGTTGCAGATTGGTCCTGTGGATGATCCGGAAATCAACAATAAGTTTTTGCGTTTTTATCAAGATACCACCTTGCAGGCTGTTATCACCGATGTGGCAGCAACCTATGCAAAAATGGACGATGTGAACAAAGACCTCGACATGGCTTTCCTGCGTTTGGAGAAAGCAGTTCCTGGCTTCCCTGTTCCTACGGTCTATGCGCAGATTGGAGCTTTCGCCCAGAGCATAGTCATTGGTAATCAGTCGATTGGCATATCGCTCGACAAATATCTGGGAGCTGCATACCCGCTTTACCAGCGCTACGGCTACACAGCGCAGCAATTGCAGATGATGGAGCGTGAGTATATTGTGCCCGACTGTATTACGTTCTATCTGTTGAGCTTGTATCCGCTTCACGATTTTGAGACACGCCCGCAGATGGACCGTGACCTGCACATGGGGAAAGTGATGTGGGTGGCCAACAAAGTGCTGTCGCGACAGGTGTTCAAATCCGAATATGTGAAGCGAATCGACCGCTACATGCGCCGTCATCCCTCGTTCGGGTTGGAGCAACTGCTGAAGATGGACGATTACAAAGGTGTGTAGTTTCGGCCTTATTCTGCTATTACTCAGACGTGTGGCTCATGCCATTGACAGATGTATAGCTCAAGCTTTGGCTGATGTATAGCTCAAGCTTTGGCTGATGTGTATTCATGTCTTATTTTGGTGTGTAGCTCATGCCTTGTTTGATATGGTGGCTTAGCAGGTATTGGTCCAACAAGTTGGCAAATTCATGGTTTTTCAGTCCCCACTTCGGGGCAATGAGTAGCTCGGCTGGTGACTGAGATACGAAACGGTCTACAACCAAGTCTTTTCTTAATTTCTGTATATAATTGGCTATCAGACGGATATATTCGTCGACGCTATAGACGTGAAATGGCTTTTCTGCATATTCTTCGGCCAGTCTGGTGCCTCGGATAATCTGCATCTGGTGTATCTTCAGGATGTCGATATCGAGTGCTGAGATGAGTGGGGCCTGTCGCAGACTCTCATTGGCATCCTCGCCGGGCAATCCCAAAATGATGTGCGCTCCAGTCAGAATGCCCCGTTCGTGCGTTCTGCTGATGGCTTGACGGGAGCATTCGAAGGTATGGCCGCGGTTGATGCGGCGCAGGGTGTCGTCGTTGGCCGACTCAACCCCGTATTCCACCAACAAGAACGTCCGTTTGTTCAGCTCTTCCAGATAGTCGAGCAGCTCATCCGAGATGCAGTCGGGTCGGGTGCCGATGACGATGCCCACCACATTGTCTACCGCCAATGCCTCATTGTGCATTTTCTGCAGCGTTTCTATCGAGGCATACGTGTTTGTATATGCTTGGAAATAAGCCAGATACTTCATCTCTGGATATTTGCGGGCAAAGAAAGCCTTTCCCTCTTCCAACTGGGCGGTGATGCTGGCCTTGCGGTTGCAATAGGAAGGGTTGAATGTGCGATTGTCGCAATACGTACAACCACCGTAGGCAATGCGGCCGTCGCGGTTGGGGCACGAGAAACCCGCATCGATGGATATCTTTTGTACTTTGAACGGGAATCTTTCCCTCATCCACGTACTGAAATCATAGTATGGTCTTACCACAGTCTGTATCTTTATTCTGTGTGCAAATGTACAAAAAAAACGGCATTCCCACGACATTTGTATCACGTTTTGTGTAATTGCCCTCATGTCGGGCCACCATCTTTCCGCCTCGGGACATGAACTATTCGAACCAGTTTCATTCGTCAGACTCGTTATTGTCTAAGAATCGCTCCGTATGAATGCCTGAGACACATTGTTTTTATGCCCGAAACGCTGAGTTTTTATACCTGAAACGTTGAGTTTTAATGCCTGAAACAAAAAACATTGTTATTTTCGTTAATGTTCCAAAAAGCTTTTGTCAAATGATTTATTTTGTATATCTTTGCACAGCAAACGATAAACAAGACAATACTTATGAAAAAAACAATGATTCTTTGTGTGGCTTTCCTCGTGAGTGTGCTGCATTTGCAGGCAGCAACTGAACTGACGTTGCAAGACGTCACGGGTGGTAAGTTCCGCACCGAGACCCTCAGCGCCGTGACACCTTTGGCCGATGGCGAGAGCTATGCGCAAATCAGTAGCGATGGCAGCAAAATCGTTCAATATTCTTATAAGACAGGACAGCAGACTGGTGTTCTCTTCGACCTGAACAACACGCAGGGCGAGCGCATCGGCCGCTTCGACGGTTACGTGCTGAGTCCCGATGGCAAGCGTATGCTCATTCAGACCCAAACCGAGCGAGTTTATCGTCGTTCGTTCAAGGCTGTTTACTATATCTACAACATTGCCACACGCAAACTCGAGCGGCTGTCGGACTACGGACCGCAGCAAACTCCGATTTGGTCGCCCGACGGAACGCAGATAGCTTTTGTACGCGACAACAATATTTTCTTGGTGAAGCTGCTCTACGGCAATGCCGAGAGCCAGGTGACGCAGGACGGTAAGTTCAACGAGGTCATCAACGGCATTCCCGACTGGGTGTATGAGGAGGAGTTCGGCTACAATTCGGCCATGACCTTCAATGCCGACGGTACGATGATCTGCTGGGTCCGCTTCGACGAGAGCAAGGTAAAGACCTACTCGTTGCAGATGTTCCGAGGCATGCGCCCGGCCATTGAGGCGAACGCCACCTATCCTGGTGCCTATTCGTATAAATACCCGAAGGCAGGCGAGACCAACAGCACGGTGGCTGCTTTCAGCTACGACATCAAGAGTCATCAGACACGCCGGCTGGAAGTGCCCCTCGACGCCGACGGCTACATGCCCCGCATCAAGACTACCGGCGATGCCTCTAAGATTCTGATTTACACCATGAACCGTCATCAGGATGAGTTGAACATCTATGCTGTCAATCCCCGCTCGACGGTCAGCCAGCTGCTTATCAAGGAGAGCGTGTCGAAGTATATACAGGAGAGCGTTCTCAGCAATACCATCATCACCGACAATCACATCCTGCTGCCCAGCGACCGCGACGGCTACATGCAGCTCTATCTCTATGGCGCCAACGGTCAGTTGCAGAAGCGCCTCACCAACGGCGCGTTCGACGTGACGGCTGTCTATGGCTTCGACGAGGCCACGCAGACCGCTTACTATCAGGCTGCAGCCAAAAATGCCATGAACCGCGAGGTGTATGCCGCCAATGCGAAAGGAAAGGTGACCTGCCTGACGCAGAAAGACGGTTGGAACAGCGCCATCTTCAGCAAGTCGTTCAAGTATTTCGTTCATACGTGGAGCGACGCGAACACTCCGCAGGTGTTTGCCCTTTGCGACAATAGCGGCCGCACCCTGAAGACCCTCGTCGACAACAAGAATGTGCGCGAGCTGCTGGCTGCCAGTCAGTTGCCGCAGAAAGAGATGTTCACCTTCACCACTGGCGAGGGCGTGAAGCTGAACGGATGGATGGTGAAACCCTCCAACTTCGATGCCAGCAAGAAATATCCCGTCATCATGTTCCAATACAGTGGCCCCGGCAGTCAGCAGGTGGTCAACTCATGGAGCATCGGCTCGATGGGGCAGGGCGGCCTGTTCGACCAGTATCTCACCCAGCAGGGATTCATCGTAGCCTGCGTCGACGGACGTGGCACGGGCGGCCGGGGTGCCGACTTCGAGAAGTGCATCTATCTTCACATGGGCGACCTGGAGTCGAAAGACCAGGTGGAGACCGCTCTTTATCTGGGGTCGCTGCCTTATGTCGACAAAGATAACATCGGCATTTGGGGCTGGAGCTTCGGCGGATTCAACACGCTCATGTCGATGAGTGAGGGACGGCCTGTGTTCAAGGCTGGCGTGGCTGTGGCGCCGCCCACCGACTGGCGCTTCTACGACACCGTCTATACAGAGCGCTACATGCGCACGCCACAAGAGAATGCCGACGGTTATGACACCAACCCCACCGTACGGGCGAAGAATCTGCATGGTGCATTGCTCATCTGCCACGGACTGGCCGACGACAATGTGCATCCACAGAACACCTTCGAGTATACCGAGGCTCTCGTCCAGGCCGACAAAGACTTCAAGATGAACATCTATACCAACCGCAACCATAGCATCTACGGCGGTAACACGCGTATGCATCTCTTGCGGCAGATTGTGAACTTCTTTGAGAAAGAACTGAAATAGCAGAGCATTTCTCCAGCGGCGCAGAGGGCGTTCCCACGCCGCTGGAGTGGCCCTCTGCATTTCTGGAGCAGCCCTCCAGCCGGCCAGAAAGCTGCTTTGTTTTGGCGTATGCTTTCTCGATGATGGTGAGATGAACGATAGCGAAACAAGAAACTTTGAACAATAGAATATGAGGAATTTTTTAGTAGGCGCAGTCATGTTGCTGCTGCCCGTATGCGCCCAAGCGGCCGATGTGAAAGTGAAAGTGACGAACACGGAGAATGTGCAGCGTCAGGAACTCGTTGAGGTGGACGCGAAGACTGTTCGCCAGAAAATGGGTCTTGCCCAAGGCGAGACCTTCGTGGTGAAGAATGCATTGAACCAAGAAGCTGCCTATCAGCTGACGCACGATGGTAAGATACTCATCGAGGCTGCTGTGCGGCCCTGTGGTACGGCTGAGTTTACCTTCACCAAGGGCACACCGCAGGAGCCCAAGGTATTTGTCGTAGGAAAGATGTACCCCGAGCGTGTCGACGACATTGCCTGGGAGAACGACCGTACGGCCTACCGTATCTACGGTCCTGCCCTGCAGCGGAGTGGCGAGCGGGCTTTCGGCGTGGATGTGTGGGTGAAGAATACGCCCGACCTTGAGGTCGATAAGCGCTATGTCACAGAGCTGAGCAACCACGAGCGAATCCAGAAACTGAAGAAACAAGGCAAGAATGCCGAGGCCCTGAAGGTGGAACAGGAGACCACCTATCACTACGACCATGGTTACGGACTGGACTGCTATAAGGTTGGTCCCACGCTGGGTGGCGGCGCTCCGGCATTGCTCGACGACAACGGCGAACTCATTCTTCCTTATTGCTACAAGGACTACAAGATTCTCGATAACGGCCCGCTGCGCTTCACCGTGCAGGTGAGCTACAATCCAACGACTATCAACGGACAACCCAATGTCGTGGAGCATCGCATCATCAGCCTCGACAAAGGTTCAAACTTCAATAAGTGCACCGTTTGGTACGACGGTCTGACCAAGAAGACCCACATGGCAGCAGGCGTGGTGCTCCATGCCGAGGATTTGCAGACCGTTGAGCTGAAGCGCGACTACGTGGCCTATGCCGACCCCACCGACAATCCCGCCAAGCAGAACTTCCAGATCTACGTGGCAGCCCTCTTCCCCAACGGAGTGTGCACCACCAAGCGCATCATGAACAAAGAGGTGCAGAACGGCAATGCCGGACATGCCGTGGGCGTGAAGTGCCTCCAGCCCGGTGAGAAATACACCTACTATTTCGGCTCAGCCTGGAGCAAAAACGATGTGCGTACCTTCCGCGAGTGGAATCTCCGCATCGACGAGTATCTCGACGCACTCTACCGCCCGTTGCGCGTCACCATTGAATAACCTGTATTTTTTAACTTATAAAATCTAATCAGTAAAAATGAAAAAATTACTTTTAGGCGACGAAGCGATTGCTCAGGGAGCCATCGATGCCGGTTTGAGCGGTGTCTATGCCTATCCCGGTACTCCTTCAACCGAAATCACGGAGTATATCCAGGAGTCGCCACTTGCCAAGGAGCGTGGAATCCATTCACGCTGGTCAACCAACGAGAAGACAGCCATGGAGGCTGCGCTCGGTATGTCGTACATGGGCAAGCGTGCCCTCGTCTGCATGAAGCACGTCGGACTGAATGTCTGTGCCGACCCGTTTGTCAACTCTGCCATGACCGGTACCAATGGCGGTATCATCGTGCTCGTGGCCGACGACCCCTCAATGCACTCGTCGCAGGACGAGCAGGATAGCCGTTTCTATGGTAAGTTTGCCATGATTCCCACCTTCGAGCCCAGCTCACAGCAGGAGGCTTACGATATGGTGGCCGAGGCTTACGAGCTGTCAGAGCGCATGAAGCTGCCCGTGCTGATGCGTGTCACCACCCGTATGGCCCACTCGCGTGCCGTGGTGGAAATCAAAGACGAGCCCCGCCAGCAGAACGAGCTGAACTACAACTCAGTGGCTGCCAACTGGGTGCTGCTGCCTGCCAATGCCCGCCGCCGCAACGACGAGGTGACGGCCCAGCAGCCCGTGCTCGAGCAAATGGCCGTTGAGAGCAAATATAATCAGTATGTCGATGGTCCCGACCACTCTCTGGGTATTGTGGCCAGCGGCATTGCCTACAACTATCTCATGGAGTGCTATCCCAATGGTTGCGCTTATCCCGTGCTGAAGGTCAGCCAGTATCCTTTGCCCAAGAAGCTGGTGTGCCAGCTGGCTGAGGCTTGCGATGAACTGCTCATCATCGAGGAAGGCCAGCCGTTCATCGAGGATCTGGTGCGCGGCGTCATCCCGTTCGGTAAGAACGTCAAAGGCCGTCTTTCGGGCGAGCTGCCCCGTACCGGCGAGCTGAATCCCGACCTGGTGAAACGTGCCCTCGGTCTGCCCGTTGAGTTGAACTACGAGAAGTGCGAAGATGTGGCTCCCCGTCCTCCCATGCTTTGTCAGGGCTGTGGCCACCGCGATGTCTACACCGCCCTCAACGAGGTGCTGCGTGAGTACGATAACCCGCGTGTCTTCGGCGATATCGGCTGTTATACACTCGGTTTCCTGCCTCCTTACAAGGCCATCCACTCTTGTGTCGACATGGGTGCCAGCATCACCATGGCGAAGGGTGCTGCCGATGCAGGCCAGTGGCCGTCGGTAGCTATCATCGGCGACTCGACCTTCACACACTCTGGAATGACGGGTCTGCTCGATGCCATCAACGAGAATGCCGACATTACCGTCATCATCAGCGACAACCTCACCACGGCCATGACCGGTGGTCAGGACTCTGCCGGCACCAATAAGTTTGAGGCCATCTGCCGCGGCTTGGGTATGACCGACGAGCATCTGAAGGTGGTGGTGCCCCTGCCCAAGAATATGCCAGAGATTACGCAGATCCTGCGTGACGAAATCAACTATCATGGCACGAGTGTGATTATTCCGCGCCGCGAGTGTATGCAGACCCTGCAGCGCCATTTGAAACAAAAGAAAGCAAAGGAGAATAAGGCATGAAAACAGATATTATCTTGTGTGGAGTAGGAGGACAGGGCATCCTGTCGATCGCTACCATCATTGGTGAGGCTGCGCTGAAAGAGAACCTCTACATCAAGCAGGCCGAGGTACACGGAATGTCGCAGCGCGGCGGCGATGTGCAGTCGAACCTGCGCATCTCGTCCGACCCCATCCGCAGCGACCTTATTGCCCTGGGCGGTGCAGACGTGATTATCTCGATGGAGCCCATGGAGGCCCTGCGCTATCTGCCCTATCTGAACAAGAACGGATGGATTATCACATCGAGTGCTCCTTACGTCAACATTCCCAACTATCCCGATATGGAGGTGGTGCTGAACGACTTGAAGAAGGTCGACAACGTGATTATCCTCGACATCGAGAAAGCCGCCAAGGACAATGGCGTGCCCCGTTCGGCCAACGTCATTCTGCTGGGTGCCGCTCAGAAGGCACTGGGCATTGAGTACGAGAAACTGGAGGATGCCATCCGCCGCGTGTTCGGCCGCAAAGGCGATGCCGTGGTCGATGCCAACATCAAAGCACTGGCCATTGGCCGCGAGGCGCAGAAGTAATTCACGAAGACCCTCCCCTCTGAAGGCGGAGGGTCTCCTCAATTCTCAAAAGTTATGAACACACCTATTAAGAAAGAAATAGTCGACTCGCTCATTCGCAAGTTCGACATTCAGGACTTTGCCAAAGCCACTATCCGCGAGGTGAAGCGCGTGGCGCAGTTTGCCGAGGAGGAGAGCGGCGTTGAGTTCATCAAGATGGAAATGGGCATTCCCGGACTGCCCGCTGCCAAGGCCGGTGTGGAGGCACAGATCAAAGCCCTGCAAGACGGCATTGCCAACAGCTATCCCGACATTCAAGGCCTGCCCGAGTTGAAGAAACAGGCCTCTCGTTTCGTGAAGGCATTCATCGGTGTTGATATCAATCCGGAGGGTTGTGTGCCTGTGGTGGGCAGCATGCAGGGAACGTTTGCCTCGTTCCTCACCTGTTCGCAGACCGACCCGAAGCGCGACACCGTGCTCTTCATCGACCCCGGCTTCCCCGTGCAGAAGATGCAGTTGCAGGTGATGGGCGTGAAATACAAGACCTTCGACGTCTATGAGTTCCGTGGCGAGAAGCTCGGTCCGAAGCTCGAGAGCTATCTGAAGGAAGGTAACATCTGTGCCATCGTCTACTCCAATCCCAACAATCCCTCGTGGATCTGCTTCAATGAGGAAGAACTGAAGACTATCGGTACGCTGGCCAACCAGTATGATGTGGTGATCATGGAAGACCTGGCCTACTTCGCCATGGATTTCCGCAAGGATCTCAGCACACCGTTCCAGCCGCCTTATCAAGCTACTGTGGCCCGCTACACCGATAATTACATGCTTCTCATCAGCGGTTCGAAAGCCTTCAGCTATGCCGGTGAGCGCATTGGTGTGGTATGCATTAGCGACAAGCTGTTCCACCGCCACTATCCCGCACTGGCCGACCGCTACGAGGGGCTGCCATTCGGACTGGTGTTCTCCACCCGCATGCTCTATGCCCTTTCGTCGGGTACCAGCCACAGCGCCCAGTATGCCATGGCTGCCATGCTCCGTGCGGCCTGCGACGGTGAGTTTGATTTCCGCAATGAGATCAAGGTCTATGGCGAGCGTGCTCATAAGCTGAAGGAGATTTTCCAGCGCCATCACTTCTATGTGGTTTACGACCGCGACCTCGACGAGCCCATTGCCGACGGTTTCTATTTCACCATTGGCTATCCCGGCATGACCAGTGGTCAGCTGGCTCACGAACTGATGTACTATGGGGTGAGCGCCATCTGTCTGGTCACCACCGGCAGCCATCAGGAAGGCTTGCGCGTATGTACCTCATTCATTGAGGACCATCAGTACGACCAACTGGAAGAGCGCATGGCTCTGTTCGAGCAGAACAATCCCGTGGCATAAGCAATCCTGTAGCACTGGCTAAGGAAGCTATGATACATAAAGAAGGTGGCAGGAAGAAAGCAAAGTGCTTTTCCTGTCACCTATCTTATTTCCCTGAAAACGCAGAGGGCAACTCCACAAGCGCAGAGGACAACTCCACAAACGCGGAAAGCAACTCCACAAACGCAGAGGACAACTCCACAAACGCGGAAAGCAACTCTACAAACGCAGAGGGCTGTTCCACAAACGCAGAGGGCTATCCTATCAGCATGCTCTCAGCCTTTTGCAGGTCTTCGGGCGTGTCGATGCCAACGGTCTCGATGTCGGTGAGACCTACTTTGATTTTATAGCCATTTTGCAACCAACGCAACTGCTCTAGGCTTTCTGCCAGCTCAAGCGGCGACTGTGGCAGGCGGGTGATCTCGGCAAGTACCTCAGAGCGGTAGGCATACAGGCCGATGTGCTTTAGGTAGTTGAAGTGATTGAGCCATTCGCTGCGCTCCGCGCCACGACAATAGGGGATGACCGAGCGGCTGAAGTAGAGGGCATAGCCATTGTTGTCGGTGACAATCTTTGGCGAGTTGGGGTTCTCCACGGCCTCCATGCTTTTGAAGGGCATGCCCAGCGTGGCAATCTGAGTGGCCGCATCGTCGAAACAACGGCAGACGGTCTCAATTTGTGAGGGCTGGATGAAAGGCTCGTCGCCCTGAACATTCACTATCACGTCGAAGTGACGACCTATCTTTTGGTAAGCCTCCTCGATGCGGTCGGTGCCGCTCTTATGCTGGTCGGATGTCATGACCACGTTGCCGCCAAAAGCCTCTACGGCCTGGAAGATGCGCTCGTCGTCGGTGGCGACATAGACATCGCTGATGACGGTGCTCACTTGCTCGTACACCCGCTGGATGACAGGCTTGCCGCCAAGCATAGCCAATGGTTTGCCCGGAAAACGCGTCGAGGCGTAGCGGGCTGGTATAATTCCTATAAAATTCATACGTTTTATCATGTTTTGTGCAAAAGTAATAAAAATTTTGTAAACAGATTTTGGACTCTAGCTTTTTTTTCTTATTTTTGTCACTCGAAACAAACAAGAAGGTAAAAGTGAAGACAAGAATACTATCCGTTTTTATGCTTTTTCTGCCGTTGTGCGGCTCTGCCCAGAAGATTTCCATGGGCTCGTGCACCACACGCGACGGCGGTGAATACAAAGGTGAAATGGTTGCCGGCAAGCCTCATGGCAAGGGTAACACAGTGTTTAAGAATGGCGATACTTACGAGGGCGAGTATGCCAAGGGTAAGCGCCAGGGCTATGGTGTCTATACTTTCTCTGACGGTGAGAAATATGAAGGACAGTGGTTCCAGGACCAGCAGCACGGTCAAGGCACTTTCTATTTTATGAATAATAATAAATATGTAGGACTGTGGTTCCGCGATTATCAGCAGGGACATGGCATTATGTATTATTATAATGGTGACAAGTACGAAGGTAACTGGTATCAGGACCATCGCAACGGCAAGGGCAAATACACCTATGCCGGCGGTGAATACTACGATGGAGAATGGAAATTTGACGAGAAGTGGGGGCGTGGTACTTTCGATTGGAATGACGGCACGACCTACAATGGCATGTGGGCACATAACCTGCGTAATGGCAAGGGAACAAATAAATATGCCGATGGCGATGTGTACACAGGCGACTGGAAAGACGACATTCAGCACGGCAAGGGCATCTATAAGTTCCAGAACGGCGATGTCTACGAGGGAGACTACGTACAGGGCGAGCGCACCGGCGAGGGCATCTTCCGCTATGCTAACGGCGATAAGTACACAGGTCATTTCAGCGAAGGCGACAAGTCGGGACAGGGCACGCTCGTGTGGAAGAACGGCGACGTGTATACCGGCCAATGGAAGAACGATAAGCAGAACGGCCGCGGCAAGCTGACGAAGAAGAACGGCGACGTGTTCGACGGCAACTTCAAAAATGGCAAGGTGCATGGCGAGGTGATTATCCACTTCAAAGACGGCATGAAGTTCAAGGGCACATTCCGCGACGGAAAGCGCAACGGACCAGCCATTGAGGAAGACAAGGACGGCACTCGCTTCGAGGGAACGTATGTAGACGACCGCCGCGAAGGCAAGTTCGTGATTAAAGACAAGAACGGCCGCTTGAAGGAGAGTGGTGTCTATGAGCGCGGACGCAAAATCATAGAGTAACAAATCAAAAAGATAGTCATATAATAAAGGTATTAAGTTTTAATCATTAAGAATTATGGTAGTAGACACACTCGACAATCTGAGCAAGTATGAGGCTCTGAACCCCCTGTTCAAAGAGGTGCTGGCATTTCTTCAGAACAACGACCTGAATAAAATGGAGGAAGGAAAATATCCCATCTGTGGCGACGACCTCTTTCTGAATCTGACAACCGCCAAGGGCAAGGCTCCCGACGCAGCCGTCTTGGAGACCCACAACCAGATGATAGACATTCAGATACCGCTGAGCACGGCCGAGACCTATGGCTACACGCCACGTCAGGACCTGCCGGAGGCTGAGTATAATGCAGAGAAAGATATCACAAAGATACCCGACTTGATTGCCCAGGACTATATCACGTGCAGCCCTGGCATGTTTGCTATCTTCTTTCCGCAAGATGGCCATGCTCCCTGCATCTCTATGGAACCCGCCATCAAGAAGGCCATATTTAAAGTGAAAGCATAAGTTAAGATTATTATGGTGAATAAGAAATCAAGCGACAAGACTGCCGCCGCCAAGACAACCTCGAAGAAGGCAGCCGTCAAGCATATCGGGCTGGTGAAAAACGACTCCTGGCTTGAGCCTTTCGAGCCTGCCATCCAAGGACGCCACGACCACGCGGTATGGAAAATCAACCAGCTCACGCAGAATGGCAAAAAGAGCCTCACCGACTTCGCGTCGGGCCACTTCTACTACGGACTGCACAAACTCAGCCGCGGATGGGTGTTTCGCGAGTGGGCTCCTAATGCCACCGAGATTTATCTTGTGGGCGACTTCAATAATTGGCAGGAGAGCGAGCGCTATAAGTGCAAGCGCATCGAGGGCACCGGCAACTGGGAGTTGCGACTCTCTGAGAAAGCCCTGAAACACGGCGACCTCTACAAGATGCATGTCCACTGGAACGGTGGCGAGGGCGAGCGCATTCCCGCCTGGTGCCGTCGCGTGGTGCAGGATGAGGAAACCAAGATCTTCTCGGCTCAGGTGTGGAATCCAGCTACACCTTACGTGTGGAAGAAGAAAACCTTCAAGGCCAAGACCAATCCGTTGCTCATCTACGAGTGCCACATAGGCATGGGCCAGGACGCTGAGAAGGTGGGCACCTATACTGAGTTCCGCGAGAATGTGTTGCCACGCATCAAGGAAGACGGCTACAACTGCATTCAGATCATGGCCATCCAGGAGCATCCCTACTATGGCTCCTTCGGCTACCATGTATCGTCGTTCTTCGCACCCAGCAGCCGCTTCGGAACACCCGAAGAGTTGAAGGCCCTCATTGATGAGGCTCATTGCCTAGGCATCGCCGTCATCATGGATATCGTGCACTCGCATGCTGTGAAGAACGAGATTGAAGGCCTCGGCAATCTGGCTGGCGACCCCAACCAGTACTTCTATCCCGGTGATCGCCATGAGCATCCCGCATGGGATTCGCTCTGTTTCGACTACGGCAAGGACGAAGTGATTCACTTCCTGCTTTCTAACTGCCGCTACTGGCTGGGCGAGTTCCATTTCGATGGATTCCGCTTCGATGGCGTCACGTCGATGCTCTACTATAGTCACGGACTCGGCGAGGCCTTCACTGGCTACGGCGACTATTTCAACGGTGGCGAGGACGACAATGCCATCTGCTATCTCACCTTGGCTAACAAACTCATCCATGAGGAGAATCCCCATGCGATCACCATCGCCGAGGAGGTGTCTGGCATGCCAGGTCTGGCTGCCAAGTTCGAGGATGGTGGCTTCGGCTTCGACTACCGCATGGCCATGAATATTCCCGACTACTGGATCAAGACCATCAAGGAACTGAAGGACGAGGAGTGGAAGCCCAGCAGCATTTTCTGGGAAGTAAAGAACCGCCGTCCCGACGAGAAGACCATCAGCTATTGCGAGAGCCACGACCAGGCACTCGTGGGCGACAAGACCATCATCTTCCGGTTGATTGACGCCGATATGTACTGGCATTTCAAGAAAGGTGATGAGAATGAGGTGGCCCATCGCGGCATTGCCCTCCACAAGATGATTCGCCTGGTGACGCTGGCAGCCATCAATGGCGGCTACCTCAACTTCATGGGCAATGAGTTTGGTCATCCCGAGTGGATTGACTTCCCTCGCGAAGGTAACGGCTGGAGCTACAAGTATGCCCGCCGCCAGTGGAACCTGGTCGACAACAAGGACCTCTGCTATCATTGGCTGGGCGACTTCGACCGTGAGATGCTGCGCGTGGTGAAGGGTCAGAAGAACTTCAACCAAACTCCCGTTGAGGAGATTTGGCATAACGACGGCGACCAGATACTGGCCTTTAAGCGTGGCGACCTCATCTTTGTCTTCAACTTCAGTCCTTCCCATTCGTACACCGACTACGGATTCCTGGTGCCAACGGGTAGCTACGACGTGGTGCTCAATACCGACTCGAAGGCCTTTGGCGGCAATGGTCTGGCAGACGACACAATGACCCACTTCACCAACTACGACCCGCTCTACGTGAACGACCATAAGGAGTGGCTGAAGCTCTATGTTCCCGCACGCTCGGCTGTGGTGTTGAAAAAGAACTGATTCTTTAGTTTTCTGATAGTCCATTGATACTTCTGGATTTACCCAAGATATGGAAACGATTGCTATGCCTGACGGTGATTTGCTTCATCGTCGGCATGGTGTTCGTGCCCGATGAACTGGAGTATTACTGTCGCAAGGCTGAGCGAGCCATCAAGAAAGGCAACTACGATGCGGCCCTCGCCATTGGCAAGAATGCCCTTCAGGCCAACGAGGAACTGACGTCGTTGCGCGCCTTCGCCCTCTACAAGAAGGGACTTCTGGGTGAACAGTTGTTCAAGTATCCGCTTGCTGGTGGCTCCCATGCGCTCTCCCGTCTGCCGGCTGATGACCGTGACCGCATCTTGTGCGCTGACCTGATGGACAAAGAGCTCGACCGTTTTGCCCGTCATCTGCTAGAACTCTATCCCGGCGAGACCTCAGCTCTGCCTCGTCATTATCGTGAGGCGCTGGTGCTATTGTCCCATCAGCGTTCCAACCCCATCATTATTTATCGCAATAACGTGCTGGAAGCCGATTATGCCGACTATCAGCGCATGGAGAAAGAGGCTCCGATGCCCGAGACACGAAAAAATGTGCTTCGAAATAGTTATCGAAGCACATATTGGTATTATTACGATTACGAGTAGCTTCTAAGTGAGAAGGGAAAATATAAGGAAATAGGAGTTTCGGAGGATTTGGAGAATTCTGAGTATTCAGAGTATTCTGATTATTCTGAGAATTCTGATTTGGACAATAGCCTGCGCGCTTGTGGCCGTTGCAAAGGTAATCATACCTCTCACTTCTCAGTTCTCACTTCTCAGTTCTCATCTCACAGTTCTCCACTCTCACCTTGTGACTTTCCTTTTACTTTGTATAGAAGTCAACGATGTCACGGATGGCCTTCTCGCAAACGTGGCAGAAGGTGGGATTCTCGTTGGTGCGCATGCGGCAGTCGTTCTCGGGGCGGTAGACGCCTTTCAGACTGTAGCCTGCTCCTTCAAACAATCCCACACCATCTATTTTTCCCACCATGTCTTTCCACTTTGCGCCAAAGTTCACCTGTGTGGTGATGTTGGGCTCCCAAGGTTCCACGTCGGCAGGATACATGGGGATGGCCTCCTGCTCGTAGGCGTATTCGTCAGCCAGTCCGGCAAAGCTGTGACCGAACTCATGCACGACCACTGGCTTGAACATGCGGTGGTGGGCCATCGACAGGTTGTAGGAGTTTAAGATGCCTCCGCCTCCATATTTCTCTGTGTTCACCAGCACGATGATATGCTCGTAGGGAATACCTGCCAGCCAGTCGTGAAGTGCCTTTAGGTTGAGCGTGGTCAGATAGCGGTCGCTATAGAATGTGTTGAAGTGCGAGCCGAGTGCCGTCTGCCTCCATTCTCCTTTCCCCGGCTCGCTGGTGCCGCTGTCTTTCGAGGGCGACATCACCGCCACGATGTTGAACCTGTTGCGCATGCTCTTAAACGGCTCATGGGCGAAGAGCGCCTCCATGGCCGTTTTGGCATCATCGACGAAGGTCTGCATCTCTTGCTCCTGGTAGCCCTCAGCCACATAGGCAATATGTATGCAGCGCGTGGTGTCGGCTGCCTGTTGCAGGGTGAGGTGAGGGGTGCGGTTGCGCTCGCCGATATGGTGTATCAGAATGTCTGTCGGAACCACCGTATGTGTGAGCGTGGCCATAATCTTGCGGCGGTTGTTGCGCAGGTCGATGGTGATGTCGACGGTGTCTTTCGGCATGGGTACCAGAAACACATTCTCGAAGCTTTTCTTCTCAGTCTTAGCCTCGTCGTACGACAGCCATTCCTGGAAAAGGGTGGAGAACGAGTTGCGGTAGATGGCCAGTCCTGTGCGATGGTCGCGCACGGTGATTTGCCCGTTTCCCTCCACCGGCAGTTCTGCCAGCCGTTGACGCTTACCGTACCATCGCGGACTGACGTTGAGCTTGTCTACATAGATGTCCTGTCTGGCGGCATTGCCCGAGAACGTGTAGTCGAGTCTGAGTGTCTGGTCGGTGAAATAGTCGTCAAATGCTTGTGCGCCTGCCGTGAGGCTGGTCAAGGCGAGGACGATGGTTAAGATGCTTTTCTTCATCATAGTTAAGATGCTTGTTTTCATCATGGTTATTTCGTTGTTATGGTTTTTAGTTCTTGATAGAGTTCTGCCACGTAGGGCCGCTGCCAGTCGTTGGGCTTTAAGCGTTTTCTGCCCAGTTGCAGCAGGTCGATGTCCATGCGCACGATTCTCTGCCTGCGCAGTTCAGGTGAATCACCACATTGCGCTTCAATCTGTTTTAGCCGTTGGCGCGTCTTCTCGTAGTCGAGTGGGGTAGATGCTTTGGCCATGCAGTTGATGAAAGGCGCTGAGCAGATTCCTATTGGTTCAGTCTCCATCTCATGGGTGAACACGATGCCGGGGAACGCCTCACGCAGCAAGTCACGTGCGCGATTCATTTGCACCATTGCCTGCTCGTTGCTACCCAGGCATAAAACGATGTTGGCCATATCTTTGTTTGTATTTTGTTCCCGTTTCCGTTTCTCATTTGCAGAGTTCCCAGAAGGCTACGGCAGCGGCAGCAGCCACATTGAGCGAGTCTACCCCATGGCTCATGGGAATGCGCACCACATAGTCGGCGTCGTCAATGTGCTCCTGGGGCAGTCCGTCGCCTTCCGTGCCCATGATGATAGCCAGCCTGGGCTCGTTTTTCAGCCTTTCGTCATCCAACGCTATACTCTTGTCGGTGAGTGCCATTGCCATAGTCTTGAACCCCAGTGAGCGCAATGAACCAGCCGGTTGGTCGAGCCATGTCCATGGCACGAGGAACACTGAGCCCATCGATACCCTGATAGCCCTTCGGTTGAGGGGGTCGCACGAGTTACGTGTCAACAGCACTCCGTCGATGCCCAGTGCTGCGGAAGCTCTGAAGATTGCCCCGATGTTGGTCGTGTCAACCACTCCGTCGATGACCACCACGCGCCTGGCGCCCTGGCATACCTCCTCCACACTCAATGCTGGTTTTCGTCTCATCGCACACAGCACACCGCGCGTCAGTGTGTAGCCGGTCAACTGTGCCAGCAGTTCGCGGCTGCCAGTATAGACGGGAATGTCGCCACAACGGCTGATAATTCCAGCCGCGTCGCCCTCAATATGTCTCTGCTCGCAAAGCAAAGCCAGCGGCTCGTAGCCGGCATGGAGCGCCACGTCGATCACTTTAGGGCTCTCGGCAATCAGAATGCCCTTTTCGGGTTCCAGCCGGTTGCGCAATTGTGCCTCGGTGAGCGTACTGAACAATTCCACACCCGGCTCTGTCAGCGAACTGATTTCAATGCGATTCATAGTCATTTGTTTTTGCAAAGGTATGAAAAATCCTGAGAACGAGAGCAAGAAAGTGCCGCTTTCTTTTCTCACAGGTGAAAAACAAGAGGAAAGCTAGAAGGTGGTAGTTAGGAGTTTGGGAGTTTAGGAGTTTAGGAGTTTGGGAGTTTAGGAGTTTGGACAATACCAAAGGTGATCATACCTCTCATCTCTCAGCTATCAGCTCGGATGGTTCTCAATCTTCAATCCTCAGTCTTGAATCTTCAATTCTCAATCTTCAATTCTCAATCTTCAATCTTCAATCCTCAATCCTCAATTCTCAATCTAAAAAAGCTCCGTTTTTTCTTTCTTAATTCGCTTGTTTTTTATATCTTTGCGCCAAGTCTGTTGACGAAACCAACCCAAACAACCCATAACACTTGAAAGATTTTAATTATTATGCCCCGACGGAAGTGGTGTTCGGGAGCGAGTCGGAAGAGAAAGTGGCCATGCTCGTGAGGATGTATGGCGGTAGTAGAGTGCTTGTTCATTATGGCGGCCAGAGTGCTATCCGCTCTGGTCTGCTCGATAAGATATGCGGTCTGTTGGCCGATGATGGCCTGTTTGTCGAGCAGCTGGGTGGAGTGGTGCCCAACCCGCGCTTGTCGAAGGTGAACGAAGGTATCGCTCTTTGTCGTCGCCAGGGTATCGACTTTATTCTTGCGGTGGGAGGCGGAAGTGTCATCGACTCAGCCAAGGCCATTGCCTACGGCACGGTCTACGAGGGTGATGTGTGGGACTTCTATGTGGGTAAGGCTCAGGCTGTCAGCTGTCTGCCCGTTGCCTCGGTGCTTACCATCCCTGCTGCCGGAAGCGAGATGAGTGAGGCTAGTGTTATCACGAACGAGGATGGCTACGTGAAGTTGGGTTATTCGAATGATATCTCGCGGCCTAAGTTTGCCATTATGAATCCCGAACGCACCTTCACCCTGCCGCCTTACCAGACGGCTGCTGGCGTGACCGACATGATGATGCACACCATGGAGCGCTATTACTCGCACGACGATGATATGACGCTCACCGACGCGCTGGCCGAGGCTGTTCTGCGCACACTGAAGGACTGTGTGTATGCCGTCTTGCGCCAGCCCGATGACTATCGCAACCGTGCGCAGATTATGTGGGGCGGCAGTGTGGCTCACAACGGTCTGACGGGGTGCGGCATGCGCGACGACTGGGCTACCCACCAGTTGGAACATGAGCTCAGCGGTATGTTCGATGTCACCCATGGAGCCGGCTTGGCTGCTATCTGGCCCAGCTGGGCGCGCTACGTGTGTCATGAGAATATAAGCCGGTTTGTGAAGTTTGCCGTCAACGTGATGGGCATTCCCAACGATTTCACCGACCCTGAGGGCACTGCCCTGCGTGGCATTGAAGCCATGGAAATGTTTTATCGCTCGATAGGTATGCCTGTGAATATCCATGAGCTGATAGGCCGCGAGATTACCGACGATGAGATACGCGAGATGGTGCGCAAGTGCAGCCGCGACTATACTGCCACCACGGGCAGCTTTAAGGTGCTTGACGCAGCCGACATGGAGGCCATCTACCGTCTTGCAAGGTAAATGGGCGGGAGTGAAAGTGAGAACGTTTTTCCATTCACGAAACTAGATAAAGCTATCATCATGAGAATAACAATGTTGCTGGGGTTGCTGCTTTGTACCATCAAGATGTCAGCCCAGCCAGAAGTGAAGGTGTTCTACAATCAGATAGGCTATCTGCCTGGCGAAGAAAAAGTTATAGTTATAGAGGGTGTGAGATCCAATGCCACGTTGCAGGTGACCGATGCCGTAGGCAAGGTGGTGCTCTGTCCGGTGGTAAGCAGGGTGGCTGTCTCTCCCTGGTCGGGCAAGGAGCGCGCCGTGATCGATGTCTCTGCCCTCCGGACACCAGGCACTTACACTCTTCGAGCTCAGCAGGTGAAGACCGACTTCTGCGTGCGCCCCCATGCCTATCATGAACTGTCGGTGGCTGCACTCAAGCTTTTCTACCTGATGCGTAGCGGTACGCCCATTGTGGCTGACTATGCCGGTGTGTACGCCCGCCGGGGAGGCCATCCCGACCAACTGGTGGTGATACATCCCTCGGCAGCGTCGGAAGGTCGCCCGGCAGGCAGTTTCATCAAGTCGCCGCTGGGTTGGTATGATGCAGGCGACTACAATAAATATATCGTCAACTCCGCCTTCTCGATAGGGCTTATGCTTCATGCCTACGAGCAGAATAAAGACTATTTCGCGCGGTTGGACACACATATCCCAGAAAGCCGTAACGCGACGCCCGACTTGTTGGACGAGATGATGTTCAACCTGCGCTGGATGCTCACCATGCAAGACCCCTTTGACGGAGGTGTATATCATAAGCTCACAACTCCCGATTTTGAGGCATTTGTCAGTCCAGCCGACTGTCATCAGCTCCGCTATGTGGTGGCCAAGAGTGTCACTGCCACGCTCGACTTTGCGGCCGTCATGGCCCTTGCGGCACGATTGATGCGTGGTAACGCCGACTATCCTCTGTTCTCGTCGCAGGCAGAGCAGGCAGCCCGTCGTGCTTACCAGTGGGCGCTGGCTCATCCAGATGCGTACTATCAGCAGGATGAGATGAACAAGACCTACCAGCCGGCCGTCAACACGGGTACTTATGGAGACAACTATGCCGGCGATGAGCGGTTCTGGGCGGCTACCGAACTGTATTTGCTGACTGCCGACAAGCGCTATCTCGCCGATGCGCGCACCATGATGCCCGACCGCTTCACGGTGCCCACTTGGGGCAATGTGGCAGGACTGGCTGTCTATGCGTGGTTGGCGTCTTCTGAGAGTGACCTGCGGCAGGTGCTGTTGGCTCAGTTGCGGGAGTATGCAGAGACAGCCGTGGCTCAGGTGCCCACATCGTGTTTCCAGTCGCCTTTTGGCAATCAGGCAGGCGATTTCGGCTGGGGCTGTCTTGCCGAGAACTGTTGTGGGGGAGCTCTGGCGCTGCTCTATGCCGACCGTTATGTGGAGGAGGGGCGCTATCGCCGTTATGCTCTTCAGAATGCCGACTATCTGCTTGGGCGCAATGCCACGGGCTATTGTTATGTGACGGGGTTCGGTGTACGCAGTCCGCAGCATCCCCACCATCGTCTGTCGGCCTCCGATGGCGTGGAAGCCCCGATGCCGGGTATGCTGGTGGGCGGTCCAAATCCCGATCAGCAAGACAAAGGCATGGGAGGGCTGGTCTATCCGAACCGGTTCCCCGATGAGTCGTATGTAGACCATCAGAGTTCCTATGCCTCCAATGAGATAGCCATCAACTGGAATGCCTCGCTCGTGGCATTGATGGGGTGGATAGACGCGCTTTTATAATTCATAATTTATAATTCAAATGCATAATGCATGATGGATAATGGTTTTGCCGGCTTAAGATTGAGAATTGAAGATTGAGAATTGAAGATTGAGAATTGAAAAAACGTTAATTAGCGATAATGTAGATTAAACGATGGGTGTATGAGTGACGTCAAAGTATTGTCATCCATCAATATCACGCAATACAAAGACTCATGCACCCACATAAATCAATTATTATTGTTTTCCTGCTGCTGACGGCCCTCAGCTCTGCCATCGCACAAACCGACGTGCTCACGGGCAGAGTAGTGGACAAAGAGAGCCGCGAGGCCTTGGAGAAAGCCACTCTTCAGCTATACAAGACGCAGACGAACCGGAACGGTCGTGCTGACACTACCTTCGTGGCAGGTACGCTCGCCGACGGGCAGGGACGCTTCTCGTTTAGCAGTGTGGCGGCAGGAAGCTATGTGCTGAGAGCGTCGTTTCTGGGGTATGAGCGGCTGACGAAAAGCTTTGTGAAAACCAGCGGGCGTACACAGGTGCTGGGCGACTTGCAGCTGAAGGCTCAGACGGTGCAGATCAGCGAGGCCGTGGTGACAGCCAATATTCCTAAGATGGTTATCAAAGACGATACAGTGGTCTACAATGCCGATGCCTTCAGGGTGCCCGAGGGGTCGGTCATTGAGTCGCTGGTCGAGATGTTGCCAGGAGCGAAGGTCGACGACAGTGGCTCGGTGACTATCAACGGCAAGAGTGTGAAGAAATTCAAGATGGACGGCCGCGACTTCATGACGGGCAACAACGATGCCGTGATGAAAAACCTGCCCTCGTATGTGGTGGACAAGGTGAAAGCCTACGACGAGAAGAGCGACCTGTCCCGCATGACGGGCGTCGACGATGGCAATGACGATTTCGTGCTCGAGTTTGTCACCAAGCGCAGCATGCGCAACGGACTGCAGATGAACCCCGATGTGGGCATTGGCACGAAGGGACGCTACGGAGTGCGACTGACGGCAATGAAGCCTTTCGGTGCCACTCGATATACGTTCATGGGAAATGCTAACAACGTGAACGACCGCAACTTCTCTGGGCGCGGCGGACGAGGACGAGGCAATAACGACGGGCAGCGCCACTCGAAGACGGCAGCTTTGGACGTGAGCTACGAGAACGACAAAGACTTGAAGGTGAACGGACGTGTGACATGGTCGCACAGCGATGCCGACAACTGGAACCGTACTGGCGCAGAGAACTTCGTCAATACGCGAGGTGGCGCCTTCACCAATAGCGTCAACCAAAGCTATTCGCGCAACAACAACTGGACCGCCAACATGAACTTGCAATGGAACATCGACCAGCGCACTACTCTCTCGCTCCGACCCAACCTCAGCTTTACCACCAACGACAGCCGCAGCCAGGCCACCTCGGCCAGTTTCAACGCCAATCCCTTCGACTATGTGGACGACCCGCTGAGCACCGAGGGAATGAACGAGAAGGACAATCAGGGACTCATCGTGAACGCACGACAGAACAAAGCCGGCAGCTACGGCAGTAACAAGAACCTGAGCACTCAGTTGCAACTCTACCACCGCATGGGCAGCAAAGGGCGCAATGTGGCTTTCACTTCGAATGTCAGCTATCGCGACGGTACCAATCGCAACGCGAGTCTCTCAGCTGTTCACCTCTACCTGACACCCGACCAGACGGGCAACGACTCTACCTATCAGACCAACCGCTACACGTTGTCGCCATCGGATCATTTCAGTTGGTCAGCGGGAGTCGCCTACACCGAACCTCTTTATATCTTTAAGCGGAAAGAAACACCGAATACCCAACAGCAGGGATGGGGTCCCTTCGGCCGCGGGCAAGGTGGCTTCGGCGGGATGCAACGACGCATGATGGGACAGGAGGGCATCTACCTGCAACTCAACTACCGCTACCAGTATAGCCATCAGAAAAGCGACCCCTCGACCTACGACTTCCCTGCTTACACGGATGAGGCCTTCAATGACGTGTTGCAGCAGTATCGCGACTGGACACGCTTGTTCGGTTATCTCGACAACCCCTACGAGAGTTACCTCAGCGATGCCCTCAGCCGCTACTCCGAGCGCACGGAGCATGGCCACAACATGGATGTTCAACTCAGACTTAACCGTCAGAAATACAATCTTAATGTGGGCGTGTCGGTGCAGCCACAACGCTCGCACTTCGTACAGCAATACCTGGGCATTCCCATCGATACCGTGCGCACAGTGACCAATGTGTCGCCCACCATGGACCTCAGCTGCCGATTCAACCCGCAGTCCAACTTGCGCGTGTCGGTGAGGGGCTCGAGCTCGCAACCCTCCATCACTCAGTTGCTCGACATTTACGACGACACCAATCCGCTCTCCATCACTATGGGTAACCCGGGGCTGAAACCGTCGTTTACCACCAACATGAACATCAACTACATGCTCCAGCGACGCATGCAACTCATCACCGACAGCACAGGACTGGTAGTGCCCAAGGCCAGCCGCCACTGGAGCTTCAACACCAATGCTAGCCTGCGCCGCACCAGCAACTCAATTGGCAATGTGGTGACCTACAACGAGCATACCGGCGGACGCATTAGCCGCCCCGAGAATATCAATGGTAACTGGGGAGCCAACCTGGGCATGATGTTCAACCTCGCCCTCGACACCCTCAACCGCTGGGATATTAGCGGTTCGATGCAGGGTGGCTACGACCATCATGTGGGATATGTCAACCTCAACCGTACGGCGGTGCCCGACCGCAATGTCACCCACACCTACAACCTCTCGCCCAATGTCTCGCTGAGTTTCCGCAACAGCTGGCTCAATCTCTCGCTCAACGGCAGTACCACCTATGCACATACCGAAAACCGTCTGCAGGCCTCGAACAACCTCACCACGTGGAACTTCTCGTATGGTGCCAACACCCGCATCACCTTCCCTTGGGGCACCGACCTCTCGACCGACATACACATGTACAGCAAACGGGGATATAGCGATAAAACACTCAATACCAATGAGTTGATATGGAACGCACAACTCTCGCACAGCTTTCTCAGGGGAAAGAAACTCACAGTCATGCTACAATGGTACGACATCCTGCACGAGCAGACCAACTTCTCGCGGCAAGTGAACGCCAATGGCTGGACCGACCGTGAGGTGAACTCGCTGACCACCTATGCCATGTTGCACGTCAGCTATCGCATGAACTTCTTCGGCGGCGGTCGGCGTGGCGGCGGCGAGTGGGGCGGACGAGGCGAGTGGGGCAGGCCTGAAGGTTTCGGACAAGGTCGCCAGGGTGGCTTCGGAGGCCAGCGTGGTAACGGCCCACGAGGCGGTTTTGGAGGCCGCAGAAGATAAGGCGTGTGCTTTTTTCGTCGCAACCGTTTGTGATGTGTGTGATTTTTTGTATATTTGCAAAATAAAACGCATTTATCATGGCAACAGTAGACGACAAAAAGATTATTTTCTCGATGGTCGGAGTGAGCAAGACCATTCAGCAGAACCAGAAACAAGTGCTCAAGAACATCTACCTGAGTTTCTTTTATGGAGCCAAAATCGGCATCATTGGCCTCAATGGTGCTGGTAAGTCGACGCTCATGAAAATCATTGCCGGCCTCGATCAGCAGTATCAGGGCAACGTAGTGTGGAGCCCCGGCTATACCGTGGGTTATCTGCCGCAGGACCCGCCCCTGAACGAGCAGAAAACGGTGAAAGAGAATGTCATGGAAGGCGTGCAGCACGTCTACGATGCCCTGGCCGAATACGACGAGATTAATGTGAAGTTTGGCTTGCCTGAATACTATGAGGACGCCGACAAGATGGAAAAGCTTATGAACCGGCAGGCTGAGCTGCAGGACATTATCGATGCCACCGACGCTTGGAATATGGACTCGAAGCTGGAGCGCGCCATGGCCGCCCTGAACTGTCCGCCGGGCGACTGGAGCGTGGAGAACCTCTCGGGTGGTGAGCGCCGCCGTGTGGCTTTGTGCCGTCTGCTGTTGCAGAAACCCGATGTGTTGTTGCTCGACGAGCCTACCAACCACCTTGACGCAGAGTCAATAGACTGGTTGGAGCAGCATCTGCAGCAATACGAGGGCACGGTGATTGCCGTCACCCACGACCGCTATTTCCTCGACGATGTGGCTGAGTGGATTTTGGAACTTGACCGGGGCGAGGGCATTCCCTGGAAGGGCAACTACTCATCGTGGCTGGAACAGAAAAGCCAGCGACTGGCTTTGGAGGAGAAGGTGGCTTCGAAGCGCAGAAAGACTTTGGAGCGCGAGCTCGAGTGGGTGCGCATGGCGCCTAAAGCCCGTCACGCCAAGGGTAAGGCCCGTCTGAACTCTTATGAGACTATGCTCAACGAGGAGCAGAAGCAGAAGGAGGAAAAACTCGAAATCTTCATTCCCAACGGTCCGCGACTGGGCAATAAGGTCATCGAAGCCATTCATGTGGCGAAGGCCTTCGGCGAGAAGACCCTCTTCAGCGACCTCAACTTCATGCTGCCGCCGAATGGTATTGTAGGCGTTATCGGGCCTAATGGCGCTGGTAAGACCACGCTCTTCCGCTTGATCATGGGATTGGAGCAGGTAGACGCTGGATCATTCGAGGTAGGCGAGACCGTCAAACTGAGTTATGTGGACCAGCAGCACAAGGATATCGACCCCAATAAGAGTGACTACCAGGTGGTCAGCCAGGGCAACGAGGCCATCCGCATGGGCGGCCGCGACGTCAATGTGAGAGCCTACCTCTCGCGGTTCAACTTCAGCGGTGCCGATCAGGAGAAGAAATGTGCTGTGCTGTCAGGTGGTGAGCGCAACCGTCTGCAACTGGCTGTGGCCCTGAAGCAGGAGGGTAATGTGCTATTGCTCGATGAGCCTACTAACGACATCGACGTGAACACGCTGCGTGCCTTGGAGGAAGGCTTGGAGTCGTTTGCCGGCTGTGCCGTCGTTATCAGCCACGACCGTTGGTTTCTCGACCGTATCTGCACCCATATCCTGGCCTTCGAGGGCGACGGACAGGTGTTCTTCTTCGAGGGCAGTTACACCGAGTATGAGGTGAACAAAGCCCAGCGCCTGGGACTTGAGGAACCCAAGCGCATCCGCTACCGTAAACTCATGGAGGAATGATATCGCAAGTTCATAGTGGAGTGATACCGTATACTCATAGTAGAGTGATTGAAGGCGGATCGTTTTTTGAAGTCAAACGTTTATAATTATTTCAATATGGAGTGGTATAATATAGCTTTTATTGTAGTTCTCATCATTGTGGGTATTGTGGTCTATCGCCGCAAGTCTGAATAAGTGTTCCAACCCTTTTTATCCAAACATGACAATGAAGAACAGAATGACAACCATGGTGCTGGCTCTTGTGTTTTCCGCATTCACCTATGCCCAGTCACCACTACCGAAAGTTTACGACGAGAGCGTCAACCCGCTGGAGCAGATTGACCAGGCATTGGCTAAGGCCCGGGCGCAACAGAAGCATGTCATTGTGCAGCTGGGCGGCAACTGGTGCCCATGGTGCCTGTTGTTGGCCGATTACATCACCCGCGACTCAGTGGTCAGTAAGGCGATAGCCGACAACTATGTCTACATTCATGTGAACTACCATCCCCGAAAGTCGAAGGCTGCCGAACAGCTGCAGATGACCCGCGCGCTGCTCAAGCGGTTGGGCAATCCTGTGCGCTTCGGGTTCCCCGTGCTGGTGGTGCTCGACGAGGAAGGGCATGTGTTGCACACGCAGGATTCAGGCATGCTAGAAGAGGGCAAGGGCTATCATCAGGGCCGCGTGCTCCAGTTCTTGCGCAACTGGACGCATGAGGCGGTAAAGAAAGCAAAAGATGAACTGTAGGTTGTTGCTCGTCGTTGCCTGCTGCATGTCGTTGGCTTGTCAGACCCTGGCCAAACCCTCGTTCACCAAATATGTAGAACCGCGCATCGGTACGGCTCATTGCCGTTATTTTCATTTTGCACCGGGAGCATTGCCTTTCGGGATGGCGAAGCCAGGACCATCGACCAACGGCCATTTGGGCAATAAAGACGGATGGCAGGCCACGGGCTATGACTATCGCGACCGCTCAATAGAGGGATTCCCCTGTGTTCATGAGTTCCAGGTGGGCGGCATCACGCTCATGCCCACGACTGGAAAGCTGGTCACCGAGCCCGGAATGCCCACCGACACCCTGGAGCGCAAAGGCTACCGCTCGCGTTTCAGTCATGACGACGAGACGGCTACTGCAGGGTATTACTCTGTGACGCTGGAGGACTACTCTATCCGCGCAGAGCTTACCTCTACATCTCGTGTGGCTTATCAGCGCTTCACCTTTCCTGCCGCCGACGAGAGCCATATCCTTTTCAGCATTGGTACGCGCATGGGTGAGAGCGGAGAGGTGAAAGACGCCTTTGTCCGCCTGAACGACGATGGCACCATCGAAGGCTATGTCGTTACCTTGCCCGAATATGTGAAACACTACCAGCCGGGTGCTGAAGTTCCTATTTATTTCTCAGCCGAAACCGACAAGCAACCAACAACTTATGGCGTCTTCAACGGCCATCTGCAAAAACCCCTGCAACGCGAAGGTCGTGGTGTGGGTGTTGGTCTCTACCTGACCTTTCCTACCCGTTTGCGCGAGCATACCCGTGAGCGCGAGCAGGTGACCGTGAAGATAGGCATCAGCTACACCTCCATTGCCAATGCTCGTCTCAACCGCGAGACTGAGGCTGCAGGTAAGAGCTTCGACCGTGTGCGCCGCGAGGCTGAGCGTTGCTGGAATGAGCATTTGGGTCGTTTGGCAGTCGAAGGTAAGAGCGAGGCCGACAAAGTGAAATTCTATACAGGTCTGTATCATGCGTTGCTGGGTAGGGGCATCTGCAGCGATGTCAATGGCGACTATCCTCGTCATGATGGAAGCGTAGGACGTGTGGCACAGAAGAACGGCCGTCCTGCTCACAATATGTATAATACCGATGCCATGTGGGGTGGTCAGTGGAACCTCACGCAGTTGTGGCTCCTGGCTTATCCCGAACATGTGAGCGATTTCATCTCCTCCCATCTGCAAGTCTATCAGGATGCCGGCTGGCTGGGCGACGGTTTGGCCAACTCGCGCTTTGTGAGTGGAGTGGGAACAAACCAGCTCTCGCTCCTGATAGCAGCTGCCTATGCCTGTGGCATCCGCGATTTCGATGTGCCGTTGGCCTACGAGGCTTGTCGGAAAAATGAGTTGGAAGGAGCCAACCGTCCACAGGGAGCAGGCAAGAGCGATACGGACCAGTTTGTGGCCTACGGCTATGTACCACATGTTATGGCGGACGAAGGTCCCGACGAGACCTTCTATTTCTCTGCCTCCCACACACTAGAGTATGCATTTCAGGCATGGGCTACGGCACAAATGGCGCAGCAACTTCACCATGAGGCAGATGCCAAGCTGCTGCTAAATCTTGCCAAAGGGTGGGAGCGCATCTACGACCCGTCAACAAACTTCGTGCGTCCGCGGCTGAGAGACGGCCAATTCATCTCTCATTTCGACCCCATGCAGGTGTGGCGCGGTTTTCAGGAGGGTAACGCCTGGCAGTACACTTTCTATGTGCCCCATGATGTGCCTACACTCGTCAGTAAGGTGGGAGCCGATGTGTTCAATGCCCGCCTCGACAGCATCTTCACGCTCTCGCGGCCTCAGCTTTTCAGTGGTGGCCAGAACATCGACGCTTTTGCCGGACTGCGCACTCTCTACAATCAGGGCAACCAACCTTGTCTGCACATCTCCTGGCTCTTCAACGAGGCCGGTCGACCGTCGCTCACGCAGAAGTGGGTCCGCGCCATTCTCAATGAGTTTTATGGAACCGACGGCATTCATGGTTACGGCTACGGTCAGGATGAAGACCAGGGACAGCTGGGCGCATGGTATGTCATCTCATCCATTGGACTCTTCGATGTGACAGGACTGACCGCAGCCCAACCCTCGTTCGGACTGGGCAGTCCGCTCTTCGACCGCATTACCATCCGCCTGAACAAGCGTTATTATCCTGGTTCAAAGCTCGTCATCCGTACCAAAGACAGTGGCAAGGGCAACGACTATGTCAGCCAGTTCAAGTTCAATGGAACGACATTGCATACTCCCCGCATCGCCTTCCGTCAATTGGTGAAAGGCGGAACCCTCGAGTTCGCTATGAGTCCGACGCCCTGCGACAGCTATTGAATAAGACGACCGTCTTACCACCCTTCGGGCAGCACAATATTCGCTTCATCGTGGGCAGAGACAAAGAGAGGGGCTATCTCTTCGTCGGTAAAGCCTGCGATGCCACAGCCTATTCTTGTCACCAGGAATGTCAGTTCCCGATGCTGGCGGGCAAAGTCGATGAACTCGTCAACATAGGGTTTGATGGTTTCTACGCCACCTTGCATGGTGGGGATGGCGTAGCTGTTGCCTTGCAACCCCACACCTTGTCCCATGATGGCGCCAAACTTACGGTAGGCCACATAGGCAGCACCGCCGCCGTGCATGCCGCGTAGGTTACTGCCAAACACAAAAATCTCTCCTGGAGCCAGTTCGTTGATGAATGCCGGCGTTGTTCTCTTCTTTTCCATATCTCTGTCTTCTTGAGATTCTACGTTGATACTGTGGGTGAGAATGTCCCCCATCGTGGCAGTTGGCAGGACCATTCTCTCGCTGACGGGCATGGCTTCTCCATAGACCACGCTCTCCACGTCCATCACCTCAGGCATGTCGAAATCCATGTCGAAGTTCTTCCTGAAATAAGGTATGATGTATTCCTCTTTCAACTTGTTCAGGTGTTGTGATACTGCTGCAGGCGTGATGCCCAGTTGCGCCGCCACCTCTTTTGCCTTAAATCCGTTAATCAGCAGCATGGTCAAGATGGTTCTCGACTTACGGTCCAATGGCATCGTGTCGCATATCTCCAGCATCATCTTGTTGAAGTTCAACCTCAGGTTCTGGCTGGTATCAAACGACCTCAGGTATTCCTCGAAGGATAGCGACCCATATTCGCGTTGATACCATTTCAGCGCATCGAGTGCAATGAAGCGGAATCCGTTGATCATCCATGTGCGCAGCGACACACTTGGGGCGCGGTCTTCCAGCGGCTTCCAGTCGTGTTCCATCAGGTAGATAGCATACTGGTGAGCCAGTGACATGAAGTCGAGGTTCTGCTTACGGCTGAGCTCATATTTCTTGTCGAGCATATAGTAGGCGGCATGACAGTACTCATAGAAATACTGTCGGAAGATGTGGCTGTCGCCTCTGCGGAATCCCGCAATGATGTCTTTGTCGCTGAGCATGAATACTGTTTTTTGGTTTCTGATGACAAAAATACAATTTTTTTTCGATTCCCCCTTAATTTTTCTTTCCGATTCTCTTTTAAGATAATAAAGAGAGTGATAGTAAGTGTGCAAGGTTCCAAGTTCAAGGTTCCAAGTTCAAGGTTCCAAGTTCAAGGTTCCAAGTTCAAGGATCAAGAGGCAAGACTATTGTCCAAACTCCCAAACTCCTAAAGACCATTGTCTACACTCCTTCACTCCTACACTCCTAAAAAATAAATATTCACCATTTTTAAAAAGTAAAGTCATGAAAAAAGTATTCAATCTTATCATTGTCGACGAAAGCGGTTCAATGTCAGTCATCCGCAAGCAAGCCTTCTCAGGCATGAACGAAACCCTGTCTACGGTCAGGAGCATGCAACAGAATTTCCCCGATACGGAACAGCATGTCACCCTTGTCACTTTCGATAGCGACCACATGAAGTGGCACTACGATGATGCGCTGGCCCGCGACACGCACGACCTTTCGTGGAAAGCCTACAATCCCTGTGCTGCCACTCCCCTCTACGATGCCATTGGCAAGACCGTCTCGAAGCTCAACGCCCAGGTAGGTCCCAACGACCATGTGCTGGTCACTATCATTACTGATGGGGCAGAGAACTGTTCTACTGAGTGGAACCTGCAGATGGTGCGCAACCTCATCGAGAAACTCAAGCAGCAGAAGTGGACCTTCACCCTCATAGGGACTGACAATCTCGATGTCGAGGGCATGGCACACTCTATGTGCATCGACGAGCACATGGACTTTACTGAGGACGCTGTGAGCACCAAGGCCATGTTTGTTCGTGAGCGAAAGGCACGTGTACGTTACAATTGCTCTGTGCAAAATGGTGAGACCGTACCCCTGGGAAGCTTCTTTAAGGATGAGGAGTAGACTCCTGAATCACAAAAGCATCCGCCTGCTGCATCTTATTGGATGTAACAGGCGGATGTTCTGCTGATCAGCACATAATGCCTAAAGTCGCTCAGAACCTGATGCTGCCGTCGTAGTTGAAGATGGGTTGCTGGGTGGGCACCTCCTGGTCGTAGAACATCACGGCACTATCGTTCAGCTTTGGATGCTGCAGTTTGAGCAGACGGATGATTTCGGCTCCAGCCCAAATGACTGGGCCGTAGCCGTGGGCAGCCATGACATGAACAGGACGGTAGGCATAGAAGGAGGAGTCGAAGCCCATACCCGTTCCAACACATACATTCTCCACTTGTCCGCGCTCATTGACGGCGGCGGCTGTGGCGTGCCAGCCTTGCAGGGCTACGGGGCCGAAGGCTTTGGCATCGAGCCACCCTTGGTTGATGGCATGGGCCAGACAATAGGTGTAGATGGCTGTGGCCGAGGTCTCGAGATAGGTGTCGGCACGGTCGAGCAACTGATGCCATGCCCCATCGTGATGCTGCAGAGAAGCCAGAGCGGTGGCATGAGCTCTGAGCAGGTTCATGATGTCGGTGCGCTGTGGGTGGTTGTCAGGCAATACGTCGAGCACCTCGCAGAGTGTGAGAATGGCCCATCCGTTGGCGCGGCCCCAGTGGAAGGCGGGGTGGGGCTGCATATCTTCCACCCATCCGTGGCGGAAGAGTCCTTTTTCGGGCACAAACATACGGCTGGCAAACTGCATCACCTGACGGGCAGCCTCGTCGTAGTAGCGTTGCTCGCCGGTGTATTTCCCCATGTAGGCCAGCGCGGGAATGCCCATGAACATATCGTCGAGCCAGACGGTGTTCTTCTGTGGGCGCAGGCGGGCAAACGTACCGTCGGCAAGTCGGTATTCCTTGTTCATGATGTAGTCGGCATAGTTCTTGATGAGGGCATCGACAGGCAGCGTGGCATCTTTCAGACGGGCCTTGATCATCGATGCGCACACGGCTCCGGCATCGTCGAGGGCGTGTGGGTCGATGACGCGGCGCACATTACCGTCTATTTTCTTGCCTTTCTGGTATATCTTCTGGAACCATGGCGCAATGTCGGCTAGCAGACGGTGACGGGTATACACATAGTCGCGGTACGTGGGGTCGCCAGTGGCCTCGTAGGCGGCCAGCACGCCCGAATAGGTGACGCCCCACTCATAACTGGTGAGCCGGAAACCGCCTTGTTTCAGTTGTGAGAACTCGTCGATGTCTTTCAGTCTGTCGACGGTCTTGCCCGTTTTACTGTTGATGACGACGGCAGGCGTCTCTTCGGTAATGTAGTTGAGCACCCGGTCGATAGTCTGCTTCACCTCGTCGGCCTTGGGAATGCCATAGGGCAGCCGGTAGGCAGGTTTCATAAGATGCAACGGTGTGTTGTTGTCGTTCACTTGCTGGGCATGTATACCAGTAACCGCAGCAAGTAGTAGGCAGATAGCTGTTTGGCGCATGTGATGTCTCATAGCTTGATGGTTTTTTATTGGCTTTACTTCTTAGCAACTTCAAAGAGTCGTGTTATTTCAAGAATGGGTTGACGGTTTTGTCTGGCCCCAGATAGAATCCCGTTTGTGTGGGCTGGTTGTAGGCTGTGTTCTGTGCCGCAACGCTCAGCCGGTAGGGTATGTCTTCCTCCAGACAGTTCATGCGGTAGTCGGTGGCGATGGGGCTCACATAGAGGCGCAGCTCGCTGCTCTCACGGTTGCGGGTGAGCACTTCCTCGCGCCAGTCGCCAATGATGTCGGCACACAGGTTGGGATTCGATTTCGAGCCGTTGTTGAACTGTGCCCCATGGAACCGCTGTACCATTTGCATGCGGCCTGTGGTCCAGTCATATTTGCTCACTGTCCCGTTGTCGAGCATCTCGCGCAGCAGGTCGCCATCCCACCAGATGCCGAAGTTGGTAGGGATGCGCGCTCCACGAATGCGCAGGGCATTGTCATCGCCGTCGTCTATGCTCGTGTCTACCAGCTTCTTCGGTGTCACCAGATTGCCTTTGATGTCGCGTATGCCTCCGCTCTCACTGCTCCACATCTCCAGTCCGGGGTTGGTAGGGTCGATGTCGGCAGCCATGCAGCGGCCCACATCCTCGTTGCTCTTGATTTGGAAGATGACCTCACCGGTGCGGGCATCGCGAAAGTCACTGCCGTCGCGGCGGTTCTCGTGGCAATCCCATACTTGCAGCCGGTCGCTGGTGGGGTCGAAGACGGTCAGATGCATGGCGTCGCCGTGGCCGAAGCCGGTGTTGTAGAGTCCTGTTCCATCGTTGTCGACTGCCATTGAGCCATAGGTGATCTCGTCGCAGCCGTCACCGTCTACATCAGCCACGCGCAGGTTGTGGTTGCCCTGTCCGGCATAGCTGGCCCATTGCGGGTTGTTGGTGTCGAATGTCCAGCGGTTGGTCAGCTGCAGTCCGTCCCAGTCCCAGGCGGCAATCACCGTACGGGTATAGTAGCCGCGGCAGAAGATGCCACTGGCATGAACACCGTCGAGATAGGCCACGGCGGCCAGATAGCGCTCCGAACGGTTGGCGTGGTCGTCGCCCCAGTCGCCCGTGTTGCCCCGCTCTGGCACATAGTCGGCCGTCGCCATGGCAGCCCCTGTCAGTCCGTTGAAAACGGTCAGGTATTCCGGTCCGTCCATGATGCGTCCTGTCTTGTTGTCGCTATTCATCTCTGCGCTCAGGAAGTTGCGCCTCATGTTGTGTATCTCTGTTTTTGTCAGCCCCTCAGGCAGGTTCTTCTCTTTCTCCATCCACTCGCGCTGACGTTCGCGTTGCCGCTGCCGTTGCTGTTCCAGTTTCTGCTTGTAAGCCTCCGGATCGGCCTTGATGGCGGCGATGCCATAGCGCCAGTCGGCCGTGGCGTTGCCAATCACCTTGCCTTGTCCGTCAACAGTCCCGTCGGCCGTCTTCACCATCATTTCTGCACGACCGTCGCCATCGAAGTCGTATACCATAAACTGTGTGTAATGAGCACCTGTGCGGATGTTGTTTCCCAGATCGATGCGCCACAGTTGTGTACCATCCAGCCGGTAGCAGTCGATATAGGCGTTTCCAGTAAATCCGGCAAACATATTGTCTTTGGCATTCGAGGGGTCCCACTTCAAGAATATCTCATACTGTCCGTCACCATCCACATCACCGATGCTGGCGTCATTGGCATGATAGGTGTAGCGCTGCCCGTCGGGCGAAATACCGTCGGCAGGCTTATTGATGGCAATGGGCAGATAGCCGTCGGGCGAGCCGGCCTGCAGCGTGTAGGTGCCGTTTTTACCACCCCCGCGAATCTCGTAGGTGGCATCAGTGCTGAGAGGTTGCTCGTCGGTGAAGAAAGTACCGCCTTTCGTCAGTGGCTTCTTGTTCAGCTTCTGTCCGTTACGGTATATGTCGAACGGCTCGCCCACTTTGTCTGTCGACAAGGTGCGCCAGCTGACAATGACCTGGTTGCCGTTGCGAATGGCGATGACACCACGGTTCAATGCCTCACGTTTCAGTTTGCTCATGTCGTAGCGGGGTTGGCCCCATACACAAACAGTAGCCAATAAACAGATTGTCAAAAGGATACTCTTCTTCATAAGTGGTTTGTTTTTTGTGTTTTAACTTTCTGCAAATATAACGATTTTGTTTCAAAACAGTATTGTGTTTTTCGCTTTTGTTTTTCAGAAACTCACAAAAAGACAAAAATGAAAGTATTATTCGCATTTTCTATAGTTCGCTGAACTCCTAAAAGCGAGCTAATTCGAGGCTCGAATACGGGTTGAACTCATACCGTCGTTCGGATTCTGGTCGTCAGATTTTCGGTCATACTGAGGGTCATATTCTGGGTCATGCTAAGGGTCGATTGAAGGTCAGATTGGGGTCATTTTCCAATTAGGCATTAAATACACTCCAATTAGGCATTAA